>NZ_CP009286.1:4148500-4460500 GCF_000758685.1 Paenibacillus stellifer
TTTTTCGTTATGGCCCGATCATCGGCAACGTGCTGGCCTTTCGAAGATATGTTCCCGGTGGCTCCATTTACGGAGAGTCGTGGGTCGGGCTGAAATTTTTCAGGTTATTTCTGCGCGATCCTAATTTTTGGGCGGCTTTCAAGAACACCTGGCTGCTCAGCTTCTATCATCTGCTAATCACGGTTCCGCTTGCGATCGTGTTCGCCCTGCTGGTGAACGAGATCAAGTCGGTCAAGCTGCGGAACGCGGTGCAGACCATCTCCTATTTTCCCAACTTTATTTCGATTGTCGTCGTTGTCGGCATGATGAAGGAGCTGCTGTCGCCCACCTATGGCCTGATTAACAAGGCGCTGGAGCTGGTCGGTCTTCCCTCCGTCTTTTTTATGAATGAACCGGGATGGTTCCGCACCCTGTATATCTCATCGGAGGTATGGCAGTACACCGGATGGAATTCGATCATCTTTTTTGCCGCGATCACAGCCATTGATCCCCATCTTTACGAAGCCGCCGGGGTGGACGGTGCGAGCCGAATGAAGCAGATCTTTCATGTCACTCTGCCGCAGATGATGCCGACCATCGCTGTTGTGTACATCTTATCGCTCGGTCAGTTGATGAATGTTGCGTTCGAGAAAATTTTGCTGATGTATACCCCGAGTAATTCACAGGTCAGCGACGTGATCGAGACTTTCGTGTACCGGATGGGACTGGAGAGCAGCAATTACAGCTATGCGACGGCGGTCGGACTGTTCAGTGGAATACTCGGGTTAATCATTGTCATTACGGCCAACTATTTGTCCAAAAAGGTGACCCGTTATTCCCTTTACTGAATCAGCCGGAAAGGAGAGATCCTATGCATTACAGAAAAACGCTGGAATACCGCGTGTTCGCGGTCGTAAACTTTCTGTTTATGGCTCTCGTCATTTGCGGTGTCCTTCTGCCCTTTCTGCATCTGCTGGCCGTTTCGCTCAGCAATGCAGCGGCCAACGCCTCGGGACGGATTCATTTTCTGCCCAGCGGGATTAATGTGGAAGCTTACCGGTTCATCTTTCAGCACCCCGACATCCTGCACGGCTTCTGGAATGCGTTCGTGCAGACCACAGTCGGCACGCTGGTCAGCCTGTTCATGATGACGATCTGCGCCTATCCGCTGTCCAAGCCGATTCGGGGCCGAAAGGTGTTCATCTGGCTGATTATGGTCACGATGTTCTTCAATGGCGGGCTGATTCCGACCTATATGCTGGTCAAGGGGATTGGACTCTTGGATACACTCGGGGCCATTGTGCTGCCGTTCTGTATCGTACCGTACTACTTGATGATTATGATTAATTTCTTCCAAAGCTTTCCGGATCATATTGAGGAAGCCGCATTGATTGATGGGCTGAATCCGATTTCGATTTTGTTCCGCATCGTCCTTCCGTTGTCCAAGACAATTCTCGCCGCCATGAGCATGTTTCTCATTGTGATGTATTGGAACAACTGGTTTAATTCGTTGATTTATTTGAACAGTCCCGGCAAATATCCGATTATGCTCATCGTCCGCAATATTCTGGACGGAGCCAATATGGTAGACAAGCCGCTGCAAGGCGCCGCCCGGATGAATCTGTCGTCGGCTTCGCTGAAATCCGCCGCCATTATGGCAACGACGCTGCCTATTTTTTGCCTTATCCCTTATGTGCAGAAGCATTTCTCCAAAGGAGTTCTGCTCGGAGCGGTAAAAGGTTGATAACTGAAGGGGGACATGGATCATGGAGAAAATGACGAAAAACAGGCTTGGCCGTTGGATAAAGCTTACTGCTGTAACATTGCTCGCAGCGATTCCGCTGGCTGCCTGTTCCGACGGAGCCAAAACCGCGGAGAGCGGCGAAGCGGAGGCTGCCGCCGAACCCGTAACGCTCTCGATGCTGTATTCCAACACGGGCTCTCCATTTAACAAGGACTGGCCGATCTTTAAAGAACTGCTGGCAAGGACGAATGTGAACCTGGACGTTCAGGTCGTTCCTGAATCGGACTATCAGAGCAAAGCGAAGATCGTGCTCAGCTCGGACAAAATCCCTGATATGGTGACGAATGTGAATCAGGCCAATGTGCTGGAGCTTGGCGGAACCGGCGTCCTCCTGCCAATCAGCGATTACATGGACAAGCTGCCGAATCTCAAGAAGCGGATCGAGGATTTCAAGATGGAGGACGAGCTGGAGAACTGGAAATCGCCGGACGGCAAACTGTATGTGCTCCCTTATCTGACCGAATCGGCGAGCTATAACCGGTCTCCGATCATCCGGACCGATCTTCTGGAGAATTACGGGCTCAAGGCGCCGACCAATACAGATGAGCTGTACGCGGTGCTGAAAAAATTCAAGGAAATCTATCCGGACAGCTATCCGTTAACCGGAACGACGGCCGAGGATCTGCGCAGCATGTGGGGCGCCGCCTGGGGCGTCGAACCGAACTATAAAGGCTTTATCTATAATGAACAAACCGGCAGCTACGAATATGTCTACACAAGCGAAGTTTATAAAGAGTATGTTGCCTACCTGAACCGGCTGATTAAGGAAGGCTTGGCCGACCCGGAAATTTTCACTTCGAATTACGATCAACTCCACCAGAAAATCTCGACAAGCAAAAGCATGATGTACTTCTTCTGGAACGGTCAGGAGATCAGTCAAATCAACCTGCTCGGCAAGGAGAACACCGGTCCGGAATTCCAGATGGCCATGATCCCGCCGATTGCGGGACCCGCCGGTCAAAAAGCGCTTGCGGGCAACCGCATTGATCACGGCACCGTGATCCCGGCAAGCGCGGCGAACAAGCCGTATTTCGATCAATTGCTGAAATTCGTCGATTACCTGTACAGCGAAGAAGGCAGCGACCTCCTGACATGGGGGATCGAAGGCCAGAACTACATCGTGAAGGATGGCCAAAAAGAATTCACGGGTGAACTGAAGAATTCGAAGAATCTGAACAAAGCGCTGTGGGACATCGGATCGGCCAACGGCTCCTTCACTCTGGTCTGGCCGTTCAAATGGTTCGCGACGATTCTCGGCAATGAGGATTTCGAGAAATATACGGAGGAAGCCAACAAGAATAACTGGTTCACACCGGCGGCCAAGGTTCCGAAGCTCAACTCGGACCAGAGGGATGAGGAAAGTCTGCTGATCGCCGGGGTCAATGACTACTATGCCAAAATGCAGGAGCAATTCGTGTACGGCAAGGCTTCAATCGATAAGGATTGGGACAGCTACGTGAAGGAGATCCATGCCAAAGGTGTGGACCAGCTGCTGAAAATCTATAACAGCACGTTGAAATAACAGGAGAATCGGCAGGCAGCAACGGAGGGTCCGGGCAATCAGCCTTAAGCTAAGAGAATCGATCAATGATAAGGCCCGAAGGCTTTCGGACCTCCGGTTCCTGCCCTTCTTCTGCCTACATTTCTATGAAGAGGTGAACCACAATGAAGCCGATCCAAGAGCAATTGTCATCCTTCGCAAATCCGGCTCTGCCCGGCCGTTGGCCGATGCCGGTTACCGAGTCGGGCAAGAGAATCGCGATTCTTCAAGCCAGGCTTGCCGCAGAGAATATCGCGGCGCTGGTCGCGTATTCCAACGGCAACGGGGAGAGTACCGGCACCGTGAGATACTTGACCGGCTGGATGCCTCAAGGCTCCGAGGCCGTACTGGTCGTTCCGGCTCAAGGTGATGCGGTCGTTATCTCGAACGACAAGAACCGGGCGCGCGCCTTCAAGCTTCGCTTTGAAGGAGACGGTAAAGTCGTGAAGACAACGAATCTGATCGGCTCCCTGGAAGAAACGCTGGCATCCGTGGCCAAGCCGGGCGAAGTCATTGCCCGGTGCGGAGAATTTGATTTGTCCCTGGCGCGGGAGCCGGAATTTCGCACGCTGCTGGCGCCGTATGAGCTTGTGGACGGCAACGCCATCGTCAACAAGCAGCGTCTCGTACGAACTTCATTTGAGGCCGATAAGCACCGGGAGGCTACCCGGATCGCCGACAAGATGGTGGCTCACGCGATGAGCATCGCCTCCATGAAGGGCGTAACCGGCGTGGACATTATGTCGGAGGTCGAGTTCCTCGGCCGCCGGCTGGGCGCGGATTCGTCCACCTGCTGGCTGGCTCTTGGCCCATGTCCCGACGAGACTTACTTCGAGCTGTTCGAGGTCGCAGCTCCCCTCCGCCGCGATTTCCGGCTTCAGATCGGGGCTACCGTCTGCCTCGACGGTTATTTCTCGCAGGTGCTGCGGATCGGCATGTTCGAGGAGCCCTCGGCCCGATTGCTGGAGACCGCTGACGCAATCATCGCCATGCAGGACGCCGCACTTGCCCGTATGGTTCCCGGTGCGCCTGTCCATACCATCAGCGATGTGCTGGAGAAGATGATCGACGAATTCTGCCCGTATACGCGGGCGACCGATCCGTTCCGTTTCCAGGCCTGTCACGGCATGAACAACAGCTACAGCGATCCTTCAGTTGCGCCGTTCCTGTACGCGGACCGTGACCAATCCCGGGACATCGAATCTCCGGTTGTAATGGAGAACCAGGTGTACGAGATTCATCCCAATTTTACGCTGCCCGATTTGGGTCATGTCGTTGCGGGCGACGTAGCCTTGGTCGGCCCCGGCGGGGCGTCGTGGCTGTCGGAATTTCCGCGCGGCATCTTTAGAATCGACTGACACTTATCATTATTTTCCCACCCGGAAAGGAAAGGCAGGTTATGGGTATGCAAATCGGTATTGACGGCAGAAAAATCCCCGGCGCGAAGACGAAAGGGCCGGTAGGCGTCCTTGAAGAGGCCAAGAGCCTTGGGATGGAGGGCGTGTTCTTTCGCACCATCCTCGATGTCAGTCCTCAGCTTGACCGGTCGGTGATCCGCGAGGTCCGGCAGCGGGCGGACGAGCTGGGGCTATATCTGGAAGCCGGGCTCGGCAAGGTGAACCCCTATGCCAATCCCGAGACGCCTGAGGTACGCGCGGCGGGCGACGGGGACACGCTGCTGGGATTCCGGCGGATGATGGAGGTGTGCGCCGAGTTCGGCATCCATGAGCTGTGGGTCTCCACAGCCGGGGCCAAGCCGTATAAGGGGAGATTCGGAACCGACCGGTTCCGGACGGATGTTAGCTGGGAGGAACAGCTTGAGGCGACGCGGCGATTCATGCTGAAGCTGAAGCCGTTTGCCCGTGACCTTGGCATACATCTCAATCTGGAAACCCATGAGGAGATTACGACCTTCGAACTTCTCCGGCTGATCGAAGCCGTGGGCGAAGATACGGTCGGGATCGTATTCGATACCGCCAATGTGCTGATGCGCGGCGAGCATCCCGTCATGGCCGCCCAAAGGATTGCGCCTTATGTCCGCCAGACCCATCTTAAGGACGCCTATGTTGAGCTTGTCGACGGTGGCGCCTATCACCGGTCGCTGCCCTGCGGGACGGGTCTCATCGATTTCACGGCGATCATTGAAGAATTGCACCGGCATCGTCCGGACCTTCATCTCACCTTCGAGAACGATTCGCCGCGTTCGGAATGGGGGATCGTACCGGGTGAGCCTCATCTGATCGAGCTATACAACCGCGAGTGGATCGGAGGCCACCCAGACCTGACCCGCGAGGAGTTCGCGGCGTATTTCGAACTTATTCACGATTATTCGCAGCGCATCCGCAGGGACGAGGTCAAGGGTTGGCGGCAAATCAACGAAGAGGACTTCGAATTCGACGAGGCCGTTCAGTGGATCGAATCATCCCGACAGCATATTGATGCAATTTGCCGGAAGAAAGGCTTCCGGCCTGAAGGCGCGACCGGCGCCTTCACAGCTGGTTAATAAACGGCCATGCGCCATAACAGTCATGCGGCTATAACTGCCACTTGGCCAATCCGCATCACTGCGCCGAACAAACCAATCCGGAGGAGGAGTTGCTGTGAAGAGACCGGAGCAGCCGATTCGCGTTATCGTCATAGGCGCCCATCCCGACGAAGCGGATATGTACGCAGGCGGCACAGCCACTTTATTCGCGGAGAGAGGGCATCAGGTTAAATTCCTGTCGTTAACGAACGGAGACGCGGGGCATTATGAAGAGCGAGGGGAGCGCCTCGCTGCGCGGCGGAAGCAGGAGGCCCAGTCCGCGGCTCAATGTCTTGGCATCTCGGAATATGAAGTGCTGGGTACACCGGACGGAACAGTCGAGCCGACCCTCCCGTTTCGGAACGAAGTGATCCGGCATATCCGCAGATGGCGAGCGGACCTTGTGATCTCTTTCCATCCGGAGGGCGGAATCAGTCCGGATAACCGCTATACGGGGCGAGTCGTAAGCGACGCAGTTCCGTTCACCACGGTTCAGGGTTATATGCCGGATGAACCGGCGTTATCCCGGACACCACTCGTTCTGCTCATGCCCGATACCACAATGCTGGACGACTATAAAGCCGATATCGTCATTGATGTCGAAAGTACGATCGAGAAGAAACTGCTTGCTTGCGATGCCCATACAACCCAGTTCTATGAATCTCCGGCATGGCACCAGGGATTTCCGGAACAGCTTCCCATAGAGTGGGAAGACAGAAAAAAGCATCTGCTGGAAGGCTGGTCCGCGACCTTCCACGCTTCCCCGAAAATGCTGCCGGCTCTTCAGATGTGGTACGGAAAGGAACGCGCGTCGGCTGTACGCTACGTGGAGCCTTTCGAAATCGCGCGCTGCAGCCGTCCGGCGAGCAGGGAAGAATGGAGAAGCTGGCTGCCGATGTCTGCGGAATAACCTTGAACCTTAAAACATCAGGGCGGCCCGACGCCGGTTGAATACCGGAGTCGGGCCGCCCTGCTTGGCTTGAACACCTTGCCCCCCGGCTGCCCTTTCGGACAGGGAACCGCTCTTACCTGTGCTGCCCTTCCCCGATCGCCCTGGTGGAGCCCCGAAGAATAAGCTCCGGCTTATAGACGATGTCCGCCGGCGGCAGCGGCCCCCGCCCCTTGATCATGCCCAGCAGCATGTCGGCCGCCCGAACACCCATCATCTCCTTCGGATGGCTCAGTGTCGTCAGCTTGACCTCCGTTGCGGTGGCGAGCGGCGAGTCGTCGAAGCCAATGATCGATAGATCATCCGGAACCGACAGCCCCAACCGGCGGGCAGCCTCCAGCAGCAGCACCGCCAGCTCGTCATTGTAGCAGACGAACGCCGTCGGCCGCTCCGCCGATTTCAACATGGCGAGCGCCGCTTCGTATGGCATGTTATGCTTCTCTTCCGAGGCGTAATTCGTCACTGTCCCTTCCTCCAGAGGAAGACGGTGTTTGTGCAGCGCCCGGATAAACCCCTTCAGCCGGTTCGCTCCCTGAAGGTCGTCCGTCTTGAAGAAACCGGCAATCCGGCGGTGCCCCAGCTTGATTAGATGCTCTGCGGCAATGAAGCCGCCCGCGTCGTCGTCGAGCTTCAGGCATGGACAATGAAGCTCGGGATAGCGCTCGTTGATCATGATATACGGAATATGGTGAACGTCGAGCGAGAGGAACAGCTGAAGATTGGGATTGCCCTGCGCGCTCCTGGTCGGCTCAATGATAAGCCCGCCGAGCGGCTGTCTCAGCATCTGCTCCAGATTCTCCCTCTCTTTCTCCTTGTCATTGCCGGTGCTTGACAGCAGCAGGCTGTAGCCCTCTTCCCGCAGCCGGGCTTCGGCTCCCTGAATGATATGGGGAAAGATATAATCGGAAATATGGGTCGTCAGCATGCCGATCATGCTGCCGGGCGGCTGCATGGGCCGCAAGTTCCGGCGGGCGATGAACGTGCCTTTACCCTGCACCCGGTACAGCAGCCCTTCCTTCTCCAGTTCCCCGAGCGCCTGCCTCACCGTCTGTCTGCTCATATCGAAGCGGCCCGCGATCTCATTCTCCGAAGGCGCCTTGTCGTCGGGCTTAAGTTGTCCCGACTCGATCCAGGACATCAGCTCTTGCTTCAGCCTTATATATTTCGGTATCGGTTTGTCCGCCACTTCGCACCTCGGTATCCTGCCGTAAATTCAATACAAGTTATTATAACATAGTCAACTTGTATGTACCTGATGTGACCCAGCTGATATATGTCGCACCAAAGCACCAAACACAAAAAAGGCCCGCCCCCGCAGGGACAGGTCTGTGACAGCCGAATAACGGCATGTCAGATGTCTATTCTTATTCTTCTTCCTCGATGATCTCGTGCAGTTGTCTGCGGTCCGCTGCCTGGGAGCGCGCAATGGCTTCCATATCGTCGGCGTCGGCTTCCGACCCGGAGAATTCAACATCCTCATTCTTCGCGCCGATCAGCTTCTTCATCTTCTCATTCTTGGATAGAACCTTGGAGTTTCTAACCATGCTCGCCTGTCCCCTTCCTTCAGATAACTCAAATCATCCCGCCCGCTTCTTCAATAATGGACAAGGCCTGGTGAAAAGTCATCTCGTCGATCACAACGGTCAGCAGAATATCCCGCCCCGTCGGCCCGCCGGAGCCGCCATGACTCATCCCGCTGGCACTCGGATCGGCGGCAGCCATTACACCCGCATCCGGATGGCCCGCGGCGCCGGTGCCAAGAGTTGAGATCAGGCCGTTCGGACTGGCCCCCGCTGTGAACGCTCCTCCATACCGGCTGATCCGGTCGATGGATAAATCGACTACCCGCAAAGCCTGAAGCTTGCGGGAGACGCTCTCCGCTTCCTCCGGGCTTTTAAAATAGGCGAGAATATTTTTTTCGGCCATGGGCTGTCTCGTCCTCTCTAGATGTGAATTCGGCTTTATGCCCATCTTCACTTCTAGCGTGCGCACCGCCAAGCATTTTTATCCCTCCGGCTCATCTCGAGAATCGTCACCAGGATGTTTAAGGCGTGTCCCGAATTTGTGAGCAGGATCTGAAAATCATAATGATAGGCTCAGTGTATCGATTCGCGCAGCGTTTTTTTTCCGTTGCTGCGAAAGGAATGCAACAGCCCGGCACAGGATGCACCTACACACGCGGCACAAACCAGGAACACGACTGCATAGCTTCTGTCCGATCCCGTGGATTCGCCGCCGATGACCAGTCCACCGGCTGCCGTGCCGAACATCATGCCGATGTTTCGGAACAAGGCCAGTACGCTGCTAATCATGCCAAGCTGCTCCTTGGGGGCCATTCCCATTACAATGCTCGTATTGGGCGAAGTAATCATGCCCATAGAGCAGCCTAGCAATACCACCGGCAATGCCATGACTCCTGCTCCGAGAGCAGGTGCCGTTAAGCCCATCGCCAGCAAGGTAACGCTCATCAGCACAAGGCCGATAGCCAAGATTCCGAGCGGACCCTTGCGGTCGGCCAGACCTCCACCCAAGGGGGCCGTTACCACCAGCGCCAGCGGGTAGCCGAGCATAATGAGGCCAATCCAGGCCGGCTCCGTTCCGGCCAGCCGCAGCACCGCCGGCAGTGCCAGCTGTACAGCAAAGGCCGCCATGTACGTCACTACGGTAATTACGATCCCGATAGCTACATATCGGTTGGTGAATAACGAAATTCCGCCGGCCGTAGGCGGAGACGTCGAGGCCGCCCCGCTGCGGCGGGAATGCCGCTCCTTGGCGGCGTAGGCCGTAGCTGTTGCGGCAGAGGCGGTAAACAGCAGCAGCACCGGCAGCGACAGAAACGAGGTGCGGCCGCCAAGATCGATAGCGATCATTAGCGTGGATAGGCAGACCGCAAACCACACTGCTGCTCCGATATCCAGCCGCCCGCCGGAGGTTTCCGTATCGCGCGGAATCCATTTCTGGGCCAGCACGGCTACAGTTCCGGCCACCGCCGCGAGCAGCCAGAAGTTGCTCTCCCAGGACAACCACTGGATCAGGAATCCGCCTACCCCCGGACCGGCCATGGAGCCGGCGGCCACAAAGGTGCTCATCAGGCCCAGTGCCCGGCCCCGCTGCTCCCGGGGAAAGACGGAGACAATGAGCGCCATGTTGGTTGCCTGGTACATGGAGGCACCGATGCCCTGAATAGTTCTGAAGAAGAGCAGCATGGCTGCATTTTGGGACAAAGCGCAGCCAAGCGCTCCTATAGCAAAAGCGAACAGCCCGGTGTTATGTACACGCCGCCGGCCATGCATATCGCCAAGCCGTCCCATCAGCGGCAGCAGCACGGAGATGACTAGCAGATAGATGCTGACAACCCACTGTGCGGAGGCCACCGGTATTCCCAGATCCGCCGAAATATCTACCAGCGCAATATTGAACATACCGGCGGACAGATTGGACAGGAAGGCGCCGAGGCAGATGACAATCTTGACCGCCGGACGATTCACCGCCTGGCCGGAAGCCGCGGCCGAGCTGCTCATAATGCATTCTCAAGGGCCGATTCATGCCAGAGCTTCCACATATTCTCCACTTCCGCCGCTGACGAGACGACCCCGAAATAGCCTTTCATATTCTCCACAGTCATATCATGCGCAGCCCGTGAATACGAGGCGCAGGCATCCTCCGCCAGCACGATATGATAATCCAGCATAAAGCCGTCCCGCGCCGTTGATTCCACGCACACATTCGTGCTGACGCCCGTCATAATCAGCGTTTCAATCCGCAGCGAGCGCAGCACCGAATCGAGCCGGGTATGGATAAAGGCACTGTAGCGGTGCTTGTTGACTACCGTGTCCTCGGAAAGGGGCAGGACCTCGTAAAATTCCGCGCCCCAGCTCCCCTTGCGGCAAATTCCCAGCGAAGTGCGGCCGGAACGCGAAGCCCAGGCAGGCGAATCCGTCGCGCGCTCATGAAAAGTCTGAATAAAGATGACCTTCACGCCATGTTCCCTAGCGGCCGCGATGAGCCCATGCAGCCGGGGCATCATCTCCTTTACGGCGGACACATCACTCCCGCCCGCGGCCAGCACACCTTCCGGGTGACAGTAATCATTTTGCACATCAACTACAATTAGTGCGGTTCTTTCCGGCATGATTAAATCGGCAGTTATCTCCATTTCTTTCGTCACCTCTTCGTATTATTAAGCCCCTATCGGCGCTTATTTCTCTGCTGTCTTGTTCACGAACTGCATATCGACCAATCCGTCGTACGTATATTCGCCCTTATAAATTCCCGTCTTGATCATCACATTCATATCCTTGTCCAGCGCTTCCTTGGAGATCATTCCGTCCGGGCTCCAGAGTTGGTCTTGATATGCGCGGTCCAGCGCCGCTTTCGCTGCCGTGTCCGACAGTGTCGGGAACTCCGCCTTCAACACCTTCATCGCCATCTCTTTGTCCTGCTGGATCGCTTTAAGCGCTTTGACTACGGCATTCACTGCCTTTTGCACCGTTTCCGGGTCCTTTTCAATCGTTGATTTCTTGACACTCAGCACCGAATAAGCATAATCGCCCATATCATGAAATTTGTAAAATGGCTCGCCCCACACGCCTTTATCAATGCCGTCGCTAATTTGCGGCTCTGCGCCATTGGCGATATCCGCTGCACCCTGCTGCACCGTCGCCACCACAGTCGAAGCGTCTGACGGCTCCAGCAGTTGAACATCCTTCTGAGGATCAAGGCCAAGCTCCAGCAGCAGGTACTGGGTAAGCAGATTCGGCGTTCCGCCGTGGCGTCCCACGTTAATTTTTTTCCCATTTAAAAATGCCTTTAAGTCTCCATCCGAGCTGCCTTCCGGAGCCGTGCCTTTCTTTGCCATCAAATACACATTGGCGCGGTTGACCACATTGCTTACGGAAATAATCGGATCGGAATTGCCTTGGTTCGCCAAGGCATTCGATTCCGGACCGCCGATCACGCCCCAGGCGTCCCCGCTGACCACCGAAGTTACATGCGCGCCCCCCGCAGCCTGGAGCATTTCCACCTTAAGCCCCTCCTCGGCAAAATACCCCTCGCGCTGTGCGACATACAATGGCAAATATCCAGTGTAATGAAGCGGTTCAGCGATAATTAGCTTCTTGAGGCCTTCTCCCCCGGCAGCAGCCGCCCCGGCTCCAACATCATCTTTGCCCCCGCAACCGGCCAGCAAAAGCATCGCGGAGATCAGCACCATAACGCCAGACAGCTTTATTGTTCGAACATTCTTCATCATTTTCTCCCCTTTGATCGGATTTCTATCGATTTTGTGCTAAACCTTTTTCACTCCATAACCTTTGGACAGCCATTTCTCCAGCAGGACAACTCCCATATACATCACCATGGAGAGTACCGACAAGACCACTACGCCGACCCAGACCAGATTAATATCGAGAATGGTTCCGGCATAAATGACCATCCGTCCGATACCATGGCTGGAAGCGATAAACTCGCCGACAATCGCACCGGCCAGCGACAGGGCAATATTGATCCGCAGGCTGCTAATCATCCAGGGCATGGCCCAGGGTATGACCACCTTGGTAAAAACCTGACGACGTTTCGCGCCAAGGGAGTACATCAGCTTCTCCATATCCTTGTCCACACTCTGCACTCCGCTGTGTGCTGACAAGGCGGCGACGATGACCGTCATGGTGAATGCCAGCGCTACTTTGGAGAAAAAGCCGATACCCAACAGAATAACTAATACCGGAGCAAGCGCCAGCTTAGGCATCGCATTAAGCAGGATCAGGAACGGCTCGAAGATGCCGGCGAACTTCCGCGACCACCAGAACGACAGGCCGAGCAAGGAGCCCAGGACAGTCCCGCCGACAAAACCGAGAATCGTCGAACCGGAGGTGTAGGCGATATCCTCCAGCAGTGTGCCCTCCGTGATCTGCGTCCAGGTCGTGCTGAGGATGCGGCTCGGACTGCTCCAATAATAGGCATCCATCCAGCCGATGCGGGTTAACCCTTCCCAGAGAAGCACCGTCAGCAGCGCCACCGCCAGCCTTCCGATACTGATCAGCCGCTTGTTCCGCCGTTCCAACGCCTCTTCATCCTGAACGAAAGGCGTCGGCTGCTTCGTCTCCTGCTTCAAGGCAGGCGCGCTGTCCGCCGCTTCGAAATTATGAATGACATACCCTTTCTTCTGTACACTCTCCATCCTGTTCTCCCCCTTTAGTTATGTTTCATCCAGCTTGTCCGCAGCACTTGTCCGCACTTACGATATATGCTCCGCCCGCTTTGTCCCGTTGTCCGACAGCAAATCAAGCAGATGGGCTTTAAGCTCCATAAAAGAAGCGGATACGGTATCCTCCATATGACGCGGGCGCGGCATATCCACCGAGATTTTGGAAATAATTCTTCCCGGCCGCCCCGAGAAGACGTAGATGTCATCGGAGAGGTAAATCGCTTCGTCAATATCATGGGTAACGAACAGCACCGTCTTGCGGAAATCCTCCCAGATTTCCAGCAGCCAGTTCTGCATCGTAAGCCGGGTTTGGGCATCAAGCGCGCCGAATGGCTCGTCCAGCAGGATGATATCTCTGTCATACAGCAAGGTCCGCAGCAGCGCCGCCCGCTGCCGCATTCCCCCGGAGAGCTCCGCCGGATAATGGCCGCCAAACCCTTTGAGTCCGTAACGGTCCATGAGCGGCTGGGCACGGGCCACCGCGTCCTTGCGCGGAACTCCGCGGATTTCCATGCCAAGGATGATGTTGTCCAGGATCGTTCTCCACGGCAGAAGCATATCTTTTTGCAGCATATAACCCACATGTCCCGTCTTCCCGACGATATCCTCCCCGTCCGCCAGTACGCGGCCGGTAGATGGAGGAGTCAACCCGGCGATGATGTTGAAAAGCGTGGATTTACCGCAACCGCTCGGGCCAATTATGCTGACAAATCTGCCTTCCTCAATGCTGAGATTGGTCTCCTGCATGGCCGCAATTTCCTTCCCGTCACGGCGGAACCATTTGCTTACTCCGGCAATTTCAATCTTGGTCTTCATCTGTTCATCCTCCTGATTCATTTTGAGTTCGCAGCACAACTATTCAGCATCAGCAGATAATAAAAAAGCCGCCAGTTTAAGACACAGCCCTATGGCTAATGTCCGAAACTGACGGCAGGTCGGCTCTCGTTTGTCCTAGAGTTCCAACGTAACGTTCAGATAATGCTCCAAGTCCTTCTCCAAAATTATGATCGTACCGGAATATTCGGTCTCCACATCATAATCTTTCAGAACGGCCTTGATATTCAATTGAAATTCATCCATAAACGCCTGCCTGATTTCACGCTTGAACACCTCGTGCAGCACCAGATTGATTTCCCGGCCTGCGGAAGCGTTATGGGTATCCAATACCTTAAGTACTGGGACCCGGCTGTTGATGGATAAAATGATGATCTTGTTTCCGACAAAATCGACCTTCTGCTGTCTGACACCGGTGTTAAACAGCTTCTTGTTGATTTCATTGTAAATCCTGAGAATATCCTGTTTCCATTGACCGGCGGAAGTAATCATCTACGGTAACACCTCTGCTGCTAATATAATGTCATCATAAGTTACATAAGATTGAATTAAAACATCGTTACCCGCCGCTTATTACTCATTATAGAGAAAACCATGTCATTGTCAACAAGAAAAATGTAAGATCTAATAACATTTTGTCGATTTAACCGGATGGTACGTTAATTTATATAACATTAATCTGCATAGCTTAGACCGTCAAAATACTCCGAAGCCTCAATGCCGTTAATACGGGAAAAGCCGCTGACCGCAACCCATCCCTTCACGCCGTCTTTGGTCACAACCGCACACCATTTTTGATTGTCCGTTTCGGTAATGACCGCTTTTTCTCCACCCTTGAGTATGGCGGCGGTGCCTGAATTGGTCGGTGATTTTTGCAGCTTTAGCTGTTTTTTGACGGTTACGATGGTGTTCATTTTATAGTAGGTCCGAGGGATGTGAACAAGCTTCCGACTCGCGGAGAGACTGTATTCATCGGAATAGAACCAGGTTTGAAGGATGTCGCCTCTTGTTTTTGTGACCAGCTTCCCCGAACCGTTCACCTTGATGACATGCTCTGCGCCTTGAACCCGACCCATATAAATAAGCTTTCTGCCGTTATAGGAATAAAAATACGTGGAATAATCATCGCTCGGTCCGGATTCCGTAATTGCGATTTCTTTATACTTATCCTTTGAATCCAGATCGCAGATATACATGACGCCATCCAGATTATCACCTGTGCCGGACACGGAAGATTTATTGACTGTAAGCGTATAGCTATCGCCGCCTGCCGTACTTTTCAGCGTAACCGTGTCTTTTTTGCCGTCACCGTTCAAATCCAGTGTTGTCTTCATACCCTCGACTTTTTTGAAGTTTGCCTTCAGCTTGTCGGAATAGGCTTTGAGAAATTGGAGGTTTTTCTTCTCCACGCCGGACAGCAGGCTTTCATTGAAAGCGGGATTTTTCTTGTACCATGATTTCTCGGAAAAATAAGCCGAATAGTCCGCGTCCTTGAATATGTAGCCATGCCTTGCATAGATCTCATTTCTCGCATAATTCAACTTATAAGGGGATAATTCGTAAACATCCTGCTCCGTTAGAACAACCTTGCTGCTCTCGGGAATCACATAGTTTTCCAACTGATAAAAATTTGGCTTTTCGACTGCTGCCGATACGGCGGAATTCAACCCCTGTCCCCAAACAGCCGTAAACAAAAAAAGACCAGGAATAACCAACAAGAATTTCTTCAAATTCTCACCATCCCTTGGGAATAATATCCTTATTTCAGCATGTTTTTGATTTTTGTGCAACCCGGCGCGGCATCATTTCATCCTGTATGGAAAATAACATGCAAAAAACAGCCCCTCCTTCATAGGAGAGACTGCTCTCTGGTTTAAAGCGTTATAACGGATCAATCCCCGCGGAACGCCCGCTTCATCCGGTCGAAGAAGGACTGTCCCTGCTCATGCGTGTTCTCGCCGTCAAAGGACGCGAACTGGCGCAGCAGATCCTTCTGTTCCTCGCTCAGCTTGCTCGGCGTCACGACGATCACCCGGACATGCTGATCGCCTGTGCCGGAGCCGCGAAGATGCGGAACGCCCTTGCCCTTCAGGCGGAAGAACGTGCCGGTCTGGGTGCCGGAAGGAATCTTCAGCTTGACCTTCTCGGTCAAGGTCGGAATTTCGATTTCGTCCCCGAGCGCCGCCTGGGCGAAGGTCAGCGGAACCTCGCACAGAATGTCGTCGTTCTCCCGGATGAAGAAATCATGCGGCTTGACGCGGATCACGATGTACAGGTCGCCGGAAGGACCGCCGCGCAGGCCGCCTTCGCCTTCCCCGTTCATCCGCAGCTGTGCGCCATCGTCTACGCCCGCCGGAATGCGGACATGGATCTTCCGCTGCTTCTTGACGCGGCCCTGGCCGGAACAGGTCGTGCACTTCTCTTTGATGATTTTGCCGGTGCCGTTACAGTTGGAGCATGGTCTGCGGTTCACCATCCGGCCAAGCGGCGTATTCTGCACGACTTCCTGCTGGCCGCTGCCATGGCAGACGGAGCAGACGGTCGGCTTCGTTCCGGGCTTCGCCCCGGAACCGAAGCAGGTGTCGCAAGTCTCGGTGCGCGGAATCGTGATGTCGCTCTCTTTGCCGAACACCGCTTCCTTGAATTCAATGGTCATCGTATACTGCAAATCATTGCCGCGCTGCGGAGCGTTGGGATCGCGCCGTCCGCCGCCGCCGAAGAACATGTCGAAGATATCGCCAAGACCGCCGAAATCTCCGCCGCCGCCGAAGCCGCCGCCCATTCCCTGGTTCGGGTCGATGTGTCCGTACTGGTCATATCTCGCCCGCGCCTGCGGATCGCTCAGCACGTCGTAGGCTTCCTTCACTTCCTTAAACTTGGCCTCGGCGTCGCTGGCCTTGTTCACGTCGGGATGATACTGACGGGCGAGCTTGCGGTACGCCTTCTTGATCTCATCGTCCGACGCGCTCTTGTCAATGCCGAGCACCTCGTAATAATCGCGTTTGTCTGCCACTGCCTTCACCTCCGTACGGGAACGAACTATCCATTTCCCTTATTACATATTAAAAGGAAAGCCAAAACGCGGGATGACCCGGTTTTGACCTTCCCTGAGCACTGCCTTGTCGTTTAACTTTATCCTTGATTCTTCTCGTCGTCAACCACTTCGTAATCCGCGTCGACTACATTGTCCTTATTGGCGCCAGCGCCTGCACCGGCGTCAGCCGCGCCTTCGGCTCCCTGCTGGGCCTGAGCCGCTTGCTCGTAGAGCTTTACGGACAGCTGCTGCACGATTTCGGTCAGCTCGGCCGTAGCCGCGTTGATCTCGTCGAGGTTGTCGGATTCCAGCGCTGTCTTGACCTTGTCCTTGGCCTGGTTCGCCTTCTCGATCTCGGAAGCATCGACCTTGTCGCCCAGATCCTTGATGACCTTGTCGGTGGAGTATACGAGCTGGTCAGCGTTGTTCTTCGCTTCAACCAGTTCCTTGCGCTTGCGGTCTTCTTCCGCATGCAGCTCGGCGTCCTTCATCATCTGTTCGATATCGGAATCGCTCAAGCCGCCGGAGGATGTGATCGTGATCTTCTGGCTCTTGCCGGTGCCCTTGTCGGTAGCGGATACGTTAACGATACCGTTGGCGTCGATGTCAAAGGTAACTTCAATTTGCGGTACGCCGCGCGGAGCCGGCGGAATGTCGCTCAGCATGAAGCGTCCCAGCGTCTTGTTGCCGTTAGCCATCTGGCGTTCGCCTTGCAGGACGTGAATCTCAACGCTCGGCTGGTTGTCCGCGAACGTGGAGAACACCTGCGATTTGCTCGTCGGGATCGTCGTGTTGCGGTCGATCATCTTCGTGAATACGCCGCCTGCTGTTTCGATACCGAGGGACAGCGGAGTTACGTCAAGCAGCACGACATCCTTGACGTCGCCTGTCAGTACGCCGGCCTGAACGGCAGCGCCCAGCGCTACGACTTCGTCAGGGTTAACGCCCTTGTGAGGCTCTTTGCCGGTCAGCTTCTTGATGGCTTCCTGAACGGCAGGGATACGAGTCGAACCGCCGACCAGTACGATCTTGTCGAGATCGGCAGGCGTCATGCCTGCGTCGCTCAGCGCCTGGCGGGTTGGTCCCAGCGTGCGTTCTACGAGATCAGCAGTCAGCTCGTCGAACTTCGCGCGGGTAAGGTTAACTTCCAAGTGCTGCGGCACGCCGTCTACAACGGTGATGAACGGCAGGGAGACGGTTGTGGTAAGTACGCCGGACAGTTCTTTCTTCGCTTTCTCGGCAGCGTCCTTCAGACGCTGTACAGCCGCTTTGTCCTTGCTGAGATCGATGCCCTGTTCTTTCTTGAACTCGGCAACGAGGAAGTCGATAATCTTCTGGTCGAAGTCATCGCCGCCCAGACGGTTGTCGCCGCTGGTCGCCTTAACTTCGAAGAAGCCGTCGCCCAGTTCCAGGATCGATACGTCGAACGTACCGCCGCCAAGGTCATAGACCAGGATTGTCTGATCTTCGGATTTCTCCAGACCGTAAGCAAGCGCGGCAGCCGTAGGCTCGTTGACGATACGGAGAACTTCGAGACCTGCGATTTTGCCCGCGTCCTTGGTTGCCTGGCGCTGGCTGTCGTTAAAGTAAGCCGGAACCGTGATAACCGCCTGGGTGACCGTCTGGCCGAGGTAGGCTTCCGCATCGGATTTCAGCTTCTGCAGAATCATCGCCGAAATTTCCTGAGGGGAATATTCTTTGTCGTCGATGTTTTCCTTATGGTTGGAGCCCATATGACGCTTGATCGAGATGATCGTGCGGTCCGGGTTCGTGATAGCCTGGCGCTTCGCTGTTTCGCCGACGATGCGCTCGCCGTCCTTCTTGAAGCCTACAACCGAAGGGGTTGTACGCGCACCTTCAGGGTTAGGGATAACGACGGCTTCGCCGCCTTCCATTACAGCCACGCAAGAGTTCGTGGTTCCAAGGTCGATACCGATAACTTTGCTCACTTTGGTAAACCTCCTAAAAGTTATTGTGATGAGATACTCGAATCGAAACGCTGGATGGTGCAATATATAGACAGATACAATCATTCTGATCTCTATATTGTTGTTTGAAGATTGCTCCATGAATTTATGCAAAATGCTCACATCAATATCGCCGGAAAGCTCCGGCGATATTGATGTTTGCAATAAGCAGTTTACATGCTGACTTTAACCATGGCGGGACGAAGCACTTTGCTCTTGAGCATATAGCCCTTCTGAACTTCCTCCGTCACGATGCCTTCTTCATGCTCATCGCTCTCTACCTGCATGATCGCCTGATGGAATTCCGGATTGAACGGTTGTCCCACCGTCTCCATAGGAGTAAGCCCTTCGGACTTCAACGCTCCTTCCAGCTGGCGGAAGATCATATTCACGCCTTTGGTGAACGCGTCGCCTTCCTCTCCGCCCGGGGCCGTAGCCAGCGCCCGTTCGAAGTTGTCCAGCACCGGCAGCAGCTCCGTCACCAGCTTGGATGTGGCATACTGCGCCAGATCTTCCTTCTCTTTCAGGGTGCGCCGGCGGAAATTGTCATAGTCGGCTTGTACGCGCAGGACGCGCGCCTGATATTCGTCGGCAAGCTCCTGCAGGCGCTTGATCTCGCCTGCTCCGGCAGTTTCATTATCATTATTAACGGCAGCTTCGGCCTGCTCGGCCGCGCTCTCCTCATTAATGGCGTTTTCTTCGATAATCTCTTCGTTCACGCCCGAATCTTGAACCTGTTCCTCTTTCAAGTCTGTTCACCTCCTTAAAATACTGACGGCAATCGGTATGCACTAACCTCACTTATACCAATGTCCCAGCAGCTCTGTCAAATCTCGGGACAAAACGCCCAAAATTCTCATAACCCTCGCGTACTCCATCCGGGTCGGACCCAGAATCCCGATGCTGCCGACCGCTTCGCCGTCAATGGAATACGTCGCGGTGATCAGGCTGCAGTCCGCAAAGGCTTCATGTTTGTTCTCGGTACCGATACGCACCTGGATGCCGCTGCCGTAGGCGGCGGGATCGAGCATCTTGAGCAGTGTCGGCGTCTCCTCCAGCAAATCAAGGATATCCTTAACCTTCTCGACATCCCTGAATTCCGGCTGAATCAGCATGTTGGTCGCGCCGCTGAGATAGACGCGCGGCTCCGAATCGCTGTCGAAGGCCGTGTCCAGCATCTGCATGAGTTCCTCGTAGTGCGAGATGTGGCGCTGCATTTCCTGGCCGAGCTCCGAATAGAGGCGGCTCTTCAGCTTGTAGAGCGGCACACCGATCAGCTTGCTGTTGAGCAGGTTGACTACCTTCTCCATTTCAGAGATCGAAATTTCCGGAGGGATGTTCACCTTCCGGTTCTCAACCTGTCCGGTGCTGGTCACGATAATCGCGACCGCGGTCCGGTCGTCCAGCGGCAGCAGTTGAAAATGCCGCAGGGAAGTATGAAAAACCTCCGGTCCCAGAAGGATGGAAGTGTAATTCGTCATATTGGATAGAATCAGGGCCGCATGCTGGATCAGCTGCTCGGTGGCATTCAGCTTCTCGGCGAAGAAAGCCCGGATCGTCTTCGTCTCGCTGAGATCAAGAGAGCTCCACGGAACCAGATGGTCTACATAGTACCGGTAGCCCTTGTGCGAGGGAATACGCCCTGCCGAAGTATGCGGTTGTTCCAGAAAGCCAAGCTCTTCCAGATCGGCCATTTCGTTGCGGATGGTCGCGGGACTGTACTTGACATCGCCGCGCTTGGAAATGCTGCGCGACCCAACCGGCTCGGCCGAGCGAATATAATCGTCCACGATGGCATTCAGTATCATTCTCTGGCGTTCGCTTAACATTATGTCCCCCTCCTAACCGCCTGCGAAGATGTTCGTTAGCACTCGTCACAGTTGAGTGCTAACCGCTATTACAAAAATACCAAAAGGGCGGGAGCATTGTCAAGTAAACGGACTGTCAATCCGGGAGGATTTTGCAGGCTTTATGAAAGTAACGCCGGCGCCCTCGGTGGACGCCGCACGTATGATTAGCTTGCAACAGGAATATCCCTGCACCGGAATCTTCAGGAAGTCATGGCCTTGGTACGCCGCGCGGCATTACCCGCGAACTTGATCAGCTCCATCAGAATAACGGCCGCCAGAGCGAGTCCGGCTGCTGTAAGGCCGTGCTCAAGCCCGAACTGCTCCGGTATGGAGAAGAAGCGGCGTACGCCCGGCAGAACGGTGAACCCATACAGACACAGACATAGAATAACCGCCCCGGCAACGTACCGGTTGCTGAAGAAGCCTGCCTGGAATGCAGTCTGCGAGTTGGAGCGGGCCGCGAAGGTCTGAAGGGTCCGGGCCAGAATGAGCGTGGAGAACGCCATGGCGACGCTCATTTCCTCGGAATGCTGCATGCCGATATACTGGGAGATGATCACCGCCCCGCCGATCAGCAGACCGCGCACAATGACGACCCGGAGCGTTCCTCCGGCGAAGATGCCTTCCTTAATGTCGCGGGGCTTGCGCCGCATGACATCCGGCTCAGCCTTCTCCATCCCCAGAGCGATGGCAGGCAGCGAATCGTTGACCAGGTTAATGAAGAGAAGCTGAATTGCCGTAAAGGGATTGATCCAATTCAGGACAAGAGCGACCAGAATCGCGATAATCGCTCCCAGGTTCCCGGCGAACAGATAGGCAATGGCCTTCTTGATGTTGTCAAAAACAGTGCGCCCGACGCCAACCGCTTTGACAATCGATACGAAGTTGTCATCGGTCAGGATCATCGCCGCCGAATCCTTGGCGACATCCGTTCCGCTGCCCATAGCCACACCGATATCGGCCTGCTTGAGCGCCGGAGCGTCGTTGACGCCGTCTCCCGTCATCGCTGTTATGGCACCTCTATGCTGCCATGCCCGAACAATGCGGATCTTGTTCTCGGGGGATACCCGGGCGTATACGCCGATCGACTCAAGTCTCTTCTCAAGCTCCTCATCGGACATTCCGTCCAGTTCCCTGCCAGTGACCGCAATATCATGCTCCGACATAAGACCGATATCCCGTCCGATAGCTTGTGCGGTGGTCTTGTGGTCCCCGGTGATCATAATCGTCCGGATGCCAGCTTTATTTGCATCCGCAATCGAATCGTATACCTCCTCGCGCGGAGGATCGATCATTGCCGTCAGACCGACCAGGATGAGATGCTGCTCATCCCCGGTCCCGACAGCTCCGTCTTCGATATGTTTGTAGGCATAGGCCAGCACACGCAAGGCGCGTCCCGAGAACTCCTCATTGGCCAGCATGAACTCCGCCCGAAGCTCATCGGTCAGCGGCACAGTGTCTTCGTTCAGCAGCACGTAGTCGCATCGTCCGAACAGGACATCAGGTCCGCCTTTTGTCAGCAAGGTCCGCTGACCGTCGAAGGAATGCACGGTGGACATTAGCTTCCGGTCGGAGTCAAAAGGGATCTCCGCCTCCCGAGGGAAGCTGTCGCGGATTTCCCGGTAATCCTTGTTCTTGCTGCCGCTGAAGGCGATCAGCGCGACCTCCGTCGGATCGCCGAGCGCTTTTCCCTCCTCATTAATGTGGGAGTCATTGCACAATACAGCGATATGCAGCAGACGCCGCTCACCGGTCGACCATTCCTTGTGATTCTCGGGGAACAGCTCTCTTTCGGTACGGGGCAAAAAATAATCCACCACCGTCATTTTATTCTGGGTCAGGGTGCCGGTCTTGTCGGTACAGATGACGCTGGCGGAACCTAGCGCTTCCACAGCGGGCAGTCTGCGGATGATCGCATGCTGCTTCGCCATCTGGTTCGTGCCGACCGAGAGAACGATCGTCACGATCGAGGACAGGGCCTCCGGAATAGCGGCGACGGCGACCGCCACAGCGAACATCAGCGCGTCCAGAACGCCTGCCGTCAAATCCGCTTCACCTCTCGACAGCCAAGCTCGCAGTGCTTCGATGCCGAAGATCAGTATGCACAGCACCAGAATGACGAGACCGAGCCTTTTTCCGAAGCTCTCCAGCTTGCGCTGCAGAGGGGTAGCCTTCGCTTCCGCGCTTTCGATCAGACCGGCGATCTTTCCGATTTCGGTATCTCCTCCGGTCCCGGTCACCACGAAGCTTCCCCGGCCATAGACGATGAGCGAGCCGCTGAACACCATATTGCTCCGGTCCCCGAGCGGAACCTCCTCCTCAATAACTCCGGACTGCTTCTCTGCGGCCTCCGATTCTCCGGTGAGCATGCCTTCCTCCGCCTTGAGGCTTTCGCCTGTAAGCACCCGTCCGTCCGCAGGCACATAGTCACCGGCCTCCAGGATGACCACATCGCCCTTCACCAGCTCACGCGCCGGAATCCGCACAGTCACACCGTCTCGGATGGCTTTGGCCTCGGGGGCCGCCAGCTGCTTCAAGGCATCCAGCGAGCTCTCCGCCTTCTGGGTCTGCACGACGCTGATTACGGCATTCAGCACCAGAACGAAGACGATAATCAAGGTTTCAACCAGATGCCCGAGCACGGCTTGAACAGCGGCAGCCACCAGCAGCACGATTACGAGCGGGTCCTTGAAATTTTCCAGAAAAAGCTTCCAGACCGGGACGCGCTCCCTTCCCTTCAGCTCATTATAGCCATCCCGCTCCAGTCTGGCGCGAGCTTCCCAGCCGGAAAGCCCTCCGCTATCGCTCTTCACCTGCTCGAGCACTTCCGCTGTGCTCCTTCGGTAAAATTCCATTCCATCCCCTCCATTCGGTATCTCTACCCTGCTTGAAACTTAGGTTGTCCTTTCTACATGTTATTACCCATTGAAAGCTTCAAGCCAGTTGAAAAGATCCACAATCCTGTGAAAAAGCACAAGCCAAAAAGCCGCCTGACCGTTAGCATGCGCTAACAGACAAGCGGCTGTGTTCATCCATTCACTTAGATCATTTTCAATACGGCGATTTCATCGCAAGCATTCTGCTTGGAGCAGTTCACGCAGTCCGTCCATACTTTCTCCGGGAACACTTCTTTATCGACCACGGAGAAGCCGTTCTTCACGAAGAAGTTCACTGCATACGTCAGCGCCATAATCTTCGGAATCTGCTGGTGCTGGGCTTCCTTGATCAGTTCTTCCACAATCATGGAGCCGATGCCCATGCGCTTGCATTCATCCCGAAGGCCGAGAGAGCGAATTTCAACCAGATCGGTGCCCAGACGGCACAGCGACCCGCAACCAACTACCCTACCGTCGATCTCCGCAACAACGAACTGATCGATCTGCCGTTCCAGCACCTTGCGTGAACGGGGCAGCATAATCCCGCGCTCAGCATACTCCTCGATCATCTGGGCCAGCGGTTCAACGTCCTCCAGAATAGCCTTTCTGCACACGATGGCCGTGGCGGACTCGGTCTCTACGGGTTTGGGTTGCGACTTGGTTATCACTGTCTTCACTCCTCCATCAAATAACTATGAATAAATATACATCATCGTGAATGAGGATTCAAGCGTTTATTTTAAAAATTAGCATTGTAAATCAAACTTCTGTTAACACGCCTACAAATTCCCCAAACACATCGTTCCCGAACAAAATTCCCTGGCGGCTGAGCCGATACACGGCGCCTTCTTTCTCAAGGAGGCCGGCACTCGTCATCTTATGCAGCTGCTGTCCGAAAATATCCTCCATTGCCACTCCGAATTGCTCCCGGAAAGCCACGGTCTGCACGCCCTCCAGCATCCGGAGGCCCACCATCATGAAATCCTCCATCGCTTCTTCCCGGGTTACCGGAGTCGCATGCAGGCGGGGCAGTCCGTTCTTGATCGCGTCGACGTAGGCGTTAACGCCTTTTACATTCATATGCCGCATCCGCCGGACATACCCGTGAGCTCCCGCTCCTAGCCCGTAATAATCCTCGTTCAGCCAGTAGGTTATATTGTGCCGGCTGCCCATCCCCGGCTTGGCGAAGTTGCTGATTTCATACTGCTCATATCCCGCCTCACTCATGGAGTCCATCAGCAGCAGGTACATCGCCAGTTCATCCTCCTCGTTCGGGAGCGGCAGCTGGTTGCGGTTGTACAGCGTATGAAACAGCGTATTCTCTTCCACCTTCAAGCTATAGATCGAATAATGGGGAAGTCCGAGCGCCAATGCAGCCTTTACGCTGCCTGCCAGCATCTCGACCGTCTGGTTCGGCAGACCGAACATGAGGTCGATCGACAGATTCTCAAACCCGGCGGCCCGGGCATTCTCCAGACTGCGGTACACATCATCTGTATTGTGAATCCGGCCGATTCCGCTCAGCAGCTCATTCTGAAACGCCTGAACGCCGAAGCTGACCCGGTTGACGCCGCCTTCTCTCATCACAGCCAGCTTCTCGGGATCGGTTGTGCCGGGATTGGCCTCCATCGAGAATTCAATATCCTCCGACCAATTGGGAAAATGCCTTTTCACCGACTTCAGGAAATATGCCATCTCATCCGGCTTCAGCACCGTCGGCGTACCGCCCCCGACAAATATAGTCTTGATCTCGCCGGGCGGATTCTCCAAGACTGTCAGCTCCATCTCCCGGTCCAGGGCGCGGAGATAATCCATGACCGGCTGATCCTTCAGCACATAGGAATTAAAATCGCAGTAAAAACATTTATTCGTGCAGAACGGAATATGAATATATACCGCTTCAGGCGGACGAGCGCCCGTGCGGTCTGTATGAGTTGTCATCTAGCTGTCCTCCTTGATATAGATAAGGTCCATAATTTTGAAAAGGGAAGCCGCTGGCGGCTTCCCTGGAATAAGCTGCGATATTAACGCCGACGTACCGGCAACTTCGAATCTTGCTTAAGGCCTTCATGCCGGATTACCCGGCTTCAGACTGCGGCGCCCGTTAATAGAGGGCGACCGCTTCAAACATCGTGCTACTCGTCGATCTTGAGCACGGCCATGAACGCTTCCTGCGGCACCTCGACGCTGCCGACCTGCTTCATGCGCTTCTTGCCTTCCTTCTGCTTCTCCAGCAGCTTCCGCTTACGCGAAATGTCGCCGCCGTAGCACTTGGCAAGCACGTTCTTGCGCATCGCCTTGACGGTCTCGCGGGCGACGACCTTCGTGCCGACGGATGCCTGAATCGGCACCTCGAACATCTGGCGCGGGATGATGCCGCGCAGCTTCTCACAGATGATGCGTCCGCGGTTGTATGCGCGGTCGCGATGCACGATGAACGACAGGGCGTCAACCTGCTCGCCGTTCAACAGAATGTCCATCTTCACGAGATTCGACTGCCGGTAGCCCGACAGCTCGTAATCGAAGGAGGCATAGCCCTTCGTACCGGATTTCAGCTGGTCGAAGAAGTCATAGACGATTTCGGACAGTGGAATTTCGTACGTAATCGTAACCCGGTTCGAATCGAGGTACTCCATGTTGACGAATTCGCCGCGCTTATTCTGGCACAGCTCCATCACTGTGCCGACGAAGTCGTTCGGCACGATAATGCCCGCTTTGACATACGGCTCTTCAACGTAGTCGATTTTGCCGACCTCCGGATAGTTCGACGGGTTGTCGATCTCAATCATTTCTCCGTTTGTCAACTTGATGCGGTAGATAACGCTCGGCGCCGTCGTGATCAACGGAAGATTGAACTCGCGCTCGATCCGCTCCTGAATGATCTCCATGTGCAGCAGTCCGAGGAAGCCGCAGCGGAAGCCGAAGCCGAGCGCGCTCGACGTCTCGGGCTCGAAGCTCAGGGAAGCGTCATTCAGTTGCAGCTTCTCCAGCGCTTCACGCAGATCGTTGTAATCCGAGGTCTCGATCGGATACAGACCGCAGTAGACCATCGGATTGATCTTGCGGTAGCCGGGCAGCGGCTCGGCTGTCGGATGTTTCGCATCCGTCACGGTATCGCCGACCCGGGTATCCCCGACATGCTTGATGCCGGCTACGATGAAGCCTACATCGCCAACATTAAGCTCGTTCACGATGCTCATCCGCGGCATGAATGCCCCAACCTCGATAACCTCGAAGGTTTTGTCGGTCGCCATCATCTTGATCTTCGAGCCGGCCCGGATGCTGCCGTCCACAACACGGACGTAGACGATAACACCTTTATAAGGATCATAGTGGGAGTCGAAGATCAGCGCCTTCAGCGGCTGATCGGGATCGCCGGTTGGCGGCGGAACCTGCTTGACCACCTGCTCCAGAATTTCCTTGATGCCGATGCCCGCCTTCGCGGATGCCAGCACCGCCTCGCTGGCGTCCAGTCCGATAACATCCTCGATCTCCTGCTTGACCCGCTCGGGATCGGCGCTCGGAAGATCAATCTTGTTGATGACCGGCAGAATCTCCAGATTGTTGTCCAGCGCCAGATAGACGTTGGCCAGCGTCTGGGCCTCGATGCCCTGGGCGGCGTCAACAACGAGTAGCGCGCCTTCGCAGGCCGCAAGACTGCGCGACACCTCATAGGTGAAGTCGACGTGTCCCGGCGTATCGATCAGGTTCAGCAGATACTCTTCGCCGTCGTCCGCGCGGTAAGACAGCCGGACCGCTTGCAGCTTGATCGTAATGCCGCGCTCGCGCTCCAGATCCATCTGATCGAGCACCTGATCCTGCATTTCACGGGAGCTCAGTGCCCCGGTGTATTCCAGAATCCGGTCGGCAAGCGTTGACTTGCCATGGTCTATATGTGCAATTATCGAGAAATTGCGGATTTTTTCTTGTCGTTTCTGAACGTCAGTCATTCCTTACCCCCACAGACAGCCTGTTGTTAATCACCTTATTATAGCAGTACAAGTCCCACCCAGCAATCCGGCGGGAGCTGAGGAATTTTATGTTGGTGCCCTGTCAGCGGCGACAACGCCGGATTCAGAGACTAAGGCTGCTGCGAGGAATCGAACAGGGAGACGACCCAGCGGATGCCTTTGCGCGAAGCGTTCTGAAGCATGCCGGCCGTCTTGTCCGCCAGCTCGTCGATGGCGGGCTCCTGCTGATCCGGCACCAGAATCTGTCCGGGAGTCAGCGAACCGGGGCTGACAATCGGCTGCTGCGGAGCCGTTTCGGCGGAGCTGCTGCCCTGCACCGGTTGCTGCGGAACCGTGCCAGAGGAGCTGCTGCCCTGCACCGGTTGCTGCGGGATCGTGGCTGCGGAGCTGCTGCCCTGCGCAGGCTGCTGCGTGACGGCGGAGCCGCCGCTTCCTGCCTGCTGCTGAATTGCAGCCTGCCCGGAGCCGGACGGCTGCTGGACATAGATCGTCTGTCCCGAGCCGGACGACGACGGAACAAGCGTGACCGGCACATAGACGTATCCGCCTTTGCCATCGCTCTGTACCTGATAGCCGGTAATGGCGCCGCTATTCTGGGTTCCGGCCGCCGGAACGGTGTTCGCGGCAGTGCCGGAGATGACATTCCAGCCGGGAACGGGTGAGGAGGAATTCCCGCCCGTTCCGCCAAGCTGCATCCCTACCAGTATTCCGATTCCGGCCCAGATTCCGAAGGCCGCCAGCTTTTTTCCGAAATGTGACATGTCCCCACCCTCTCCCTGCATCCGTAGCTGCCGTTCATTCGCTTTATTCAATCGACTAATTCGCCTCGCCCGCTCCGCCTTCCGCTCCCGCCGATCCGCCTCCGGCTGTTCCGTCTTCCGTCTTCGCGTTCGCTTTCTCCGCCTGATGGCTGTTCCAATACAGGTCCGCGATGGCATCCGCCAGCACCTCTGCTGTAGCTTTCAGCTCGGCCTCCGTGTTGTCAATGCCGCCAACCTCGATCAGGACGCTGGTCGGAGACAGCGATTGATTATATTCGCCATTATTGCCCTTGCCCGACGATTTACCCCAGATGCCCCGGGACAAGCCTGGATATTTCTTCTCCAGCAGCTTGTGGATGCTGTTCGCGAACGCCTCGTTCTCCTTCCAGTCCTTATTCGCGCGTCCAAGGATAAAATAAACCTGCGCGTAGGATTTGCCGTTAATCACCGTTGTCGTCTTGTCATATCGCTGGGAGTCACGGTGAATGTCGATCAGCTCCGTCATCCCTGCATGCTCGCTCATCGCCGCCTTCACCGTGGCCCGGGAATATTTATAGGAATAATTCCAGTTGTAATCCGCAACCTCAGTGGCATAATCATCTTCGGTGTGCAGGGTGCCAATGCCCCGTTCTTCCAGCCTCCGGGCAATATACGAGCCTACCAGCATCACATTCTTGTCGGGGTCGGCGGAGCTCGGATTGTCGCTCTGCAAGCTCAGCAGCGGATTATAGGCTTCCCGCGGATGGGAATGGTAGATCATGATCCGCTTGTCCTGTCCTTCCTGATTTTGCTGATTGGGCTGATCCGCATTGCCGTTGGCTGCCGAAGCCGATGGCTCGGGCGCCGCGCTCTCTGCGGGAGAGCCTGCCGCTGCGCCTTCGCCATTATCCCCGCCTGTGCCGTCTCCCTCGCTGCCGCCGCCCGTCTGCGGCTGCGGAGTCGCCTGCGGCTGGGCCGTTTCTCCCGCGGCTCCATCTTGTCCGGGATGGTAGTCGGCCGGGGCTCCGGGCGTTCCGCCGGAGCCGCTTCGCAGCAGCACGGCGTCATCCGCCGCCATGCCGGGCAGCTCGCGGGACAGAAGACTCTTCGGATCGCCGGGGTTCACGCTCGTCAGAAGCTGAAAGACGAAGCTCGTAACCTTCTCGCCCGAGAGAGCGGAAGGCTCCTTCGTTTCGGGCAGATGCGGAACCTCCATCCCGAGCAATTCCTTGAAGAGACCGGCGGACAAGGATGCCGCCAATCCTTTCATGGAAGGCAGCGGAGAGTTGTCCAGCTTCTGACCCGCCATTCCTCCGGCACCCAGCAGCAGAAAGAATACGAGGGACCCGCAGGCAAGCAGCAGCATTGTTCGGCCGAGCGCTAGCGCCTCCAGCGCTTTGGCGCGCAGCCGGGCGAAGTTCCATAGGCGAAACCATTTTCTGTCCATTATCGTTATGTCCTCCTCAGGCTCTCTGTAATCTCTTATACTTCAAATCTATGAGGCAATGAGAGAAGCTAGAACGCCGGAAGAAGATTAAAAAAATAGCCCCACAAAGGAGGCTTCGTCTGTGAAGTGAATTCAGGCACTTCGAGGGTGCTCGGATACGCTTATCAATTCTCTGTACACAAAAAATAGAACGGGCCGCATGCCCGCTCTATGACCAGACTGATTAAATGATTAATCCGGATGCTAGCGCCGCGCCGAATACCTTCATCCGTAGGGGAAACTGGCATTCAGTGCGTATAGGCTCCCGCATTCCCGGGGTCGACCGCCTCATGCAGCGCCGCGTTCAATCCGGTCGCCACAACGTTCGCGATGTCCTCGATGAATTCATCGATTTCCTTCGGCGTCACGATCAAATCATGTCCGAGCGGTTCCAGCACTTCCTTGACCAGGGCGAGCCGCTCCTGCTCGGTGATGCTGTCCAGCAGCCCCATAATCTGCTTGGAGCGTCCTTCCGCTCCGCCGAAGTGATTCTTCATCATCTCCAGCACATTGCCGACGATGGTGGAAGCATAGCAGACCGTCGGCACGCCGATCGCGATGCAGGGGACGCCCAGTACCTCCTTGGTCAGCCCACGGCGCTTGTTGCCGATCCCCGAGCCGGGATGGATGCCGATATCGGCAATCTGGATCGTCGTGTTGACCCGCTCCAGCGACCGGGAAGCCAGAGCATCAATCGCGATAATGGCGTCCGGCTTCGTCCGGTCCACGATGCCCTGGACGATTTCGCTCGACTCAATTCCGGTTAATCCCAGCACGCCAGGAGCGATGGCGCTCACATTGCGATACCCCGGCGACACCTGGTCGGGCATCAGCTCATAGAACTGACGGGTAATCAGCGCGTTCTCCACGACAAGCGGGCCCAGCGAGTCAGGTGTCACATTCCAGTTGCCAAGCCCGACGATCAGGACAGAGGCGCCCTGTCCGATTCCGATCCGTTTCATAAAAGCCTCGAACTCCCGGGCGAACACCTCCGATACTTTCTCCTGCAGCCCCGAATCCCCGCCGCGCAGGCCAGGAACCTCCAGAGTGACATAATTACCGATGGTCCGGCCGATTCTCTGCGCCCCTTCCTCCGATCTCACGCCAAGCCGGGTCACTTTGATTCCCTCCGATTCCTCCACTTGTTCGTCCACTCCGGGTATCGGCTGGTTTCCGCCAAACCCCTGAGCCAGCTCTTTGGATTCAATCGCCAAATCGGTACGCGCCGAGTACAGCCGCAGATCCAGTTCCATTCGTGAAAAGCCTCCTGTCTGGTTTAGATGGCATAGACTTTCTTCTATGTCCTAGTGTGCGGGAGGAGGTGCCTGATTATTCAGAGAATCCGTGCGAAATTGCGAGGTTTTAATGTTGCATTTTAAGATGGCGCATGCTAAACTATTTTAAGTTGTGAATCATTTGATGATTTCCGAATGCCTTACAGGAGGTGAATGCAATGCCAAACATTAAATCCGCGGTAAAACGCGTTAAGACAACGGAAAAGCGCCGTGCGCTGAACATTTCTCAGAAGTCCGCTCTTCGTACAGCTGTTAAGGCTGCTGACGTAGCGCTGGAAGGTACGGAAGTACAAACTGCTCAAGCTGCTTTCCTCGCTGCTTCCAAAAAGCTGGACAAGGCCGTTAGCAAAGGTCTGGTTCATAAGAATGCGGCTGCCCGCAAGAAATCCCGCTTGGCGAAGAAACTGAACGCTCTGTCCGCTCAAGGCTAAGAGCTTCCATAATGCAATGTGAAGAACCTGACCGCTCCGAAGCGATCAGGTTTTTTTGTGCTGTGGTAGTTATATGCAGCTGTGGTTATTCACCGTTGAAATTCTCTGATTTCGCTGGACATTTTTGGATATTGGTTGTATGCTGATCGCATACCGACCGTTCGGTTTGGATTAGGTTGAAAGGAGCTATCAGTCATGGCGGACAAACCGCGATCTTACGATGCTGTTCAGACCCGGGAGGGCATACTCAGCCACGCCAAAGTCCTCTTCTCGAAAAAAGGATACGGCGGCGTTTCGATCAGCGATATTTGCAGGGCAGCGGGCTGCAGCAAGGGCAGCATCTATCACCATTTCAATAGCAAGGAGGATCTCTTCATCCAGTTGGCCAGATCCGCTTTCGAGAGCTCCTGGGATGATTGGGATAAACGCTCTGCAGGCTATGCTTCCGCATCCGACAAGGTACATGCATACGCCGAGCAGTTCGCCAGACACGCGAACCTCTCGCTGACCAAAGCCGGTGAAGATTTCATCTCCTCCCTCCCCGCCGGCTCCGAAGCTCTTGAGTCCTTCACAAAGATTCTGACCGGTTACGTGAAGCGCTTTGAACGATTGATCGAGGAAGGGATCGACAGCGGTGAATTCAAGTCCAGCAATGCTGCTGAGACAGCGTTCATTCTGCTGAGCTGCTATTCGGGGCTTGCAGGCAATGTGCGCATGATGGACAAGGAAGAAGCTGTCAAGCTGTACCGGACCGCGGCTGGCATCCTGCTTGACGGCATCCGACAATGAGGAGATGACCCAGATATGAAGCCGCCTATTTTTGCAGATTCTGAGGATCGGGAGCCTATTCTATTCTCCGTTATCATTCCCGCGCATAACGAGGAGAAGTACATCGGGGCTTGCCTTGACTCGATTCACGCAGCCGCAAGCAGTGTGGGCAAGAGGACTGAAGTGATCGTCGTCCTGAACCGCTGCACGGACAGCACGGAAGCAATCGCCCGTTCCCGGGGCTGCGTCATCGTTAAGGATGACCGCAAAAACCTGTCGCAAATCCGCAATAGCGGAGCGGCCGCCGCCAGTGGGGAAACTCTGGTTACCATCGATGCAGACAGCCGAATGACCACAAATCTACTGGAGGAAGTGCAGCGCCTCTTGTCCACGGGCCGGTATGTCGGAGGAGGCTCAAGCGGAAGATTCGAGCGGATGAGCCTCGGCATCGCGGTCTCCGCGGTGAGTCTTCTTCTGCCGATGGCCATTAAGTACGGCGCGATTTCGGTCGGCATCTTCTGGTGCCGCAAGCAGGATTTTGATGCGATAGGCGGATTCGACGAGAAGCTGCTAATGGCCGAGGATGCTGATTTTGCCTGGAGGCTCAAACGTTGGGGCAAACGCTCCGGCTTGAAATACGGCATGCTGACCAAAGCCTGGATGATAACCTCCTGCCGGAAATTCGACCGTGAAGGAGACTGGTATTTGTTCAGGCATCCCCGGCTGGTCCTTGCCTATCTGAAGGGAACCGACCGGGACCGCGCCGAACAGGCCTACTACGAGAATCAGGGAGATAAACCTTAAGCCGTTCTTCCTGCTCCGAGCCGCAGCATGAACAGCTCCAGCCCGAGCACCTTGTCGATTCCGCCGGTCTTCATCTGGTAATCGAGATCGGCCAGACGGCTCAGGATTTCCTTGAGCTGAGCTCCGCCGAATTTGCGCGCCTGCTCGGCCGCCAGTTTGACGGCATAGGGATGAAGCCCGAGCCGCGAAGCGATCTGTCCCTGCGCATAGCTCTGCTCGGACAAATCCTTGACCTGCAGGATGATCCGGAACTGCCGGGTGATCAGCGCCGCGATCTTGATTGGCTCCTCCCGCTGCTTCAGCAGCTCATGCAGCGTCCCGATCGCATTGTCCAGCCGAAGGTTCGCAATATCCTCCACCAGCGCGAAGACGTTCTGCTCCGTTCCGCGCGGGACCAGGCTCTCCACATCCGCAGAAGTAACGGTCCCGCCTCTGCCCGCGAACAGGCACAGCTTGTCCATCTCCCCTGTTAAAGTCTGCAGCCCTGTGCCGGTGCTGGCAATCAGCACCTCGGGCATTCCCGGAGCGGGACTGCAGCCGCGCTCCCGTATCCCTTTCTCCACCCACTTGAGCAGTTCGTCTGCTCCAAGCGGGCTAAAAGCCAGCACGATCCCGGCTGTCTTCAGCGTCTTGACGATTTTTTTCCGTTCATCGAGCTTGTCGCCGTTCACCAGAAACACGATTACGCTGAAGTCTGCAGGGCTTGCCAGGTAATCCTGAAGCGCCTCGATCCGGTGATCGAGCTTCGCGTTATCTCTGCCCGCTGTGAACAGCGCGGCGTCCTTGACGATGAGCAGCTTGCGCGGCACCATAAAAGGCACCGTCTCGGCTTCCTCGACCACAGCCTGAATGGGCGTCTCGGACAGGTCGAACGGAATAACCGCAAAATCGCGGTCTTCCTCCGTAATCAGTTCCTTTTCGATCAAGGACACGAACTCATTCATCCTGAATTTTTCACTTCCATATAAACAATAGACAGGAGCAAATTTCCCCTGTTTGATTTCCTTTGCTGCCGTTTTGGCATCCATTCGCAGGCTGCTCCTTCCCTGGTGCGGCTGCCGCACCGCCCGTTCTTCGTTTCATTATTGTAGCATATACGGAGAGCTTGCGTCCCCGAGATTGTCCCGCCCTAACAGTAGCAGCAAAAGCGGAGAAGCCCGGCCACTTCTCGCCGTAACTTCTCCGCCTTTACGCGGCTCATCTATATAAACGACAGCACGCGAGGCTCTAGAAACCTCTATGCTGCCGGTCATACGATGCCTTATTATAGGAACCTGCCGCTCTTCCCGCAGCAATTCCTGTCCTTATGCTTTATTCTATTCAGACCGTCTTCCGAATGTGACACTTCCGCCGCTTATTTTGTTGACGCCGAAGGAGATGAAGAAGTAGAGGGAGAAGCCGTCTGCTCCGGTGAAGCCGTGCCGGAAGCGGCCGGAGCCGGCGTATCCTCCGTTATGATATAGGACGAACGCTTTTCGCTGCCGTCCGTGTTCGTCACAAAATCGAATCGCTTGCCGTCACCAGACCATTCGCCCGACACCCAGGCTCCCTGGAAAGGAATCGTCGAGACAGCCTGTCTGCCTGCTGCATCCCCGTCATTCAACCTGTAAATAATCAAGTTCTGTCCCTCCAGAACAGCCGTATAACGGCCATCAGGAGAAGTCCAGGTATTGGAATCCTGCACCTGCGAAGGCGCGATCGCCATTATCCCCATATCGCCGCTCAGGCCGAGCTCCTCGCTGCTGTGCGGCTGCTCGCTGGCAGCATTCTTCTCGGAAACGCGGTCTCCAGCAGCACCACTGAGCATCGTGCCCGCTTCCTGCGAGGCCTCAGGGGTCTTCGCTGGAGGAGTTGGCGCCGTCTTCTTGGAGACTACATTCTTTCTTATTTCCGCACTTGCTCCGTCCGCTGCGCTGCCTCCCTTGCGGTCAGCCTTCTCCGACGAATTGGCTTTAGGAGTTGGAGTCTGTTCGGCCGGAGCCTGATCAGATGAGTCTTCCGCAGCAGGGCTGACTGGAGAGGTTAAGGAGTAGGCTTCCGCCGGTGACGCCTCCTGGGCTGACTCGCCGCCTTCAAATTGCTTGAGTTTCGCCGATCCGGCCGGCAGAGCGCTATTGCTGTTCCCGGCAATGCTATTTGATGCTATTCCTTGGTCGTAAGTCTGGGCGGATGACGCTTCGTCCTTCATCATCTTGTCAACTTGCGCATCCGGTATTTGTTCCGGCATGTTCAGCACTGCGATCCCGAGCAGCAGCGCCGCCGCTGCCGCGCCGATCCCGAAGCGCGCAGACAATGAGGAGCTTCTCGGCTTGCGCGAAGCGCGGCGGCTCATTTCCTGAACCTGCGGCTCCGATGCCAAAGATGCAGCTTCCGCCGCTGTTTCCCGGTCGATTACATCCAGCTTCGGCAGAATGGAGTCCACCAGACTGAAAGGCGGACTCACATCGGGAAGGCTCTCCAGCTCGCTTGAAAGCGCGCTGAGCCGTTCGAACATCTCCGCGCAGGAAGGGCAGTCATCGATATGGCGGAACATTTCAAGCGCCTCGTCCCTGCTCAGATCATGATCCAGATAACGGTTCATCCATTCCATCACCTCCGCGCAGTTCATCCCGATACACCACCTTTCTGATACTCCTGAAGTCTGTTCTGAAGCTGCTGCCTTGCCCTGAACAAGTATGATTTCACCGTGTTCAGCGGCAGATCCAGGCAGTCCGCTATCTCGTTATATGAAAAATCCTGAAGGTACCGCAGGACGATTACCGTCTTGTGATGCTCCGGAAGCTGATCGATCGCCTCCCGGATGTCCTGCGCCAAATAGCCCGAGAGAACCTCCCGCTCTACGTTCTGCTTATCCTTGAACACCATTTCATGCTCATCGATGGAGACCGTCGGTTTGGTCTTCCTGAATTTATCGATGCATATATTGGTCACGATCCGCTGAACCCATGTCTTGAACTGAGCCTTTTCCTCGTAGGAGCCGATTTTGGTATAAATCCGGATCAATGCTTCCTGCGAGGCGTCCAGCGCATCCTGTTCATTATGCAAAATGTAAAAGGCTGTTTTGTACACATGGCCTTCAATTTCTCGCAATAGGGTGATTAGAGCGTCGCGATCGCCCGATTGAGCGGCTCTGATGAGTCCCTGCTCCACCACGAAGGTTCCCCCTCTCTATGCAATCTCACAGACGTGAGAGACTGCTGAATTGTTGCATGCTGTAAGCCCAAACAATGTGCCAAATTATTGAAAACGCATGAAAATAACGATTGCCGCGCGAATTGACGCACTTTTTTAAGCATACAAGGAATCGGCGGGGCAATCAAACTCATTACCAGTTCAATTCCATTACAAATTTGACACCTGGTGTTTGGACAAAAAATCCCCCGAACGGCGTCCTGCGGCCGACTAGCGTCCAGCGGGAACAATTAAGCCTACTGGATGCGCAAAAAACACAAAAACCAGCTAATACTTGTCAAGCTTTTTGCTCTTGGTCTGCAAATGGTTTGTTGGTATACTATTTTATGAGCATGACAAATAACCTTCATGAGTAAAGGATATTTGGGGAAATATGGATTTAAGGGTTATAGGGCTGGTTCTTACTGAGGATGGCGAATATGTGATGAAGAAGCTTGTTGGCGCAAGCGATCACGACCACCTTGTAAGCCTTGCCCTCTTTTCTTTTTCTATCATAATAATCTCGAAGCTTACGGTTGATGCTCCCGCGTATCCCACACTGTACCGCTAAATATAAAGCACGTCGCAGTCTCTTGGAACCACGTTTCGTGATCTTCGAGCTTGTCGCCTTAAACTTCCCTGAGCTGAATATGCCAGGGTCTAAGCCTGCAAAAGCAACGAGTTGTTTCGGGTTTTGAAACTGTCCTACGTCCCCTATTTCAGCGACAAGGGCTGCTGCAAGCTTATCTCCTACGCCAGGTATACTCTTCATTAGTTCTACTTCGTGGAGACTGGATGCCATCTTCTCCATTTGCTTCTCCAATGTACTTAGCTGCTCCGAAAACTGAAGCAATAAGCTAACCATACCGTGCAAAGCAACGCTTTGAGAAGAACTTCTCCTCTGCTTTTTCCAATGCGTCAGCACTTCCTGGAGCCGTTCGGCTTTTTCTTGAACCCAGCGTTTCGACCGCGACTTCCCTGCGCCACTGTTCTCGATGATCTGATGAAGATCTCCCGGTTCTCCCTCCAGACAACGCGCCAGCACCTTTAGAGACGTAACCGAAAACAGATCCCGAAAGACCTTCTCGTACCCCGGGAAAACCTGATCTAATAAAGCTCTGGTGTTTAACTTCGCCTGCACAAACATCCCCGTCACAAACTCATGTTGCCGGGTCACATGCTGCAACTCTGTAAACGCTTCGTCCCATATACGATGTGGTGTAACGTCTCCGCGGTAATACATATCTGCTAAATGCCATGCATCTGCAGCATCTGTTTTAACCTTGCGCAGTTGCGTTCCTTTGGCCCGTTTCGACTGCAACGGATTCACGATAAAGTACCTCCAGCCGCCACGCTCCAGATACGCTACCAGTACCCGGTGGTAGTGCCCTGTCGCTTCCAAAACCACTACCGGAGTACATTTTGTTGTCTCCTGCAACTCCGCGAGGAGCTCCCCCAACCGTTCAAGCCCGTGCTCCTCATGCGACAGGCTTTCTGCCCTTCCATAAGGTTCGTTTCGTCTCGTAAAGGCTTGAAGCACACTAAACCCTTTTGCCACATCCACACCTATAACTGGTTCCATAACAACCTCCAAATAAAAGATTTACCGGCTATCCCACGATGGTTCCAAACCCATAGCTTCGCTTGTGATGCGAGGTCAATAGCCTCTACCAGCTCAAACATGGTCATTGGAGGTCGTGGGAGAACAGTTTTTGTGACGGGGTCATTGCCCCTAAAACCACCACGTTCTCCCGGCTTCCTCATCGTAAAACGACCATAAAAAAAGGCCAACCAGTAATTACTGGCTAACCTGATAATACGAAAACCTCCGTCTCCCGGCTCGGCAGGACGAAGGTTTATCTGAAGATTTCAATCGGAGCTTCCAGTGCAGTGTTCGTCAAGCTTCTATATAAAAGAAGAGAACAGACGCTATTTGGCGGAGGCCGCCTTGATTTCTTGAAACTTCGCTACATATTGGGAAGCTAGCTCGGTGATCCGGTCGTAACGGCCTTCCTTGGCCGGAGCCGTCAGATTGCCGCCGATGCCGACGGCTACGCAGCCGCCTTTGATCCATTTCTCCATGTTCTCCAGATCCACGCCGCCGGTAGGCATGATGTTCACATGCGGCATCGGCCCATTGACCGCCTTGACGAAGTCCGGCCCGAAAGCGCTGCCCGGGAACAGCTTCAATATGTCTGCGCCAAGCTTAAGGGCTTCCTTCATTTCACCCAGCGTCAGCGTCCCCGGCATGTAAGATACGCCGTACAGGTTGCAGGTTTTGGCTGTCTCTTCATCAAAGGAGGGGCTGACTACAAACTCGGCTCCGGCAAGGATCGCGATGCGGGCTGTAATCGGGTCCAGAACCGTTCCTGCTCCGATAACCGCCTTGTCCCCGTAAGCTGCAACGAGCTTCTTGATGGCAACGTCCGCTTCCGGAGTCGTGAAGGTTACCTCGATATTGTTCAGTCCGCCTTCAATACAGGCTTCGGACATACGGTAGGCATCCTCTGCATTGTCCGCGCGAATGACGGCCACGACGCCGGTGGACAGAAGGTTTTGCAGCACCTTAAGCTTTTTCATGGATTATATGCCTCCTGATAAACTTTTGATAAACTCTATTAATAATCTTATTTACAAAAGTTTAGTAATCAAATGATATTTCCAGCTACTCAAATAGTAATAATAATTATCCCGGTAGTCAATGCCCTTTAAGCTATTTGCCGATATAAAAATTAGAAAACTATGAAAAAAACGTTGATTTATAAAGGTTTATAAAATACTAATCAATATTAACCCATAATTTTTTCACAGGAGATAAAAGCATTATTCTTGTACAAAACCGATTTATGTGATACTTTCAATTCATAATGAGCTTAAGTTAGAGAAATCTCCCCTTTTTCCCTAAGGAGGAACTAATCAATGGATAAACATTTGGACGTGGTCACATTCGGTGAGCCTATGGCGATGTTTTGCGCGAATGAAACCGGACCGCTTGATGAAGTCACCGCCTTCTCCAAAGCGCTGGCGGGTGCAGAGAGCAATGTGGCTACCGGGTTGTCGCGTCTGGAGCACCGGGTCGGCTATGTAACGAAGCTTGGCGAGGACAGCTTCGGCAGCTTTATCATGAAAGCTTTGAACAAAGAGGGGATCGACACCTCCCGCATTACGTTTACAGGGCAGCGCCGGACCGGGATGCTGGTCAAATCGAAGGTTGAGAGCGGCGATCCGCAGGTGGAATACTTCCGCAAAGGCTCGGCAGCCTCCACGCTCAGCCCCGAGGAATTGGACAAAGCCTACTTCGCATCCGCCGGACATCTGCATGTGACCGGCATCTCTGCAGCCTTGTCGCCGGAATGCCAGAAATTCTCCGAGCACGCCATGGCCTTTATGCGGGCCCAAGGCAAGACGGTATCGCTTGATCCGAATCTTCGTCCTTCCCTCTGGCCGGACCGGCAGACGATGGTCGATACAATCAACAGCCTGGCGGCGCGCTGCGACTGGTTCCTGCCGGGCCTTGCCGAAGGCAAAATCCTGACAGGCCTCGATACGCCGGAGGAGATCGCGTCTTACTATTTCAAGCTCGGCGTTTCTCTCGTTGTCATCAAGCTGGGGCCGGAAGGCGCCTATTACAGGTCGGCAGACGGCAGCGAAGGGATAGTTAAGGGCTTCAAAGTGGAGAAGGTTATCGACACGGTCGGCGCCGGCGACGGTTTCGCAACCGGCGTCGTCAGCGCGCTGCTGGAGAAGCTTCCGACACAGGAAGCGGTCAGACGGGGAAATGCGATCGGCGCTTTGGCCGTCATGTCGCGCGGCGATATGGACGGCCTGCCGACACGGGAAGAGCTGGCGCGTTTCATGAACCGGTAAGGAATCACTTCATTTGGGTTCATCCCTTCAGGATTCACCTTTCATTCATATAAACTGCCAACGAAGCACACAAGGACATCTCTTCCGGCTCAGCGGAGAAGATGTCCTTGTTGTTGGTGATACGCTTGGGGAGTGTACGTTATTAAGTTAACTGCCGAACGGAATGCCCCGGCTGAAGCGCTGGTGAGAAGCGATAAGTGATCGGAACCGGCGATCCACCCTCTTCAATGCCGCCCAGAATGATCTTGGCAGCCTGCATGCCCATTTCATAGGCTGGCTGGCGTATCGTTGTGATCTCCGGATTGTATACGGCGGCGATCTCGGCTCCGTCGATGCCGATCACCGACAGATCATCCGGAATCTTCAACCCTTTCCTGTTGGCGTACTTCAGCACCTCGCCAAGGGCGATGTCGTTGGCCGCCAGAAGCGCGGTCGGCGGCTCCTTCATGGAGAGCAGCGATTCAATCGCTGCGCCCATTTCTTCTCTCGCCGCGCTGCAGATATAGGCATCGTCCCATTTCAGGCCGGCCTCTCCTGCCGCTCTCCGGAAGCCGGCGATCCGCTCCTTCCGGGGAGTGACGGCATAGGGCCCGAGTGGCAGTGTCAGCATGGCAACCCGCGTATGGCCCGCATCGGCGAACTCCCGGATCGCTGCCTTGACCGCCAGCTCATTATCGAGCAGAAGGCTCTGGGTCGAAATGCCATCGATCAGCCTGTCCATCAAGACGAGCGGATAGCGGCTCTCTATCAACGGGATGTAACGGGTGATGTCATTTCCCGTCGGGAACACAATTAGCCCGTCCACCTGCCGGGACAGCAGCGTCTCGATATATCTGCCTTCCTTGTCCGGATTTTCGTCGGCGTTGCAGATGATGACCTGAATGTCATTCAGTTGAAGCTCGTTCTCGATTGCGCGGATGCACTGAATGGACAGGGAATAGTTGATGTCCGCCACAATGACCCCGACCGTATACGTCCGGTTCTGCTTAAGACCCCGGGCAAGACCGTTCGGCCGGTAGTTCAGTTCTTCGATGACGGCCGCGATTTTATTCCGGGTCTCTTCACTCATATACTTGTACCGCTTATTCAGGAACTGCGAGACTGTGCTTTTGGACACGCCCGCCTGTTTGGCCACATCCTCAATGGTCATCTTTTTCATAAACTTTCGCTCCGGTTATCATCGGGATCATCCCGGGAATTTCATACAAGAAGAAGCGGCTTCTGCTATGCCGGTCACAGGAACCTGGAGGCTTCGCACGCAGCTAACCTATTGTTCCAACTGTATATTAAAAAAGTATATCTGATATTTAGTAAATTATCCATGTTATCGTTTAGCTTCTGAACCGGAGCCGAAGCTGACCGCAGGATATGGCGATGACCCAAATTGCCCTAAATGCCAAAGTGCCTAGAGCGAAGTCTCTCCTTCCAGAGGAATCGAGTAGAAGACCCGATACCCGTTTCTGTCGGTGTACCAGAGCACCTGATTGCCACTGACGACCGGATCGCATTCGGACAAACCGAAATAGGCAAGGGTGCGGACGGAGCCGACCAGGTTGCCGTCCTTATCGAGATAGACATATTTCAAGTCGCCGGGATAACCTTCTAGATCGAATTCCTGCCACAGCGCCATCAGCTTGTCGTCGTTAATCTTGACCAATTTCGGAATGGACGCGATGCGATTGCTGCCGACATACTTGCCAAGCGTAATCTGCTTAACGGCCGATTGATTCAAATTGTTCTTGGGCAGCACACTGAGGATGATGTCGCGCTGATCCTTTTTGAGCCCAACCAGATCATAAGAATTGTACTCGGCAACCTGGGAATGGTCGATCGTGTTCATCGCTACAATATAGCTGCTGGAGGACACTTCAAATCCCCCGAGAGATACACCCGTCTGATTCGCGCCGATCGCTCCCGGAATTTGGAAGAGATCCACCTCGGTGTAATTCCGCCCGTCGCCTTTATTCAGGACAATCGAGCGGGGGTAAGCGTCGCCGTGATCGACCAGAACATGATCTGCCCCGTCGAACCGGACATACTGGTCGAAGGAGTGGCTGACATGATTGCTCTGGAACCGGCCCAGATCATTCGTTACCGTCATGTTGGAAGTATTGATGATCAGAGTCAGCTGGGACTGATGATTGAGGCCGTCAGGCGTAGTGTAACGTTCCCGCGAAGTATGGAAGACAAGCGTGCTGCCGGACTCGGCCATCCGGCCGGAACCCGCGTCAAAAGGCTTGACCGTATAGCTCGGCCCGCCTTTGACCGATACGCTGTCAATCCGTTTGAAGCTCTTGTCGTACCGGACGATTCGAATTACTTCTTTATCGTCGTTCTCTTCTGTGTCATCCTGGCCGTAGGCGATATAATTGTAAGTCTCGCCGCTGTAGAAGCCGCCGAATATCGGAAGCTCATAAGGAAGACTGGCTCTGGACACTAGCTGAAAGCTGCTGTCATAGGTCTCCATCTCCACTTGGCCGTCAGCCCGAATGGCGGTTACCGTGCCGTCCTGGTTCTTCACAAGATACGATTCCACCGGACTCTTCCATCTCGGAAAATAAGATGTTTCGGCATTGCCGGTTCCGGCGGCTGACGATTTCACCCGGTAGGCATGCTCGGGCATCCTTGCGAACAGCGAGAGCTTGCCCGCAGACGCTTCATATTCCACATCATAAGGGATTCTGCCCGCCAGGTCCCGCAATTGAACATAATTGCTGCCGTCGATCTTGTATGCCTTGACCGTCTGAAGCGTCCCGTCGATGAGAAGCTTCAGATTTTGCGGAATGGCTGGATAGGTGCGGCTTGTGCTGTAATATTTGTCCTCCCCGCTTCCATCGGGAACATAGACTTGTCCGGTGCTGATCTCGACCGCCTGGCTCTTGATATTCCAGGATACGTTGAACTGGCTGGAAGTGCCCGAGAAATGCTCTGCGATGTCCCGCAGTCTGAAATAGTTGCTTCCTTGAATATTGAAACCGGTAAGATCGGCTTGTTCCCCGTCAAAATATGTACGGCTCTCCGTCACGCTCGCTTTAACTGTCTGGTCCGCGAAGGCGGAAGCGCCACACGTTAGCGAGATCAGAGCCACAATGACCCACAGATTAAGTATTTTTTTCAATGCATACTCCCCCAATTGCTGTGTCTTTTAGTACAAACATAGTTCTATCTCTGTAACGCCGCTGCCTCCTTTCCTACGGGTTATGGCGCACTCTATTAAATTATGAAGGAAAAACCTCCCTTTTCACAATAGAATGTCGGAAGATTGTCGAAAAAAGTTGTTCCGAATCATCCCCGCTCCGCTATCCTCTCCACTTCAAGACCTCTCTCCCGAAATCCCAAACTTAGGGACTTGCGTCCGCAGAAATCAGCTTATGCCTCACCGACAAGGCACCTTCCTTGATCCTGATCTGGATTTCGCCCTGCTCATCTGTACGGTAGATGTCCAGCCCGGCAGCAAGATAACGCTCCAGCACCTCCTTGCCGGGATGCCCGTAGTTGTTGTTCGCTCCCACGGAAATGACCGCCGCCGAAGGCTTCCAGTAACGGAGCCAGTCTTCGCTGCTGGACGTTTTGCTTCCGTGATGGGGTGCTTTCAGCACATCCACCGGTCCGGATGCTTGGTCGCAAGTCGGCGTACCAGCCGATCCACAGGACGCCTGCTGCGCGGCAATCAGGTCGGCCTCGGCGGCTTTTTCAATATCGCCCGTGAACAGGAAGCTGCGACCGCTCATATCCAGCCGGAAGACAACGGAGAAATCATTCTGCTCCTCCACGACCGGGAGGACCGGCTCTTGCGCGCTATTCAGCTTCGGCCACAGAAAGGACAGCCTCGGCCCTTCGGACCCGGATGGCGACCATTCCAGCCCTTGGTGAACCGCGTACAGCTTGATTCCTTTCCGGACCGCCGTGGTCATCAGCTTGGTGTAATTGTCGTGATCAGCGAGCGTCCCGTTAAATAGAAGGGCGTTAACCGGAATCTCTTCCAGAACAGCCTGCAGCCCGCCCATATGATCCTGATCGCCATGTGTCAAAATAACGGCGTCCAGATGATGGATTCCCCTCTTCCTGAGCAGCGGCACCACCGTCTTGGCTCCAACCTCATACGGACTGCGGCGTATTCGCCACTCCTCCTTGCTGCCAAAGCTTAAGGTCCCGCCTCCGTCAACCAGAATGTGGACGCCGCCAGGTGCCGAAATCAGAATGCTGTCTCCCTGTCCCACATCCAGAAAGCTGACTTCACCCTCTGGGGACAGCATCTGCGGCTTGTAGCCCCAGTAGAGCAGCAGCGCCAGGCCGGCGGTGAACGATACAGCCGCGAAGCGGTAGCGCCGGGCGGCAGCCGTACCCATTATGCCGACAAGGGCCGGGGAAGAGTCCCGTTCAGCACAATGTCCAAGCCCCTCCAGCGGTACGGTCTCCTCTGCCGTATAACCCGGAACCTTCCTTGCTTCGGCCGCAAGCTTCATCATAAGAAGGATCGCATACAGCAGTCCATAATACAGAAGAATCCAGAGCAGTGACGGCGAGCGCCAGATCGTCATTCCCGCATAAGTCCCGATGCCGTCCACGGCGGCGAAGGTGGCCGTATTCAGCAGCTTGACCAGCCGGGCAATCTGCTCCGCCATAAATGGCCACAGTCTGGACAGCAGAAGCGCAGCCGTTCCGAGCGGCAGCACGCCGAATGTTATGAACGGAACGAGGATGAAATTGGCGGCGAACGACAGCAGCGCGAACTGGTTGAAATAATAAATGGTCAGCGGAAAAGAAACCAGCTGCGCTGTCAGCGTCACGCACACCGCGCCCCCAAGCCGCCTGGGGAGACGTGTCAGGAGCGGAGCCGCCAAAGGCACGAAGACAATCAATCCAAGTGTCACGAGAAAAGATAGCTGAAAGCTGACATTCAGCAGATAGTACGGTTCCCAGAGCAGCATCAGCCAGCCTGCAAGACAGAGGACATGAAGCCCGTCCTTCAATATCCCGACGCGGGCGGCGTACAGCGCGATCATGCTCATAAGCCCCGCACGAATGACGGACGGGCCGGCTCCTGCAAGCAGCACATACAGCGGAAGGAACAGCATGGTCAGCGTCAGCGCCGCCTCTTTTGTAAGCCGCAGCCGGGTCAGCACAACCAGCAGCACGCCCGCGTAGACGGCGACATGCATACCGGAGATAGCCAGAATATGGGTAAGTCCTAGCCGTGAGAACTGCTTGTAGGTGTCCGGATCGAGTTCATCCTGCATCCCGATAATAAGTCCCTTCAAATAACCGGCATCCCTCGCGGGGAACAACCGCTCCAGTTCCCTTCCGATACCGCTCCGTACGGAATCGCTCCACCGGAGCACCGACCGGAAGCCAAAGCTCCCGGGAGCTTCCGCCGTGACGGCGGCTGTTCCGGACGCCCGCAGCAGCCAATGAATATGGCGGCTTCGCAGGTACGCCCTGTAATCAAACCCGCCGAAGTTCCGGGCTATGGCAGGAAGCTCCAGCGTCCCAGTTACCTTGACCCGGTCGCCACGTTTCCACTTTGCCGCTTCCGCAATTTCTTCTTCGGCCTGCAGCTTGACCTGAGCTGCGATTTTCTCTCCTTGGACGACGTCTGCGGCTTCGCTGTCCCGCTTACTTCCGCCGGCTTCTCCACTCCCCGCTTCGGACGAATCGGTGTCTTCATGGGAGTCGGCGCCTTCACCTGTCAGCAGGCTGGCCTCCTGAATCACCATTACAAAATCCACCCGGTCTCCGTCGCGTTCAACTGTGGACGATACCACGCCTTCCAAATGCACCGGCGCTTCTTCCAGCGCAGATGCAGTCTGTCCGAGAGCAGCCGGAAGCGCCGTTGCGTTCCGATGGTCGTTCCATTCGAAATAAGCTCCGCCTAGGGTAAGTATAATCCACAGGAGGACCAGCATTTTGATCCCTTGACCGCGTATCCGCATCATCAGGGCGGCCGCAACCATCAGCAGCGTAATGCCTGCCCAAACAACAAGCAGGCGATTTGCTGTCAGCAGACAGGCAGCGGCATTTCCGGCGGCCCAGCAGACAGCCGCATAGACCAGCGGTCTTTTCGTCATCCTTCTTCATCCTTTCATCCACTCCTGGCTGGCAATCGGCCGGGGAGTGTCATCATTACCTTGTTCGAGGCGTTCTAGGTCAATGGCTGGAGGGGTATTAAATCCGGCAGTGAGCTGGCAATCGGCTAGGGAGTGTCATCATCGCTTGTTCAAGGCGTTCTAGGTCAATGGCTGGAGGGTTATCAAGTCCGGCCGGGAGCTTATGCTGCTCTTGCCGCACCCTTATCGCAGAACGCAAAAAGACCCCTGCCACGCGCATCATGCGCGAACAGAGGTCCTTCCCCATTGCCGACTTGCGGCCCGATATGAAATTCGTATCGTAATCGCCTGCTCTAGTCGTTAGTCCGATACACCCAGCACCGTTTCCCGGGGAGGCTCATAGCCTTCCAGTCTGCGGAACAGGATGCCCTTGGTGGCCATCATCTGCTTGACCTTCTCCGTGTCCTTCGGGTATTCGCGGGTATAGACGATTTCCACCACCCCGCTGTTGGCGAGCATGTTGGCGCATGTCCAACAAGGCTCGTCGGTCACGTACACAGTGCTGCCCTCCCGGTCGATTCGGTCCGTGAACAGGAGCAAATTCTGCTCCGCATGAATGGTCCGAATGCAGCGCTGCTTCTTGATCATGGTCTCTTTGCCGTCGACGATTTCCAGCTCGTACTGTTCGGATACCATACAGCCTGCCTCCGAGCAGTCCGGCATGCCCATGGGCGCTCCATTGTACGCGGTGCCGAGCAGCTTCTTGCCCTGAACAAGCACGGCGCCGACATGGCGGCGCGGGCAGCGCGAGCGGGTCGAAACCATAAATGCGATATCCATGAAATAGGTATCCCAGTCCTTGCGGTATGCGATGGTCATCTGATTTCCCCATTTTCTCCAAAAATCGTTGTTACCTATTGTAGCATATCCCGTCAACCCGTTCCTATGAGAAGATGCGGCATGTCCGACACCAAGATGCCGCTTAATAGACAACGTAAGGCTTCATCTTCTCCAGCATCTTCGGCCCGATCCCCTTGACCTTCTCCAGATCGGACGCGCTCTTGAAGGGGCCATGCTGGCTGCGGTAATCGACGATCGCCTGCGCCTTCTTCTCGCCGATGCCGGGAAGCGCGGTCAATTCGGCGGCGCTCGCCGTATTGACGTTCACCATGCCGCCGGCTGCGGCCGGCTGGCTGCTCGCGGCGGCGGCCGGAGACGCCGCGCCCGGTGCGGCTTCGGCTGTGCCGGAAGCCGCCGTGCCATCGCCGCCGGTTCCCCCGGCGGCTGCGCCTGCGGGAGCGGCCGTGACGCCTGCGGCCGCCCCCGCCATGGCCCCGCCGCTGCCTGCCGCAGCGGGGCCCGCCGTTCCGGCGGAACCGGCTATGCCTTCGCCGGTTCCGCCACCCGCGGCGGCTGGCGCTGCCGCCGCGCCTCCGGCAGCCGGCCCTGGGCTGCCGCTCTCGCCAGCGGCGCCAATACCGCCGCTGTCCTTTCCGGCTGCGCCCACTCCCGCAGCCGTCCCGCCGCCTATACCGCCGCCGCTCCCCTCTCCTGCGGCGCCCGCTCCCTTAGCCGTCCCACCGCCTATACCGCCGCTGCTCCCCGCACCTGCGGCGTCCGCTCCCGCAGCCGTCCCCACTGTCCCTCCGCCGATGCCCAGCGCCTCGGACATGGCGCTACCCAGCGGCTGCCAGCCGGCCATGTCCTGGTCCTCGCCGCCGCCTGCGGCCCAGATCAGGATGCCGCCCGCTACTGCCAGCACGGCAGCTCCAATTTTGTATATACGCATCATATAACGTCACTCCTTCGTTATCCGGATAGTTATCCGGTCGTTTTTTCTCCATACATTTTCCATATCATTGGCATTAGCCAAGCCTCCCTCGCATACATATATCGAAGAACGTTACTGGCAAAGAGTAAAGCGCGAAAGGAGGGAATCACAGGATGAAAGTAGGTTTTATCGGAACGGGCAGCATGGGCGGCCTGTTGATCGACGCCTTCCTTTCCTCCGGGGGGCTTCTGGCGGGCGATGTGATTGCGAGCAACCGCAGCCGCCAGAAGCTGGACCGGCTCGCGCAGCTTCATCCCGGAATTACGCTGGCGGAGAACAACCGGGAGACGGCCGCCGGCAGCGATATTGTATTTCTGTGCGTCAAGCCGCTGGAATTCAAGGCGCTGACCGATGAGATTGGAGACTGTCTCGGGAGCGGACAAATTGTTGTCTCCATTACGAGCCCGGTGCAGATTCATCACCTGGAGCGTGTTCTCCCGTCTAAAATAGCCAAAATCATTCCGAGCATCACTCACAGTGTCTTCAGCGGCACCTCGCTCTGCGTGCTGGGCAGCCGGCTGGACGATCATGATCGTGAATTGCTGCTCGGGTTAATGTCCCATATCGGAAATCCGGTTGAAATATCCGAATCCCACACCCGCATTTCCTCTGATTTTTCAAGCTGCGGCCCGGCATTCCTAAGCTTATTTCTGGAACGCTGGATTGAGGCCGCCGCTGCTGCGACGGGCATCGACCGAAGGCTCGCCGGCATACTCGCAGGCGAAATGCTGCTTGGCACCGGGCGCCTGCTGACCGAAGGCGAGTTCACGCCAGGCGAGCTTCAAGAACGGGTAGCGGTGCCCGGCGGCATTACTGCCGAAGCGCTCAGTCTTCTTCGGTATAGTCTGGACGGCGTATTCGAGCGGCTCATCGATACGACCCACCGGAAGTACGACGAAGATCTGGCCAAGCTGGACGCGCTCTTCGGCCAGAGCGGCCAGGCTTCTGAATAACGCAAAAACCCCGCGGCGGATTTCTCCTGCCACGGGGTTTTTGCGTGCTTCGCTAACCCGCTACAATATTGACCAGCTTGCCTGGAACCGCAATAACTTTGCGGATTGTTTTGCCCTCAATGGCCGCGCTCACGCTCGGAAGTCCCAGCGCATGAGTCTGCATGTCATCCTGGCTCATGTCCTGCGCGATCTTGGTGCGCTCGACGATTTTGCCGTTCACCTGAACGACGATTTCGACTTCGGCATCTACGGTCATAGCCTCATCGTACGAAGGCCAGGCCACATAGGAGATCGTGCCTTCATGGCCGAGCAGCTGCCACAGTTCTTCGGCGAGGTGCGGCGCGAGCGGCGACAGCATCTGCACGAAGTTCTCCATCGCCTCGGTAGGCAGCGTCTCCTGCTTGTAGGCGTCGTTGATGAAGATCATCAGCTGGCTGATCGCCGTGTTGAAGCGCAGGTTCTCGAAGTCGTCCGTCACCTTCTTGATCGTCTTGTGCCAGGTGCGCTTGAACTCCTCCGTGCCGCCGTTCGCCGTGATCTTCGCGCTTAAGGAGCCGTCCTCGGTGGCGAAGAGACGCCATACGCGGGACAGGAAGCGGTGAATGCCTTCCACGCCGTTCGCGCTCCAAGGCTTGGTCGCTTCCAGCGGACCCATGAACATTTCGTAGACGCGGAGCGTATCGGCTCCGAATTCGGAGACAATTTCATCCGGATTGATGACATTGCCGCGGGATTTGCTCATCTTCTCATTGTTCGTGCCAAGAATCATGCCCTGGTTGACCAGCTTGTAGAACGGTTCCTTCGTATCGACAACGCCGAGATCGTAGAGCACCTTATGCCAGAAGCGGGCATACAGCAGATGAAGCACCGCATGCTCGGCGCCGCCGATGTAGAGATCGACCGGCAGCCATTCCTTCTGCTTCTCCGGGGAGCACAGCTCCTTGTCGTTGTGCGGATCGATGTAGCGCAGATAGTACCAGCAGCTGCCGGCCCATTGCGGCATCGTGTTCGTCTCGCGCCGCGCCTTCATGCCGGTCTCCGGATCGACCGTCTCGACCCAGTCCGTCACGTTCGCCAGCGGGCTCTCGCCTGTGCCCGACGGCTTGATGGCATCGACATCCGGCAGCATCAGCGGCAGCTGATCCTCCGGCACAGTCTTCATCGTGCCGTCCTCCAGATGCAGGATCGGGATCGGCTCGCCCCAATACCGCTGGCGGCTGAAGAGCCAGTCGCGCAGCCGGTAGGTCACCTTGCCCTTGCCGAAGCCCTTCTCCTCCAGCCACGAAATCATCGCCGAGATGGCCGGTGCATTCTCCAGGCCGTTCAGGAAGTCGGAATTCACGTGAGGACCGTCGCCCGTATAGGCTTCTTCTTCTACATTGCCGCCCTGGACAACCTCGATGATCGGCAGGCTGAACTGCTTCGCGAACTCCCAGTCACGGGTATCGTGGCCCGGAACAGCCATGATCGCTCCCGTTCCGTAGCCGGCCAGGACATAATCGGCGATCCAGATCGGCAGCCGCGCTCCGCTAACCGGGTTAACCGCATAGGCGCCTGTGAATACGCCTGTCTTCTCCTTCGCCAGGTCGGTGCGCTCCAGATCGCTCTTGCGAGCAGCCCGCTCCTTGTATGCTTCAACTTCGGCGCGCTGGGCGTCCGTCGTAATCGCCGATACCAGCTCATGCTCAGGAGCGAGCACGCAGTAGCTTGCGCCGAACAGGGTATCCGGACGGGTCGTGAACACCGTCAGGCTGCTGTCATGTCCGTCGATGGCGAAGACCACCTCGGCCCCCTTCGACTTGCCGATCCAGTTGCGCTGCATATCCTTGATGCTCTCGGACCAGTCGAGCTCCTCCAGATCCTCCAGCAGGCGCTCCGCGTATTCGGTAATGCGCAGAATCCACTGGCGCATCGGCCGGCGGATGACGGGATGGCCGCCGCGTTCACTTTTGCCATCGATGACTTCTTCATTCGCCAGCACCGTGCCGAGCGCCGGACACCAATTCACCGGAACCTCGGCTACATAGGCAAGCCCGCGTTTGTACAGCTGGATGAAGATCCACTGTGTCCATTTGTAATAGCCCGGGTCCGTCGTGCTGATCTCGCGGTCCCAGTCATACGAGAAGCCCAGCGATTTGATCTGGCGGCGGAAATTGTCGATATTCTTAACTGTAATGTCACGCGGATGCTGTCCTGTATCGAGCGCGTGCTGCTCGGCCGGCAGGCCGAAAGCGTCCCAGCCCATCGGATGCAGCACATTGTAGCCGCGCATGCGTTTGTAGCGGGATACGATATCTGTAGCTGTATAGCCTTCAGGGTGTCCGACATGCAGACCGGCTCCCGAAGGATATGGGAACATATCCAGCGCATAGAACTTCGGTTTCCCCTTTTCTTCCCCGGTCTTGAACGTATGATTCTCTTCCCAATACCGCTGCCATTTCGGCTCCAGCGTCTGGGCGCGGTAGCCCTGCGGTGCCTGATTCTCCTTAATGTCGCTCATTGTTACTCCTCCTTGAATGCTAAGCGGACTTCTGCAATCCAAAAAGCCTCCCATCCGTAGCGTACAACGCTAGGGACGAGAGGCTGAATTCCCGTGGTACCACCCTAATTAGCAGGACGACCTTGCCAGTCTATTCCCCTGCTCACTTAAGCGCCGGATAACGGTGGCGGACCGACGGTGCTTAATAGATGGACAGGAATGTCCGTTCAGCGCCGTTTCTCCGAGGCGAGTTCATTTCATTATCGTCAACCGGCTCGCACCTGAAGCACCGGCTCTCTGCGTAACGTATCCGAAATTACTGCTCCTCATCCATGAATGCTCTGAAATTCTGAATATTCCCCAACATTATATACAAAAGAGTGATCCGGCGTCAATCCATCCCTTCGCCTTAAGCCGGCTTCCGCCGGACATAGTACGCCACGATATGCTGAAGCACCACTTTTCCAGCGGCAAAAACGGGAACCGCCAGAATGAGGCCGATAATCCCGGCCAGCTCGCCTCCGACCAGCAGCGCGAATATAATCAGCAGCGGATGCAAGTGCAGCGTACGGCCGACAACCTGCGGAGAAATCACATTGCTCTCCAGCATCTGGCAGAGTGTATTGACGACAATCACGAGGAGAACGAGCCGGATCGAAACCGTCGAAGCCATGACGAGAGCCGGAGCGGCTCCGAGGAAAGGACCGAGATACGGCACGATATCAAATATCGCGACAAAGCAGGCGAACAGCAGCGCATAAGGGATGCCGATCAGCGCATACCCGATATAGGCGAGAATGCCGATCATAACGCCGACGATGAACTGGCCACGAATGTAATTGCCGAGCGCGATATCGATGTCTCTCAGCATCTTCACGATTGATTTCCGGCGGGAGCGAGGCAGGCAGGAAATGACCATTCGCTCGAAGACATCAAAATCCTTCAGGATATAGAACACCAGGAACGGTATGATAAAGGCGTCGAACACCACGCCGATCGTCGTTCCGATATGATCCAGGAAATTCGAAATCCCCTTCGCCAGACGGCTCTCCCATTGAAAGAACCAGTTGTTCATCCCGGTCTCCACGCCCTGCGGAATCAGCCGGGTATCCATGCTGTGCATGAGCCCTTGGGCACGCAGCGTAATTTCCGGCAGATGCTCGTTCAGTTCCTCCAGCTGTTCGATCAGCATCGGGATGAGGTTGATGGCAATGACGGCAAGCGCCGTCAGAAAGACCGCGTAAATGAGCAGCACGGCTGCACCCCTCGGCATTTTTCGCCGGGCCAGTAGACTGACGACGGGGTTCAGCACATATGAGATGATCATGGCGGCCAGTAACGGAGCCAGCACCGCTTTGAGAAAAGTAAAAATATTCATCAGCATCGGACGAAGCTGCCAAATAAAATACAGGATGATCAGACCGAGCAGCACGCCGACCATCCACCGAAACGTTTTGTTGCCGTACCATTGTTCCACTCGCGTTACCTCCTGCGGCCAAACTGGAAAAGACCTGCAATGTAAGTATATGTCTGTCCGCGGCAAAATAATCGGTCAAGTCTTGTAACCATTCCCGCTTATTCTGCGTCTGTGTTAAAGGAGGTGGAGCTTTTGAGTAAAAAAGGAACGTCCTTCCTGATTCTTGCTGTATTGACGATCGTTCTTGCGGGCTGTGCCGCTTCACCGGAGATCGCATCTGAAGGTCCGAATGCCGAGGTGGCAGGGTCACCTAATCCTGTAACGGAAGCAGGCCCGTCCGTCCAGCCTTCGAATGAGAGCGCTACGTCCGCCAATCCTTCCGCAGAAGCAGAAGCGTCAATCAAGCCGCTGGATAAAGAGAAGCCGCCGCTGCCGCTCATCCGGTCGGGAGAGACGGATCTTTCCATGTACCAAAGTACCTATTGTTGGGGCTCGATGTGCGCCGATTATATCGGAGCGGAGGAACAGCTAAAAGGGAAGACGCCGAACGTTCTTCCGGCCGGTGCAGTCGTTGAGGTCCGGTTCCCTTACGATCCGGCTCCGTCTAGTGTGAGGCTGATGCAGTATAAAAGCGGGAGCATCACGGAGATTCCGCTGTCCGATGGGACTTTTCATGCGCCGGACGAGCCGGGGGTTTACGCCTACAGCGTCTCGGCATTCTGGGGCTTGGAGGACGGCGTAACCTCACTGGGCGATACCATGGTCGTCTTCTCAATTGAAGTAAAATGAAAAATGAATTCAGAGAACGAAAAAGAACCTTCACTTCCGCGAGCGGATTTGAAGGTTCTTTCTATGTAACCACCCAAAGCAAGCTACGCCTGCCTTAGGAAGATGCATGCAGATGCGTCATTTCCTGTGCCATATCTTCGCCGCAGAACAAGTCGTCCAGCGAGCTCAGAGTGCCGTCTTCTTCAACCTGATAGACCGACATTTTTTCGCCATTTACCGTCAGTTCAATAAAGCAGCCCCAGCAGTAAAATTGATGGGAACCGATTTTGCCGATATCCTTGGAACCGCAGTTTGGACACTTCATATACATTCCACCTATCCGTTAACGATATTAATATTCTTTTCCAGTTTTTCTTCACTTAATGCGGGAACCAGCAGATTGTCCGTTCTTGCGGACATTTCCGGCACACAAGGCAGCCATCTTCGGCCTTCCATCAAGTCAGTTACCAGCCCGTCGCTAATTTCGAAGGCTATTATTGTGTTTCCCATCTTTTGGTCAAAATAAACATCCGACACCTTACCGAGTATCGTTCCGGCTTCCGTCACGACCTCAAGATCCTTCAGTCTGTTCTTCCCCTCAAGAAAGGTATGGGGTATGCTGTCTGCGTCCACCTTGCGAATAGACTCCTCATTCTGTATCATCACGGCATCCTCGCCGTATGCGACAATGTCTTCCCATGCCACAACTTTCACATGACTGCTGAAGAAAGATTTGCTTTCCAGTTCAATACCCGTAATTTTCCATGTTGAATCGACAATGCAATCGACGATCTTGCCTACATCCTTGCCTTCCTCGACTCCAATCACATTCAGTCCGATAAACTCCTGGATTCTCATGGTGTCAAATCTCCTCGTTTATAAGATGGAGCCCAGAAAGGAGCAACCTTCTATGGTAAATGAAAGAAAGGAGCAAGCATGCTCCCGGCGACAAAAGACTCTAGTCTTTAGTACGCAGCCGTTTCATGATGGTTTCAATTTTTCGGGAAACAAGTTCCATTTCTTCAGTAGTATTACCCAAACCGCTGCTGAATCGAATCGCAGAATCCAAATATTTATCCGGAAGCGCCATCGCCTTCAGCACATGGGAGATTTCAAGCGATCCCGAGGTGCATGCCGAGCCGCTGGAAGCCGCGATTCCCTCCATATCGAGATTCATCAGCATGACGTCCGTTTGTACTCCCGGGAAGCTGATGTTCACGATATGCGTCAGTCCGTGCCCGGAATTTCCGTTCAGATGGTACGCGTCCTTCCCGATTCCCGCGTCCAGTCCGTCCAGCAAGGTGGAACGCAGCTTCAAAGCCTCCGCATGCCGTCCCTCCAGTCCGCGGACCGCAAGCTCCACAGCCTTCGCGAAGCCGGCCGCGCCTGCCAGACTTTCCGTTCCGGCCCGGCGGCCTCGTTCCTGCAGACCTCCGAACAGCCGGGGATGCAGCGGAGCGCCGCGGCGGATGTACAGGCCGCCAATGCCTTGGGGACCGTTGATTTTATGCGCGGTGAAGCTCATATAGTCCACCGGCAGCTCTGACAGCTTGATCGGAATCGAGCCGAGCGCCTGTACAGCATCCACGTGAAAGAGTACTCCGCGCTCTCTAGCGACCGCCCCGATTTCACGGATTGGCTGAATTGTCCCTACTTCATTATTAGCCATCATTACGCTGATCAATACGGTATTGTCCCGTATAGCCGAAGCAATGTCCTCTGGCGACACCCGGCCTGTCCCGTCCACAGGCACATAGGTAATCTGGAAGCCTTCCTTCTCAAGCTGTTCGCAGGCATGAAGCACGGCATGGTGCTCGATAGCCGTCGTAATGATATGGCCTCCTTCACGTCCCGAGACAGCGCCGAACAGTGCCAGATTGTCGCTCTCCGTCCCTCCCCCGGTAAAAATCCACTCATCGGGCGCACAGCCCAAAGAGGCGGCGATGGAATCGCGCGCCCCGTTCAAGGTCTTCTTGGCGGCCCGTCCGAACGCATGGACGCTCGAAGCGTTGCCGTACTGCTCCGTCATAATGCTCAGCATGACCGCGGCCACCTCCGGATGCACCGGCGTCGAGGCGGCGTGGTCCAAATAGATCGGTCTCATTTCTTATTCACTGTCCTTCTATCCGTATGAAGACCGGCAAGCGCGTCATTTCCGTATGACGTCTCCCGGTCTGTACATGTCGCTATTGATATGTACGGCGCCGCTGCAAAGCGGGCAGCCGCTGAATAACCGCTCCGTTATTTTAACATATCTGCTTCATAATTGTTCGTCAAAAATTTGGTTTTTCACAATTTTTTTAACCACATTCGCTTTTATTTATTCACTCGCCGAATTATAGGCCCTCATGTCCCCCTCGGGCGAACTTCCGATCATCAATTCGAGTACAAATACGCCGTTGGAATCACATCTTTCGGCACACTGGGACTGGACCAGGAGAGGCGGACAGTCGCGTTGGCTGGATCTCCTCCATTGAAGTAGTCCAGGCAGAGCGTGTAATAATTGCCTTGTTCAAGCGTAATGACGGCTGTTCGCTCCGCCGTGCCGTGTACTGTCCAGTCATCGATCAGCAGCTTGCCGTCCACCCATAACCGAACGCCGTCCGAAGCATTTGTATACAGCGTATATGTTTCGGCAAACGGCGGACGAAGATACCCTCTCCAGCGGACGGACATTTCCCATTTTCCGGTAGGCGTGCTCTTTTTCCAGTCGTAATCGACCTTCGGGACAACCTTGGTCAGCTTCAGCGTGCCGAAATTCCGGTCCAGATAATATTGGCCGATAAGACCGTCTCCGGTGGAAGTGTCCGCCGCGTTCAACTGGGCCACCTCGGGATTGGCATCCTGTCCCCGGCTCACAGCGTACGGATCGGTATAAACCTTGCGGATTGCAGCATCCGTATTCTTCTGTGCGAGCAGCTTGCCCCAGTCCATGAACCAGGCGTAGAGCGGCTGACGGGTCCGCATCCGGGTCATATCCGGCAAAATATCGCACTCCGTAATGGCCATCAGCTTGCCTTGTCCGATCTGCTGCAGCTCGAAATAATGATCCAGCTTATAATCGCCGCCGTAAATATCTTTGCCAAGTACGTCCGCACGGTCATGACCGACGTAATAAGCCGCGGCATCTGTGGCCGGGTTGTTCGCATTCGGGCTCCACACCCAGAGCAAATTATCCAGGCCGTGAACAATCACGTACCGGTCATACATGATCTCCCAGAGCTCCGCGTAGCGTGTCTTCTGCCCCCACCAGAACCAGCCGCCGTTCATTTCATGATACGGCCGCCACAGCACCGGCACACCTTCGTCCCGCAATTGCTTGAGGTACTGAGCCACCGAGTCGATATCAGCAAGCAGAGATGTGTTAAGCGCTGTTCCAGGCGTAATAATCTGGGCGAATTCATCCTCCGTCGTCGAACGCTGGACCATGTTCCATGTCTGGGATGCACCGGGATAAGCCGCATGGTAGGTAGCCGTGATAGCGCCTCCATTTTTGTGCCAATCCAGACAGGCATTGACCACATTCTGCCGCTGGGCCGCCAGCTGCTCCGGCGTCTGCCCCGTAATCCCGCCGAATTCGACACCTTTGATCGAAGGATAGATGCCGGTCTTCTGCTTGAGACTCTCCGCGTACGTGTACGGAGCCTCTAAATATTCATGCTGGCCGGTCAGCAGCCCTTTCTTCTGCAGATCGTACAACCGGTTCAGCAGCACGCGTGCGGCGTCTGATACGCCAGGATTCGCGGGTGACGTGATGAGTTCAAGATAGTTCGCCTGCCACTGCGCATCCGAAATCAACCGGGACGCGGCTTCCAGCAGACGTTCAGCTGTTCTGTTTTCCACCGTAATCACCTTCCTTTTTGCTTCATCATATGACAAGCCGTGCCCCAAGGGCACGGCACTAGCAGCAAGAAGGCGGAATTATTGAAACATAACTTTTTCCCGGATCAAACAAGCTTGACTTGGTAGAAGACCGTATCCCAGTAAAAATTATTTCCTTTCCACACCTCATTCGCCGCCGGGAACTGTACTACACAGGTATGGGGCAAATTATAATCGTCATGCCATAATCTAGCTTCATTCGCATAGTTAACCACAAGCAGCGCGAAATCTCCCTTTACCTTGTCCTGAAGAATCTGTTCCAGCTCGATAATTTCATTCCGTTCACCGCCGACCCTTACAAAGAGGATGGATTTGCTACTCTGCAGACGTTCCAGCATCCGCGTTGTCCTCCTGTCGGTCCTTTCCCTGAATTCAGGATAAGCGGCGGATAAGTCAGCCGGAGTATTATGCTCAATGCTGAAGTCATGAGCCGACACCAACCCATATTCACGGTCCCGGACCAGGTAGTTGACATGATGGTAATCCAGGCCTTCAGCGATCAAATTTTCAGGCTCCATATAACTGTCAAACTCGTTACGTAAAACCTTGTTGATGTGGGACAGCCCGTAGCTGTACATCCAGTCAAACGGACCGCTCTCCTTCCGGAGTCCGGCACGTTTAAGCTGCGTTGCGGTTAGACAAGTACATCCCAGGCTGAACACGGCATCATAAGTTCTCCGCAGTTCCTTAAGGTGCATAACAATCCCACTCCCTTGATAGTTTCTGAGTTAGCTTATGTCCGCTTGGATGGGATCGTATAGGTGGATGAAGTCTGATCTGGCTGGGTCAAGGCGGGTAACCTGTGTAGCGGAAATTTCAAATTCAGGCATTGTTAAAATAACTGGCTCACCGGAGGTGTGCCAGCAGAGTCCATGAATTATTTAACCTCTTTCTCGATGGCAGTCATTCGCTTCTCAAGCGCAGCAATAGTCTCCTTATTCCCGGCGATTAGGGTCAGGAAGTTTGTTCGCATCCGGCTGAAGACCATGGCTGCCTCTTCACGGGTAATCCCCGCTCCCGGCCGCGTGCCGTCAAAATAACCGTTGTCCTGCATTTCTTTCCAAGCTGTCTCCGCCCACTTGCTTACTTGTTCAATATCCCGTTCTGCCACGCTGCCCACATCCCCTTTTGATTTGGAAAATTTGGCCTTCAGCTCTTCAACCGTTCCGGCATATTCATTAAGATCCGGCAGCCCCGACACGCCTGCCACTGCGCGCCCGCCCGCCGGGCGATAACCTCCGGATTGACCGTCGCTGTACTGCCAAAAATCCCAGCGGGACCACGCCGCAACATCCGTCGGCGGCTGTGTACTGTACCGGGCAACCCATAGCGGGTACTTGCCGATAGCCTCCGTGAAATTAGCCGCGAATGAATTCCCGGTGTATACAATCGGCCGGATGCCGGTCAAACGCTCGATTTCCGCCAGGAAGGCAGCGGCAACGGCGCTGATTTGCGCCTTGCTCAGCCCGCTCTTATTGTCCTCGTAATCCATGACCGGCGGCAGGTCCATAACAGCGATGCCACCGGCCGACTGGATGGCCGCATAGAAATTAGCTGCCTCCACCTTCGCTGCCGCCTCGCTCGCCGCATTTACGAAATGGTAAGGACCAACCAGAACTCCGGCCGCCCGGGCTGCCTTGACGTGGCCCGGAAAAGTGCTGTCCTTGTAGGTTGATCCCTCGCTCGCTTTGAGAAAAGCAAAACGGATCCCATCTCCCTTGACCTTCATCCAATCCACTACGCCGTTATGATGCGAAATGTCGATGCCTTGCGCATTATTACTGTTCCTTGCTTGCATAAGGCTCACATCCTTTCATTGATAGTACATGCAGCTTAAACGGCAATGGCTTGGACTAAAGCCGGCTGATTGTTCGTTTCTAACATGAAACAAGAGGGATAGCAGCTATAAATAGCATTTTGGACTCGGGGTCTAATTTTTAGATTGGAAAATAAGGCAGAGGCCGCTGCGCAATTGTCTCTATGCTCGTAAGCAGTTTGCGAAAAAATGTCCTCCCCAAAGATTTTGAGGAGGACATTTTTACTCGAATTATATGCTGATCCTCAACGCTCTCTTGCCTCTCTGGCTTCTTATATAGATCCCCCACATTTTGGAGGATTTTAGAAGTTAGTAGCGAAACTATAGATGAGCAAATTTGCGACTATTCCTTTTTTAATAGTGAGATCCGGATCGATACAACCTCTTGCCCGAATAGCCCAGGATATCCTTGTCACGATCCGTAGTGCACGACGGACGGATGACATATATATACGGATGATAGGGAGCTGTTCGTCTTGGAAGAGGTTATTCTGAGAATCGAAGAACTCCGGTTGGAATTGAACAAATTAGCAACGTATAGATTACTCTCCGATCCGGAGTTAATTGACGCTAGTCAACGATTAGACGAGTTGCTTAACCAGTACCAAAGAATGCTTCAGCTTAGAAACGCATAACAGCAAAAAGGGACCTGCAGCGCATTTGGCTGCAGGTCCTCATATTTTTAGCGGTAACACGGAACTTCAACCGATCCCGATAATATTTGGGTCGGTAACTAGACGAAACCAGATGAAGACTCGGGCACTGTTCAAGCAAGCGACCAGGAAATCGGCGTCGGTGATACAAAGCAAAATGGCCCACCAGCCGAAGCCAGTAGGCATTTTTGAAGCAATCGCGCAGGTACTTCCACCACGTTAAATATAAAACATATAATTATCCGTGTGCGTCTCTTCCTTAAAGGTGATCAGGTTGGATAAGGTCGTGGAGTCCAGCACATCGGCGATGCTGTCGCGGATGCGCAGCCACAGGTCACGCTTGGCCGGGTCATCTTCCTCGGTGAAATCCACCGGAGAAATCGGACCTTCCAGCACGCGGATAATATCTCCGGCTGTGATGCTGTCGGCTTCGCGGGAAAGTACATAACCGCCATAAGCGCCCCGGATGCTCTTGACCAGGCCGGCATTGCGAAGCGGAGCAATAAGCTGCTCCAGGTAATGCTCGGACAAGCCGTTCTTCTCGGCGATGCTCTTCAACGATGTCGGACCTTCGCCGAATCTGGCGGCAAGCTCCATCATAATAGTTAATCCATATCGGCCTTTTGTCGATATTTTCAAAGGGACACCTCTTTCAATATTATAGCTGGGTATAGTATAATTAGTAGTTGGTCAAAACAGTAATATCTAAAAAATCAGCGTATTCCGATGACCGCTCTTGAATTTATGTTAACATATTCGAAGGCTGATTTGAAACAACAAAAGACAATTTTTTTCATTTACGTGTATTTCTCCAGTGGACACTAGGGATCACGTATTTCATATTCTGGAACATAAAGAGGTGACCATGATGGCAAAAGCAATACAAGACACCCGTGTTATCGTGGGCATGTCGGGGGGCGTAGACTCCTCGGTTACCGCGCTCCTGCTGAAGCAGCAGGGCTATGACGTGATCGGGATTTTTATGAAAAATTGGGATGACACTGACGAGTTCGGTGTGTGCACGGCAGAAACCGACGCCGAGGATGTCCGCCGCGTATGCGAGCAGATCGATATCCCTTACTATACCGTAAATTTTGAGAAAGAATACTATGACAAGGTGTTTACTTACTTTCTCGATGAATACAAAGCGGGACGCACGCCGAATCCCGACGTTATGTGCAACCGGGAGATCAAGTTCGGCGAATTTCTGAACAAGGCGCTGCAGCTTGGCGCCGATTATGTCGCAACCGGCCACTATGCGCGCGTTGTGGAAGAGAACGGACAGTACAAGCTGCTTCGCGGTGTGGATGGCAACAAGGACCAAACCTATTTCCTGAATGCGCTGAATCAGGAGCAGTTGTCCAAGGCCATGTTCCCGATCGGCCACCTGCCGAAGCCGGAGGTCCGCCGGATCGCTGAAGAAGCGGGTCTGTACACAGCTAAGAAAAAGGACAGCACGGGTGTCTGCTTCATCGGAGAGCGCAACTTCCGCGAGTTCCTGAGCCAGTATCTTCCCGCCAAATCCGGGAATATGGTGGACATCGCGACAGGCGAAGTCAAAGGCCGTCATGACGGCCTGATGTACTACACGCTCGGTCAGCGCCAGGGCCTCGGCATCGGCGGCTCCGGTACGGGCGAACCGTGGTTCGTCGCCGAGAAGGATCTGGAGAAGAACATCCTGTACGTCGTCCAGGGCGACAAGCACCACAGCCTGTATTCAACCGGCCTGGTCGCCTCTGGCGTGAACTGGATCAGCGGCGATATGCCTTCGGGCGATGCCGTCCGCTGCACTGCCAAGTTCCGCTACCGCCAGCCGGACCAGGGCGTCACGCTGACAAAGCGTGAGGATGGCCTGTTCCATGTCGCTTTCGACGTGCCGCAGAAAGCCATTACGCCCGGACAGGCCGTCGTATTTTATGACGGTGAAATCTGCCTGGGCGGCGGCATTATCGAATACGCCAAGAAGGTTGTGCCGCAGCATCAGTAAACCGAGTTAAGCATAAGACGATAAACATAAGGTGTCCAGCAAGCCGAGAAACACAGCGGCTTGCCGGACACCTTTTTTAGTAATGCGCGATGAAACGGCGGGACAGGCTTGAGCAGACTGAAGCGGAAGCAGGCGGATTGAATCCTGCCGCAAAGTCCGTCTACTGCTCTCTCCGCAGCCCCTGGTTATGCCGGATCTTCGCCTCGTTGCCCTGCTCCGTCGCCTGATAGAACACCCGGCGCGAAATGGCGTCCGGCAAATACTGCTGCTTCACGAAGTGGCCCGGATAATCATGCGGGTATTTGTAGCCTGCATGCCCGAGCTGCGCGGAGCCCTTGTAATGCGTATCCCGCAGATGCAGCGGCACCTCGGCGGATTTCAGCTCCTCGATCGCCGAGGTGGCCCGCGATATCGCCATGTAGACGGCGTTCGACTTCGGGCTCTCCACGGCGAACAGAATCGCCTGGGCGATGTTGAGCCTCGCCTCCGGCCAGCCGTTGTTGCGGTACGCCTCCAGCGCGCTGACCGCCTGTACCATCGCCTGCGGATTCGCCAGGCCGATGTCCTCGCTCGCCGCCGCGATCAGCCGGCGGATGAACACAATGGGGTCCATGCCGAGCTTCTCGACGGCATAGAGGAACCAGAACAGCGCAGCGTCGCTGGAGCCGCGGATGCTCTTGTGGAAGGCGGACAGCACGTCGTACTGCGTCGACTCGTCCGCCTTCACGGTCGGCCGCCGGATGGAATCCTCCGCCACCTCCAGCGTGACGTGAACCGTCCCGCCGCTGTCGGGCGGAGTTGTCATGGCGGCCAGCTCCAGCGCATTCAGCGCGCGGCGAATGTCGCCGTTCGCCATGGTGGCGATGTGCTCAAGCGCGGCATCGTCCACCTGAAGGTCCATAAACCCAAGGCCCTTGTCCTTGTCGGCAAGTGCTCTCTTCATCGCCTCCAGGCTGTGGGTCTTGCCGAGCGCCTCCAGCTGGAACAGCGTGGACCGGCTCATGAGCGCGCCATTCACATAATGGAACGGATTCTCGGTCGTCGCCCCGATGAAAATAATCGTTCCCTTCTCAACAGCCGGCAGCAGCGCATCCTGGCGGGAGCTGTTGAAGCGGTGCACCTCGTCCAGAAACAGGATCGTCTTCGTGCCGTACAGCGATTTGGAGTTCTGTGCGCGCTCAATGACTTCCCTGACATCCTTAACGCTCGCTTCCACTGCGTTCAGGCGGACGAATTCGCCTTTCGTCTGGTGGGAGATAATATGGGCAAGCGTCGTCTTGCCGCAGCCGGGCGGCCCGTACAGCAGAATGGAAGAGACCTGGTCCGCTTCAATAGCCCGGCGAAGAAGCTTTCCTTTGCCCACGATATGCTCCTGTCCGATATATTCATCAAGAGTTTCCGGCCGCATGCGGTCGGCCAAGAGACGCCCGTCACGCGTCTCCTCCTCGAACGAAAACAAATCCATGTCGACACTCCTTGCCAATGCGATATGACTCTATCATACCATTTACGCGGTCAAAGAGCACAGGTGTTCCGATCCTCCCGAAACTCGCATGAAGCATCGTCCGCTTGCGCGGGGAGATGGGTGGATGCGGGTTGAGCGGTTCATGCCGTTCTTCCCATCCATCAGATAGCTCACAGCCTGTTAATGACCATATGCGTAAAAAGAAAGGGAGCATGGCGGCCCTTCGGCTGCACATGCTCCCCATATTGCTAACCCGGTTATATGCCATCCGGCAAGGCCAAGAGATACCAAGAGAAAGCCAAGAGAACCCCAAGAGAACCTTAGGCTAATAACGCCCCTTCTTTACTTGACCTGCCAACCTTCCGCCGCTTCGCTTTCTTCGGCCGCCTTCACGAGATATGAAGGCTGCTGTCCGTTATGCAGCAGCCACAGCTCATGCAGCGCCCGGGTGCAGCCGACATACAGGAGCTTGGCGTCCCATGCCGCCTCACCGTATGAGCTTAAGTCCGCGTCGGCAACGATGGCCGCATCGAATTCGAGCCCTTTGGACAGGTACAGCGGCAGAACCGACAGTCCTCCCTGATACTCGGTCATACTGCCGTCAATCAGGTGAACGTCCTCGAACCGGACAGACAGTTCCGCGAACAGGGCTTCGGCATCTGCCAGCGTCCGCGTCAGCACCGCCACGGTGCGGTAATCGCGGCTGGACAGCTCGGCGAGCGCAGCGGAGATATCCTCCGTCCGGCTTGCTCCGTATTTAAGAAGCCGCACAGGATTGCCGCTTCGGAACACCGGAACGGCCAGCAAATCGCTCTTCACGCCGCCCCTCAGAATCCCATTGGCAAAATCAATGATTTCCATGGTCGACCGGTAGCTTCGCGTCAGTGCATGATACGACGTATGCTCCGGAGCGAACAGCTCCTGCATCTCGCGCCATTCATGCACGCCCTTGTAGGCGTGAATCCCCTGTGATAAATCCCCGAGAATGGTGAATGAATGATTGCGGGCATACAGATCCAGCACAGCAATCTGAAAAGGCGAGAAATCCTGGGCCTCGTCTATGACGATATGGTCGAATTTCTGCACCCCCTCGTCTCCGTTCAACAGATAATGAATGTACAGCAGCGGCGGAAGGTCCTCCTCCAGCACATGCCCCTTCTTGAGCTGCGCGCGCGTCGATTTCATTACGGCGGCCGGAATCTTCTCCGGCTCATCCGCAGGCCAATCGGCGGGCGGCTTCACGGCCCGGAAAATCTGCTTGTAGATCGTCAGCGGATCATATTTGGGCCACTTGCCGGCATACGCCTTCTCCCGCTGCGCGCCCTTCTTCTTGCGGTCCTTCAGCGCCGCGGCGGAAGGGCTCTTCTTCAGCTCCATTTCGATCCACCGATGAATCCGGGCCATCACCCGTTCCTTGCGCTTCGCCGGCGGATACGGAGCGTATTCCTCCTTGTACCAGCGCATAATCATCCGCCGGGGGAGGACGGCGCCTTCCCAGGGCGAGAAATCGCCTTCGGGAACCGCTCCCGACTCCAGCAGCGACACCGCTTCTTCAATAACGCCTATCAGCTTCGTGGAACCCTTGAAGCGCTCCGGCGTCTCCTCAGTAAGGACAGGCATTGCCCCCTTATTCTCGAACCAGCGGTTGAGCGTCTCCATCACGCCGGTGTCCGTCAGCTCAAGGCCCAGCAGCTCTGCGGCCCAGTCCGCGAAAGTGCTCTGCTGGATGTTGCCAACACCAAGCTCCGGCAGCACGTCGGAGATGTAGTCCAGGAACATCCGGTTCGGGGCAAAAATGATCATCCGCTCCGCCGAGACCTGCTCCTTATACTGATACAGCAAAAAAGCGAGCCGGTGCAGCGCGACCGTCGTCTTTCCGCTGCCCGCCACGCCCTGGATGATGAGCGCGGTATTTTTGGCAGCCCGGATAATCCGGTCCTGCTCTTCCTGAATCGTCGACACGATATCCCGCAGCCGGTTATCCTTGTTCTCCCCGAGACGGTAGACAAGGAATTCGTCCGAGACGGCGGGGCCGTCGCTCTCGCGGTCATAGGTGTCGGCCACCCGCTCCAGAATGCGTTTGCGGATGACGACATTTCGTTTCAGATACACCAGGCCCTCGACGATTCCGTCAGGCGACTCGTAGGATGCCGGCTCCGTTCCTCCGGTGAACGAGTAGAACAGGCTGGCTACCGGAGCCCGCCAGTCGATAACAAGCGGACGGTCGGAGGCCTGCTCGCGGTCTGCGCCGATTTTGCCGATATAGAGCGGCTTGCGCTCACCCTGACCGCCTTCCTGAAAATCCAGCCGTCCAAAATACGGCTCCGTCCGAAGTTTCGACAGATTGTTCCTTCTCTGTTCCCTCGAAGCCTCCAGCACCTGCTCGGTGTATTCATGCCCGGTGTATACCGGTGTATTGCGCAGCTTCTCAAGCTGCCGGTCAATCTCTTCAAGCGCGGCGTTCAGCCTTTCCTGTTCCTCTTGATAGGCACTTTGAAACTTGTCCTCCAATTTCAGTTACCTCCTAAAAGTATTACGGGGCATACCCACCCGTCCCTTAAGGCAAAACCGGCTTGTATGTCCGATCAGCAGGGCGCATCCTTACCAGCGGGTTCAGACGCGCTCAAATTCAAAAAGGAGTCTTATTGTATCATAATGGCCAATGGAATGCCAAGAATTCCCGCACAAGCTCCGCAAGGCCCTATAGCAGCGCATGAAGAACGAAATTCGCCAGGAACAGGCCCGCGATTCCGTACAAAGCGGGCGGCACCTCCGCGCCTCTGCGAAGCGCAAGCTTGGCGATCGGATAGGTGATGAAGCCGAAGGCCATTCCGTCGACAATGCTGTATGTGAAGGGAATCATGACCAGGATCAGAAAGGCCGGAAAGGCCTCTGTCGGATCGCTGAAATCCATCACCTGCACATGCTGCATCATGAGGCCGCCGATGATGATCAGAACCGGCGCGATGGCGCTGTCCGGCACGTAGACAAGCGCCGGAATGAACAGGAAGGTCGCGGCGAACATCAGGCCCGCGGCAAGCGAGGTCAGGCCGGAGCGTCCTCCGGCCGCTATTCCCGCGGTCGATTCGGCGGCCGCGACGGCGGGACTGCTGCCCAGGAGTCCGGCAGCGATGTTGACGAGCGAGAGCGCCCGCAGGCTGCTCTTGAAGCGCTCGGGATGCCCGGTCATCGTCGTCTGGGCCGAGATCAGGCCGATGTTCTCGAAGACCACGATCAGCAGCAGGAGAAAGACGGCAATCCAGAATACGAGACTGAGCGTCCCTCCCATATCCAGGCCAAGAAAGACCTGGCCGTAACCTTCAAAGAGATGCCCCGTCCCCGCGTTCTCCCGCCCATGACCGGCGCCAAGCAGATAGGCCAGGAGAGTGCCTGCGAACATGCTGATCAAGAGTCCGCCCCGCGTGCCCCACAGATGCAGCACCAGCGCCAGGACCAGCGTAACGCAGGAGGTGATGACGGCGGGGTCGCTGAAGTGGCCGATCGCGACGAACGTCGTCTTATGGGCGATGACGATGCCGCTTTTTTGCAGGCCGATAAAGGTCAGAAACAGCCCGATCCCGACGGTGATCGCGTGCCGGAGATTGGACGGAATAGCGTCGCTCAGAATGCGGTACAGCGAAGTGAACGCCACCGCCACGAACAACACCCCGGTAACCGATACTACCGCCAGCGCCTCTCTCCAGTCCAGCTTCATGGAATGCACCAGCGTATAGGTGAAAAATGCGTTGATTCCCATGCCGGGCACCACTATAATCGGCGTCTTTCCAACGAACGCCATCAGCAGACAGCCGCATACGGCCGTCAGCAGCGTTGCCACCATCCCCGCCCGCAGCGGCATTCCTGCATCCTGCAGGATAGCCGCGTTGACCATCACGATGTAGACCGATGCAAAATAAGAGATGAGTCCGGCAGCCCACTCTTTTCTCCGTACATATTCGGGCTCCAGGCCGAGGCTGCGGCTCCAAAAGCTGTTGTTCATGTCTGGACACCTCCGTACCATATTGTAAAAGCCAGGCGCCTTATAGTAATAGCCAGACGCAACGGGCGCCATGCTTAACATACGCGCGGCAGTCCCGAACGCCAAAGACACCAGCCGCACCGCAGTCAAAAAGGGCGAGACGCCTCCGACGGCGCTCGCCCCTCCTTGTCCCATCCGGGCCTTGGCCCGCTGTTAGATTGTGACGCCGCCGGCTTCCAGCAGCTCCTTGACGGCGACGCTGACCATAATCAGCCCCGCCACCGGCGGAACGAACGCATTGCTCGCAGGCGGCTGCTTCGCCTTCCGGATATCCGGCGCATTCTCCGGCACGATCTTGTCCGTGACATCCTGGCGCGGCTTGATCGGCTCTTCCGTGGAAAAGACGACCTTCACGCCTTTCTTGATACCGTCTTTACGCAGTTTCTGACGGATGACCCGGGCAATCGGGTCCATCGAGGTCTTGGAAATATCCGCAACCTGAAACTTCGTCGGGTCCATTTTGTTGGCCGCGCCCATGCTTGAAATCATCGGGATTTTGCGGGCCAGACACTGCTTGATCAGATGGATTTTGTAGAAAATCGTATCCGAGGCGTCCAGTACGTAATCCAGCTTGTACTTGAACAACTCCTCGTACGTTTCATCGGTATAGAACATGTTCAGCGCGATCGCTTCGCATCCCGGATTGATCAGCTTGACGCGCTCGACCATGAGATCCGCCTTCTTCTGCCCGATCGTCGTGGTCAGGGCGTGAATCTGGCGGTTGATGTTCGTAATGTCGACCGAATCCTTGTCAATAAGAATGATGCGTCCCACACCGGTTCGGGCTAGAGCTTCGACCGCCATGGAGCCTACGCCGCCTATGCCCAGGACGGCTACGGTGCTATTGTTCAATATATCCAGGCCTTCAGCGCCAATGGCAAGCTCTGTCCGTGAAAATTGATGAAGCATTGTCTGCTAACCTCCCATTTATCCCCTGACGATAAGTTCAACCTCCTGCAAACCCGCTAGCGTTGTTTTAATATACAGTTGATTGTCCTGTTTGTCATAATACCATCCAGAACTCTGCTCCTCAAGCTGGTTCATATCATGAACCTTGGAAATCCGGCTCACCGTTCTTGGAACAAAGGAAAGATGATGGACGGTATAACGTATGGATTTATCGTCTGGCCCCAGGCCGCAAACTTGATAAGCCGCTTTGATCGTAAACAGGCCTTTACTTTCTTCTGTCTGCAGTTGAATGATATTGTAAGCTCCTTGAAGGTACTGATCACTTCTTCCATCGTCCTCATAAAGTGAAAATGAACCTCGAATGTCTGAGCGATGCTCAGCCTCCCTACGAGTCCCGGCCTGATCCAGCCCGCCTTGAGCATACAAGTGAATATCAAGATCACTCCAATTACCTTCACCTGTATGCTGCACTGGCCGCGTCAGAGGAATAATCGCTCCCCCCCTCACATACATCGGCAAAATATCAAGCGGCGCATGCGCTATAATATGAGACCCGCCTTCATAACGAGTTCCATTCCAATAGTCGTACCAGATGCCTTCGGGTAAGTAAACGATCCGGTGCTGCTTTCCTGGCTCACAAATCGGTGCAATAAGTAAATCCTGGCCTAGCAGAAATTGATCGGACAAATGGTACGTATTGAGATCCTCAGGATATTCCAATACAAGCGGCCGCATAATCGGTAGTCCCGAGCAGGTTGACTCGTAAAAAAGAGAATAAAGATAGGGAAGCATCCGATACCTTAAATCAATATACTGCCTGCAAATCTCTTCCACCTCTGAATCAAAAGTCCATGGCTCCTGATCGCGTGTATCGATCGCGCTGTGATTTCTGCAGAACGGAGTAAATGCGCCAAGCTGCGTCCATCGCGCCAACAGCTCCCCTGAAGCATGGTGCATAAATCCACCGATGTCAGATCCACAAAAGGCAATACCGGAAAGACCAAGGTTAAGTCCCATCGAAATCGACAATCTCAGATGATCCCAATAACTGCGGTTATCTCCTGTCCAGACCGCGGCGTAACGCTGTATTCCGGCATACCCGGCTCTCGTTAAGACGAACGGTCTTTCACCCTGAAGCAGCTTCCCCATGCCCTCATAAGTAGCTTGACTCATCAACAAGCCATAAATATTGTGCAATTCACCATGTGTCTTGGGGTTTCCGCCATTGCGGTGAACCACGCTCTCATCTATCGTTTTCGTCGGGGAATTAAAAACACTAGGCTCATTCATGTCGTTCCATATTCCGCTGATTCCGTAGTTAACGTAAAATTGATGTAGGGCGCCCCACCATTCACGAGTAGATTCATCCGTAAAATCAGGGAATACGCTTGGTCCCGGCCACACATCACCGACATACGGATTGCCGCCCGGTGTCTGGCAAAAGCGCCCATCACTAATGCCCTGTTCGTATACCGCATATCCAGCCTGAACTTTTACCCCGGGGTCAACGATCGGAACGATACGGAAGCCCAACTCCTTGAGCTCCTTCATCATGCCCGCCGGATCAGGGAACCTTTCCTCATCAAAAGTAAATACCTTATATTCTTTCATATAGTGAATATCCAGGTAAATAACATCACAAGGAATGACCTTGTTTCTAAAATGATGCGCAAGCGTAATCACTTCCTCCTGATTCATATAACTGAATCTGGACTGCTGGTAGCCGAGGGACCACAGCGGAGGAAGGGGCATTTTACCCGTTAAAATCGAATAACGCGCGACAACATCCTTAAGCTTCGGGCCCGTAATGACATATAAATCCATCTCTCGATTAGCCGTTTCAATAGAATAGCTGTCTGACGATTCACGCAAATCCACTACGGTTCTGCCCGGATAATCAATAAACAATCCAAAGGAATGACGGACCGAATGGTGAATCAGCAGCGGGATAGATTGATATAGGGACTCCGTATCCGGCACATGCGGGTCAAACACATCGGAATTCCACATCGTGTATCTTTCACCGCGTTTATTCAAGTATCCCGTAGTCTCTCCCAGGCCGTATATGACTGCTCCGTCGTCCATGCTTCCCTGGCATCGCATAGCTATATCGGAGAAGGATAGCTTGTAAGTTCCGCACAGGATGTCTTGCGCCGCCTTCACTGTGAATGACATATCGTATTTATTAACAACGAGGACTATATTCCCTCCTGTAATCTCCAACTCATTGTCCGTCTCAGAGACCTTCCAGCCTTCAAGCGGCTCATACGATAAAATTGCCTTTGAAGGCTCTATCATGACAGAGCTTCCAGCCAGCGATCCGGAAATCCGCACAATATCCGGAGTAACCATGCGTACGGTAATACTCGACTGTTTGCCGTATATCACTACATGTGTATCTTCACGCTCATAGTCTACAAATGGACCTATATCACGAAAGTTCGAAGCATATCCGCTTTCTATTTGATCCGGGTGAATTTCCTCACTTGTATGCATGATGGTTCACCACTCCTATTTTCTATTTTTTCAGTATAGTTCACATCATGTTTCCTTTTTTCTCTAAAATACAAAATCCATAAGGACCAAGCTCAGTCCAATATTCATCTTGATATTTCTTACCGTTGTGCGAGCTATTTCCTGACAAATCCGCCGTCGCCCATTCCCCAGCCGGTAAAGAAACGGCGACCCGAGCCGGTGTTGGCGAGGCGTTCATCGCTATAATCAGCTGATCCTCAACCTTCTTGCGTTCATATATCAGCAGCGAGGACCCTTTATCAGCAGAGATTATTCTGAAAGTTCCTGAAATAAGTGCGGGATGAATTTTACGTAGTTTTATACACTTTTTATAGAAAGATAGCAAGTCCTTATCCTGTTTCTCCTCCTCCCAGATCATGCATTTGCGATTATCCGGGTCGAAATGGCCGTCCAGTCCAATTTCATCGCCATAATAAATACTGGGCGCCCCTACAAATGTGAACTGAAAAGCTGCAGCCAGCTTCATCTTCGCTTTGTCATTCTTACATAAGGTCAGCAAGCGGACCGTATCATGGGTATCCAAATGATTGAAAGAGGCTTCGTTCACTTGCTGCGGATATCTTGCCAAATACCTTCCCAACCTGGAGGCAAAAGAGTGCGCGTCCCCATGGTGAAATACAAAGAAATCGAGAATGGCATTCGAAACTGGATAGTTCATAACTCCGTGGAATTGATCCCCTTGCAGGAACTTCATCCCATCATGCCATACCTCGCCCAAAATGTAAGCATCCGGCTTCACTTCTTTTACCTCTTTGGAAAATGCTCTCCAGAATGCATGGTCGGTTTCGTTAGCCACATCCAGCCGCCATCCGTCCATATCCGTCTCTTCAATCCAATAGCGGCCGACCTGAAGGAAATAATCGCGCACCTCCGGATTGGCGGTATTCAGCTTTGGCATCGTCTGTTCAAACGCAAACGTTTTGTAGGTAGGGATCCCATCCACCTCGTGAAGGGGCCACTCCTGAATATGAAACCAATGATAATATCTGGAATTCGGCCCGTTCTTTACAACGTCCTGAAATGGCGGCCACGTCACGCCACAGTGGTTGAACACTCCATCCAGAATTATGCGAATTCCCCGTTTATGAGCAGCGGATACCAGTTTCCTTAACGTTTCAGCGGTCCCGAAATGCGGGTCAATTTTCATATAATCCTGTGTGTCATATTTGTGGTTGCCCGGCGCTTCGAATATAGGATTTAAATAAATAACCGTTATTCCGAGCTCAACCAAGTAATCCAGATGATCAATGACTCCCTGCAAATCGCCGCCAAAGAAGTTGCGATATTCCGGCTTGCCGCCCCACTCCAGCGTCCCTGCGGGATCATTCGCTTTATCGCCATTGGCAAAGCGCTCGGGAAAGATTTGGTAAAACACCGCGTTTTTCACCCACTCCGGAGGACTTTGCAGATCAATCGGATGCAGGAAAGGGAACTCGAACAAGCCTAAATGCTCCTTCGGCATCGCTTGATCAAAGCCTATCTCCGTAAACCAGATATGTTCCTCGCCCTCTGTCAGAAGAAAGCCATAAGCCAATCTGCCGTAAGGCGGATTTACCTCAGCCTGCCAATAGTCATGAAGCTCGTCAGAGGCCAGCAATTCCATCTGCTTCATCTGCATATCTCCCCACGGCTTGCATTTGTCTCCGTAAAGCACTTCAATTTTCTCGATATCCGCTCTCTTCGTACGAATCCGCACATGAACCGTACGCTCATTATATCCATAAGCCCAACAATCATTGGACCTGTGATAAACAGCTTCTAATTGCATAGAGAGTTATCCCACTCCTTTTTGATTTTTTTACCCGGCATTATTAGCCCACCCTAACCTTTATCCGCTCCGGCCATAAGCCCTTCAACCAAATAGCGCTGCAGGAAAACAAACAACAGCGTGAGCGGCACAGCGACCAGAACACAGCCGGCAGCGAACATCGTGAACTCCGTCGCTGACCTTCCTTGTACGATACGGAACAGGCCGACAGCAAGCGTCTGTTTCTCCGGCGTGCTTAACACCATGTTGGCAAAAATAAAATCAACGAACCCGCCGCTGAAGGAAGTAAGCCCGATAAAGACCAGCATCGGTTTGGAGAGCGGAAGTATGATCCGTCTGAATACGGTTAAATGCCCAGCTCCATCTATTTTTGCGGCATCTACCAAGCTCTGCGGAATCGTATCGAAATAGCTTTTCACGTACAAATATCCCATAGGCGCTCCGGCCGAATAGACCAAAATCAGCGACAGGTGAGTATTCAGCAGCTGAAGCTGCATCAGCAATATATAGACCGCAATCATACTCATAAATCCAGGGAACATCCCGATTACGAGCAGACCAAGCATCATTTGTTTACGGCCTTTAAAACGAAATCGCGAAAATACATAACCCGTGATCGTCACCAGGATCGTGCTGAATATCATCGTAAAGAAGGCAACTTTAAACGTATTCAGAAACCATTGTCCAAAAGGGTATTTGTCGAATAGATCACGATAATGCTGCAGCGTATACGATGACGGAATCAACTGATCGCTATACAAGGCATTTCCCGGACGGAAAGAGGACATGACGACCCATAATGCCGGGTATACGCAGGCAACTGCGAGAATAATTAATCCGAGGTAGCAGAATAGATTGCCCATACTGAAATTACGCTTCGATGTTGTCATCTGTAGTCATCCTCCTCCTTAAATGCTTTCGTACGGCGGACATTGGAAATGGCGAAGGACGCAATAATAATGAAGATAAAAATGCCGATAATCGATGCAAAATTGTATTTGCCGCTGTCCATCGTCAATTTATACAGCCATGTGATCAAAATGTCCGTGCTGCCTGCCGATTGATATTTCGGATTAGCCGGATTCCCGTTCGTGAGCAGATAGATCAGATTGAAATTGTTAATGTTGCCCGCGAAGGACATTACGAGCAGAGGACCAAAGGAAAACATAACGGACGGAAAAGTGATTGCATTAAATTGCTGCAGCGGAGTCGCCCCGTCAATTTCGGCAGCTTCGTATAAATCTTTCGAGATCGTCGATAGAATACCTATTATCATCAGCATGGAAATCGGGAAACCAATCCAGATGTTGACGATAATCACCGTAAATTTTGCCCAAAATGGATCCGTTAACCAAGGCAGACCACCTAGACCAAAATAAGACAAATATTGATTAATCGGCCCGAATTCTCCATTGAACATATTTCTCATGATCAGGAGTGAAATGAATTGGGGAATCGCATAAGGAATAATAAAGAGTGTCCGCCAGAAGCCTTTAAAGCGAATTCCCTGTTTCTGAACCATCAAAGCAGCCGCAAACCCGCCTGCAAAAGTAGTCAGCGTCGCACAGATCGTCCATACGAGCGTCCAGAACGCTACCCCAAAGAACGTTTGATTCCATGCTTTGATCGTGAAAATATCCTTGAAGCCTTCGAATCCGATCCAGCTTACGAGCTTAGCCGGAGGGATATAATTCGGAGCGGAATAATTCGTAAATGCGAGCAAAAGCATGAAAAGAATCGGCATGACGGTAAAGAAAACAACGAGCAAAAGCGGAAGGGAAATAACCATTTGCGGAAACTTGACACCGCCGAGATCGTGAAGTGTATCCTTAAAACCAGGTGAAGGCAGTCCCTGTTCACGCATTTTGCCGACGTTGTAGGCATCCCTAACATTTGCTATATAAACCGCAATCAGAATAAACATGGCTAAAATGACAATCATGCCTTCGATCATGAGGAATATCGAATGGTCTCCGCGGACATTCACGTAAACCTTGCCCACTTTCTCAAGGTGATCCGCCTGCTCTCCCAAGGTTACAAGTCCCCAAACGGCCCTGGGCAATGCCATTCCTACCGCAATAGCTGCCAGATGAACGCAGAATAATAGAATGCCTTTTATCATTTGACGATTATATATTTGACCAAACCCCATACCGATGAGCGATAACAACGCTGCAAATTTTCGATGCTGGATCATTGGAAATCATCTCCCGTAGGTGGCGCCATCCGTCACGAAGTACGAACGACGCCAGCTTTGTACGTTACCTTAGGATGTACTTGTTCATTGCTACTTGTTTAATGTCTTTATGCCCTGCTTCATATTTTCAACCGCACGATCGAGCGTTGTCTTGACGTCTTCGCCTTTCCAGATCAACTCAAGTGCATTAGCCATAGGCGCCCATACCTGCTGCATTTCAAATATGGAAGGCATGGCAACGGAATGCTCGAACTGCTTGATCGCTCCGCTCACCATTTCGTTATCTTTAATGCCCGGTTCATTCTCCATGCCTTTACGGGCAGGGATAAATCCGGTCATTTCAAAGTTTTTCAGCAGCGCTTCCTTCGAGGTTACGTATCTCGCAAACAATTTGGCGGCATTCGGATACTTGCTGTAAGCACTCACATAATAAGCCTTTATCCCGGCAAACGTATCCGGTTGTTCCCCGTTTGGAAACTCCGGCAAAGGAACCATGCCTACTTCAAATGAAAGGTCGGAGAAATTGCCGATATTCCATACGCCATCCATATTGATCGCGAGCTTGCCCTCCTGAAACAGTCCTGTTTTTACGTCAGTTGTTGCGTCAGCAGCCTCCATTGGCAAAATTTCACGCATCGCCTGGAAGTATTTCATCCCTTCAATCGATCCTTCATTGTTAAGCCCGATATCATCAGGATTTGTGTTGTCGTCGCCAAAAATATAGCCTTTATAGCCGGAGATAAACGGATAAGCATAATAGAAGTTGTTAAGCTGCATCATAAAGCCGTATTTCTTTTTGCTTGGATCATTGTACGTTTTGGAGAAACTAATGATATTGTCCCAGCTGCTCAGATCATTTTCCGTAACGAGATCCTTGTTATAAAAAAGAGCGTACGTTTCCATATTTCGCGGATAGCCATACAAAATACCGTCCTTAGTAACCGCATTAACCGCTGTTTCATTAAACTCCGCCCGTGTCTCTTCTTCAAAGAAATCGTTTGGAAGTACAAATCCGCCTGCAACAGCTTCACTCAAGTTGTCATGCGGCAAAACGAGCACGTCTGCTGCCAATCCGGCAGGTCCATCGGTTTTCATTTTTTGCATTTGCTCTGGTGCACCCTGCTCTTGAACCTCTACCGGAATGTTGTACTTCTTGGAAAATTCTTTGGCGATTTCGTTCAGAAAAGAAATTCCATCGTTACCATCCCATACAATCAGCTTGGCGCCCGGCTCAGGATTCAATTCCTCTTCTTGAGCAGCATCCGTTCCATTGTTGGCAGCCTCTTGCTGCTCAGCCTGCTGATCACCGTTCGAAGACGATGAATTTCCTGCCGAGCATCCCGCCGAGGTTGTAATCACCAAGACCATTCCGCACAGTAGGGACAGCATTTTTCTAAAGTTCTTATTCATTGCAAAACCACCCTTCAAATGTAATTAAACGCTTACAATAAATACAAATAAAACATTTAATCATCAACAAAACATGAATTTAACCCTTAATTTATAAAGGGTTAAACATCCGCATCACCTCCTTTAATCAAATTTAGATTAATCGTTTAATCTTTTGCTAAAAAATATAGCTCTCGTTAACCAGATAGAACTATATTTTATTAACTATATCATATTAACTATACTGCTCTGTCTTACAGAAAGGCTTACAGGAATTTTTACGGATTTTTTGTCTGTCAGACCGGTTCCGTTAATTTGATCCAGCAGCATTTTGACCGCGATTTGCCCTTTGGATACGATATCTTGACGAATGGTTGTAAGTGACGGGATCATGTAGGCGGAATAATTGATATCGTCAAATCCGACTACGGACAGATCCGCCGGAACAGACAGGCCGATATCGTGCAACCCTCGAATCAAGCCAATGGCCGATACATCGGAGAAGGCAAAGATCGCACTGATTTTGGGCTTATAGCTTCCCAGCCTCTGGGCAACCTGATATCCGCCTCGAATGGACGGCGCTTCTTCAAATACCAGTTCCGGACCGGCTTCAATCCCTGATTCTCTTAACGCTCTCAAGTAACCTTGGTGACGGTAATAATTAACCCCGCCTTCCTCCAATTTACCGGTAAGCACTCCGATCACTTTATGTCCTAGACCAATCAGATGCCTCGTTCCCAGATATCCGCCGGCTTCATCATCAAGATCAATCTGATGGAAATCAGGATTGGATAAATGACTGTCCAGAAATACGCATGGAATACCTAAGTCCAGCAATTTCTGAAAGGCCAAGGTATGCTCGAAAACGCCGACAACGATCAGGCCGTCCAAATGGCGCTGTTTCACAAAAGAAAAATCTTCGTTCTCATCAATTCCCAGCAATATAACCTGAACCTCATGATGGCGTGCGCCGCTCTCAACCCCTCGAACAAGCTCCCAATAGAAAGGATTGTCCTGAAGCATTCCCTTTTCCAAAAAAGGCACTACAACTGCAATCAGATGAGAATTCATATCCTTCAGGCTTCTAGCGGATGCACTGGGCACAAAATGCATATCCTGAATGATTTTGTTAACCTTGCTTACTGTCTTGGGAGATACTCTGCCCTTTCCGTTAATAACATTAGACACAGTAGCAATGGAGACGTTTGCAATTCGGGCGATATCTTTGATCGACACTTTGTTGTGCATATGTAATTAGAACCCCTTGGCGTGAACTCTTGATTAAACGTTACATCCTCTGCAATTCGATTAAATCATTCTCTTCTTGCTTTGTCAACATGTTTTTCAACACACGTCTTTTCCCAAAAAAAGAAGCTCCCGATTTCAGGAGCCTCTTGCAGCCACTTTCTTATTTTGCTTCAACAGGCTTTCGCGCCACCTTGATATGCAGCTGCTCCAATTGCGAAGTTTCGACTTCGGAAGGAGCGTTCATCAGCAGGTCGGTTGCGCTGGCCGTCTTCGGGAAGGCGATCGTCTCACGCAGATTGCTGCGGCCAGCCAGCAGCATGACCAGACGGTCAAAGCCGAAGGCGATGCCGCCGTGAGGCGGCGTGCCGTATTCAAACGCATCCAGCAGGTACCCGAATTTGTCCTGAGCCTCTTCCGGAGAAAGACCGATCGCATTAAACATCTTCTCCTGCACGTCACGCTTGTAGATACGCATGGAGCCGCCGCCGACTTCGTAACCGTTCAGCACGATGTCGTAAGCCTGAGCGCGAATCGCACCCGGATCGGTGTCGAACAGGGCGATGTCTTCCTCGCGCGGACGAGTGAACGGATGATGCTCGGCCACGTAGCGCTTCTGATCCTCGTCATATCCAAGCAGCGGAAAGTCGGTGACCCAGGCGAATTTGTACACACTGTCGTCGATCAGGCCAAGCTGGCGGCCGATCCGCAGGCGAAGCGCGCCGAGAACGTCCGCTACGATCTTCTTCGTGTCGGCGGAGAACAGCAGCAGGTCGCCCTCCTCGGCTCCCGTGCGCTCCTTCACCTTGGCGATTTCCTCCTCGGTGAAGAACTTCACGATCGGGCCGCGGAATTCGCCTTCCTTGACCTGAATCCAGGCAAGGCCTTTGGCTCCGTAGCGGGCCGCGAACGGTCCGAGGTCGTCGATTTCCTTACGTGTCCATGTGCCGCAGCCCTTGGCGTTCAGGCACTTCACTTCGCCGCCTTTTTCAATAACGGATGCGAACACCTTCACGCCGCTGCCGGCTACGATGTCGTTCATTTCGATCAACTCAAGGCCAAAACGCAGGTCCGGCTTGTCCGAGCCGTATTTGCCCATCGCTTCAGCATAAGTCAGGCGCTGGAACGGAAGCGCCAGTTCGACGCCGACCGTCTCTCTGAACAGGCGCTGCATCAGGCGCTCCATCATGGAGAGCAGGTCCTCCTGGGACAGGAACGAGGTCTCGATGTCGACCTGGGTGAACTCCGGCTGGCGGTCGGCGCGCAGGTCTTCGTCGCGGAAGCAGCGGGCGATCTGATAGTAGCGCTCCACACCGCCTACCATGAGCAGCTGCTTGTAGATTTGCGGCGACTGCGGAAGGGCGAAGAACTCACCTTCATGCACCCGGCTTGGCACCAGATAGTCGCGCGCGCCTTCCGGCGAGCTCTTGGTCAGAATTGGCGTCTCGATATCGAGGAAGCCTTCACCATCGAGGAAATCGCGGAAGATTTTGGCCGCCTTGGAACGAAGCAGCAGCGTCTTATGCATTTCCGGACGGCGCAGGTCAAGATAACGGTATTTCAGGCGGAGAGACTCGTCCACTTCCACACCGTCTTCGATGAAGAAAGGAGGCGTCTTGGCCGCGTTCAGCACGTCGATTTCCGTAATGCGGACTTCGATTTCGCCGGTCGGCAGGTTCGGGTTAACGGTCTCCGGGTCGCGCTTGACGACTTCGCCCTTCACGGCGATTACATATTCGCTGCGCACCTTGTCGGCTGTCTGCAGCGCTTCGCCCGAGTATGCCGGGTTGAAGACAACCTGCACGATGCCGCTGCGGTCGCGGAGATCGATGAACAGTACGCCCCCAAGGTCACGGCGGGTCTGCACCCAGCCGTTCAATGTAACCGTCTGTCCGATGTGTTCGGGGGTCAGCTGACCGCAGTTGTGAGTTCTTTGCATAAAATTATCATACCCTTTCCTTAGTAAAATCTAACTTTAGAAAATCTTATTTCGAAGAAATTCGGCCTGTTCTACAGCCCGCCTTATGAGTCGAGCTTTATGCCTGCTCCGCCAGCACTTCGCCCAGATTCACCAGCTTGACGGTCCGCTGCTCGCCGGTCGCCATATACTTCAGGGCGATTTCGCCCCGCTGCAGCTCTTCCTCGCCCAGAATGGCGGTGAAGCGCGCCGACATCCGGTCGGCGGATTTAAGCTGCGCCTTCATTTTGCGGCCCAGATAATCGCGCTCCGCCGAGAAGCCTTGGCTGCGCAGCAGATACAACTGCTTCGTAATCTCTGCCTCGGCTTCCTCGCCGAGCGCTACCAGATACACATCGAGCGGCTTGACCGCTCCTGTCTCGATCTTCTGATGCTCCAGAATCAGGAGAATCCGTTCGAGCCCGATGCCAAGGCCGATGCCCGGCTGGTCCGGTCCGCCGATCTCGGCGACCAGGCCGTTGTACCGTCCGCCTCCGCCGACGGTGTCAATGGACCCGATGCCGGCCGCCTTGTATTCAAAGGCCGTGTGCGTGTAATAGTCGAGCCCGCGAACAAGGCGGGTATTGACCGAATAATCAACGCCCATCGCTTCCAGGTGGCTTCGCACTTTGGCGAAGTGCTCGGTGCATTCCTCGTCCAGGCTGTCCAGAATGGACGGCGCGTCCGTGAACTTGTCCTGATCGACCTTGCAGTCCAGCACGCGCAGCGGGTTGCGCTCCATGCGGCGCTGGCAGTCGCTGCACAGGCTGTCCTTCATCGGACGCAGGAAGCCGAGCAGCTTCTCGCGGTAAGCCGCGCGGCTCGGAATATTGCCGACCGAGTTGATCTCCACCCGGACACCCTGCAGACCGAGGTCCTTGCAGAATTGGTAACCGAGGGAGATGACCTCCGCGTCGATCGCCGGATCAACAGCTCCGAATGCCTCAACCCCGAACTGGTGGAACTGGCGGTACCGGCCCGCCTGTGGACGCTCATAACGGAACATCGGTCCAATATAGTACAGCTTGCTGACATCTGGCTCCCCATACAGCTTGTTCTGCACATAGGCCCGGACAACGCCGGCCGTTCCTTCCGGACGCAGCGCCAGATCCCGGCCGCCCTTGTCCTTGAAGTTGTACATTTCGCCTTCCACGATATCGGTCGTTTCGCCAACGCCGCGCTCGAACAGCTCTGTATGCTCAAACATCGGAGTGCGAATTTCGCGGTAATTGAAGCGCCGGCACAGATCTCTGGCCTTTTCTTCGACGAACTGCCATCTCTCCACCGCACCGGGCAGGAAATCCTGCGTTCCGGTCGGCTTCTCGATTCTCTCTTTAGCCAACTTATGATCCCTCCTGAACATGCCCTTGGAAGATTTGCAAATTTGCATTAAAAAAAAATCCCCCGCCCTGTTTCATCAACAGGGACGAGGGATTATCCTAACGATATTCACCCGTGGTACCACCCACATTCCGGCCGGAACTCTTACGTTCTTCCGTCCGCTTCAAGCGGTTAACGCCCGCCTACGCGCAGCGGCTACTGAGGCGGATCAATCCGCTGTTCGCCGTACGTTCTCGGGGAAGTCATTCATTCGCTCATCAACAGAATCCTTGCAGCCGGGTTGAATGATAGGTTGACGATGGAATCATCAATCTGAAATTCAACGGGGATTCCTCTCTGGGGTTGTGGATATCGAATTACTTGGTCCCGTCATCAAAACAATTATTAATAACCGTATATCCATAGATTCTACTGAATCAAAGCACTAAAGTCAAGGATTAACACGTGATGTCCTCTTTTTGCGGCGCCGGACAAAAAATGACCCGAAGAGCATCTCTCCGGGCCCATCACATATATTATAAAAAAGGGGGTCATGCTGTTATTATAAACAGGCTATATTAAGCGATCATGTACATCATATTACGAATATATTACAGAAATGAAAGCGCTTCATAAATGTCGGATATTAGCATTTTTGGGCGCCAAAACAAACCCCGCTGTCCTGCTGAACAGCGGGGTTTTTACTTGAGGCTTCCGGCTCCGATAATTGTTAATCAAGCTTTAACCAAAAACCTCGACATAACCGTTTTTACTGCGGAGCGAATGGACAATGGCATCGAAATCATCATCGCTGGCCTTGATCTCCATGACGTAATGAAGACCGCCCAGATCCGCATCGTCATAGGCTTGATTTCTTACATCGTCAGCGCCAAAATTGCCGCCGCGCCCCGTCTCATCGTCAACTTCTCCGCCCGCAGCAACTACTGCGGGATACGCGGCAGGCGCTGCTCCGTAGCTGACCGGTGCGGTCCCGGTACTGAGTCCCCCGAGATTGTTGACAGGCAAGAGCGGAACCAGGAGATTCCGATCGTTGCCGAGCGGGTCCGTAAGCTCCCACACATCCAGCCCGTCCGCTTTGTAGCCGATCAGCGCCGTCTTGGCGCCTTCCGCCTCATCTTCTGTTCTGAAATAAGCCTGTATGCGCTTGGTCATGATGTCGCCCTCCTAAAAGTTTTGTGATGAATTAACTACTCCGAGATATCTTCAACAAAACTGGCTTCGGAAGCATACGCTTAGTTTTGTGATGAATTACTACTCCGAGATATCTTCAACAAAACTTGCTTCGGAAGCATACGCTTAGTTTTGTGATGATACCGAAACCTTAAGCGACTGGAGCAGCTCGCGAACGAAAGCAGGTTCGTCTTTCGGTGTGCGCGAAGTAATGAAATTTTGATCCACTACCACCTCTTCATCCTTGAAGGTTGCTCCCGCGTTCACCATATCGTCCTTAAGCGGAGGGTAGGAAGTGATCGTCCGGCCTTTCAGCAAGCCCGCGCTGATCAGAATTTGCGGGCCGTGGCAGATGGCTGCAATCGGTTTGCCCGCCGAGTTGAATTCCTTGACAAAATTCAGAATGCCGGGGTCTGACCGCAGTCCTTCAGGGGAAGAACCTCCCGGGATCACCACCGCATCATAATCGGCCGCTTTCACTTCGGAGATGGCCTTGTCAGCTGTATAAGAGGCTTCGCCTCTTTTGCCTTTTAGGGTTTCGTCTTTTTTCAATCCAATAACAACGGCCTCATGGCCAGCCTCTTTAACGGCTTCGTACGGAACCTTCATTTCGGAATCTTCAAACTGACTTGCCAGCAGAAAAGCTACTTTACTCATGGTAAAAGTTTCTCCTTTCTGATATGGTCGTCTTCTTTGATGTATTACCCGCCCTGGCTCTTCATCTAACACAGTTGCGAAGACTAAAGCCTGTCGGCCTTTCAAATGCTGTATCTGAACCGGCATAGAAGTAGCGCAATGAATTCACAGTCCGGGCAGTTTCTTTGATCGGCAAAGCGCCATGCTTCGGCTCTCTCCCGCTTATGTTCGCGGCAGCAGAAGCCGGCTCTGTCCCTTGCACAGCTCGCGGGGCACCGCGGTTTCGCCCGATTCCTTGGCAGAGGCGCTGGCCTCGCTCCGGCTGCCTGCCGAAAGAGCACCGAGCCGTGTCCAGGCGTTGGCCTGAGGCGAAAGTCTCATGTTCATTCTCTCCGATGGCTGACAGGATAGTTGCAACAGCAGTGTGCCCCATCTGCGGATTCTCTATCCGCGAAGACTACTTGCCCGCGGGGTGGATCAAGGACAGTATTGTTCTGTAACTCGAACTGCATATCTGTTAATTTTCATAAAAAAAGCTGCTTCGCAGCCGTCGCCGCGAAACAACTTTTTTAACCTCTCATATTGACATTGTCCAGGAATGGCTATACAAAATCCAGAATCCGCCGGAAATCTCCGTCCCATATCTGGTATTTGCAATCGACCTCCGTTGCGTCCGGCGAACTGTTCGAATGAATATAGATCGCATCGATGCCTGCCCGGCGCGCGCCTTCCACATCGGTTGTATGATCGTTGCCGATCATAACTGCTGAAGACAGGTCGGCTCCGTAAGTATCCGCCAGATATCCGAAGAACAGCGGGTCTGGCTTGCTGATGCCCGCTTCGGACGAAATGGCGATGCCGTCAAGCAGCTTGTCCAGTCCAAGCACCCGCAGTTCCGCTTCGACAAACGTCTTCTGCCCGTTCGAGAGCAGATACAGCTTGCAGCCCTTTTCGCGGAGCGCGAGAAGTGTTTCCTCAACTCCGTCGTATAGCTCAAGCCGCCGCATGGACAAGAGGCGCAGCCAACGGACGGTTTCCTCCGCCCAGGCTCTGCCGAGCTTGACGCCTTTGCGGGCTGCAATCGCCTCGAACGTCTCCTCCATTACGAAATCGGGGAATTCGCAAGGCGTCTTCGGGCAGCTCATCTGCCGGCCGATCTCTTCATGAAATTCGCGGAACAGTTCCTGAGCTTCGATGGGCACTCCGCTATACCGGAAATGAAAGCTTAAGGTCTGCCAGAGCTGCTCATCACTCTCATCAGTATGAATATTGATCAACGTTCCGTATAAATCGAAAATGACTGTCTTGTACATAGTTCCCCTCCATATATCCGCTGATTAGCTCTACATTGTAACATTATAAAGCAAGTTATCGGACTTGGGTGAAACGATTTAGTGAATGGAGAACACTTGCTAGCCCTTGACCATGCCTGCTTTTTCGCATCTGTGGATTTTCATAAAAAAAGGGATGAGCCGGAGCGCACTCACTCCTTCTCTATCCCTTTCCTTTATGCCCGGCTGTCCACGATCAGGGTAACCGGCCCCCAGTTCGTAAGCGAGACATCCATCATCGCCCCGAATATACCGGTCTCCACGCCAAGACCATGCCCGGCCAGCTCCCGGTTAAAATAATCATACAGCCGTTTCGCCTCTTCAGGAGCCGCTGCCGCCATGAAGTTCGGACGCCGCCCTTTGCGGCAGTCGCCGTACAGCGTGAACTGGGATACGGAGAGTATCGCTCCTCCGGTCTCGGTAACGCTGTGGTTCATTTTGCCCGCTTCATCCTCAAAAATCCGAAGACCGGCGACTTTATCGGCGAGGTATTTGGCGTCCTTCTCGGTATCTTCATGGGTCACGCCTACTAGAAGCATGAGCCCTTCGCCGATAGCTCCTGCCGTCTCACCTGCAACGGTTACCCGCGCCTCCTTGCAGCGCTGCACCACAACTCTCACTTCTGTCACATCCCCCGACCGCCAATGTCCCCAAGCTTCCGCTTACTGCATGATCCGGTGAACGGTGTACACATCCTTGACCCGCTTCACCTTCTCCACAACGGAATATAAATGATCCGTGTTTCGAATCAGAATCGTCATATGAATCAGCGCCATCTTGTTCTTGTCGGAACGTCCGGTAACCGCCGAAATGTTGGTCTTGCTCTCGGAGACCGCCTGCAGCACTTCGTTCAGCAGACCGCTCCGGTCATGGCCTGTAATTTCGATGTCGACGCTGTAATTCGCCTCCATGCTGCCTTCCCATTCCACCTCAATGACGCGTGCGGCTTCCTCGCTCTCCTCGGCCTTGATGTTCGGACAGTCCGAGCGGTGCACCGAGACGCCGCGGCCGCGCGTCACGTAACCTACAATATCGTCCCCCGGCACCGGGTTGCAGCATCTGGCGAAACGGACCAGCAGATTGTCGATGCCTTTGACACGGACGCCGTTCGTAGGCTGGTTGCGCTTCTCGGCAACCTTGATTTCCTTCTTCTCCGTCGTAAGCTCTAAGTGAGCCACCGCGGCTTCCTCCTGCTCCTTGCGGAGCTTCTCGGTCAAGCGCGTGGCGATCTGCGCAGCCGTAATGCCGCCAAAACCGACTGCGGAGAGCATATCCTCGATATCGTTGAACGCGAATTTTTTGGCCGCTTCCAGCAGCTTGTCATCAGTCATCCATTCGGATGGTTCAATGCCGAGCCGCTTCAGCTCCCGTTCGATTGCCTCGCGTCCCTTCTCGACGTTCTCCTCGCGCTTCTCCTTCTTGAACCACTGCTTGATCTTGCTTCTGGCATGCGAAGACTGAGCGATCTTGAGCCAATCCCGGCTCGGCCCGTAGGAATGCTTCGAGGTCAGGATTTCGACAATATCACCGGTCTTGAGTTTATGATCGAGCGGGACAATCCGTCCGTTCACCTTCGCGCCGATGGTGCGGTTGCCGACCTCCGTATGAATGCGGAACGCAAAATCAAGCGGCACGGAGCCCGCAGGCAGCTCGATGACTTCCCCTTTCGGGGTGAACACGAAGACGAGGTCGGAGAAAAAGTCCATTTTTAGCGATTCGACAAACTCCGAGGCATCCTTGGCTTCATGCTGAAGCTCCAAAATCTCGCGAAAAAAAGGCATCCGGTTCTCAGGATTGGCGGTTGTGCCGCTTCCCTCCTTGTATGCCCAGTGTGCTGCTATTCCAAATTCGGCCGTGCGGTGCATTTCCCAGGTCCGGATTTGAACTTCCGTCGGTTCTCCGCCGGGACCCACAACCGTCGTATGCAAAGACTGATACATATTCGCCTTTGGCATGGCGATGTAATCCTTGAAACGTCCGGGCATCGGCTTCCACAGCGTGTGGATAATGCCCAGCGTGGCATAACAATCCTTGATGTTGTCAACGATAATCCGTATCGCCAGCAGATCGTAGATTTCATTGAACTGCTTGTTCTTCGTCGTCATTTTGTTGTAGACGCTGTAAATATGCTTGGGGCGGCCTGAAAGATCGCCCTCAATGCCCATTTCGTCCAGCTTGACACGGATGCGGCTGATGACGCTATCGATGAACTGCTCGCGCTCGGCGCGTTTTTTGTGCATCAGATTGGCTATCCGGTAATACTGCTGGGGGTTCAAATAACGGAGCGCAATATCCTCCATCTCCCACTTGATCGCGGAAATACCGAGACGGTCGGCGATGGGACAGAAAATCTCCAGCGTCTCATACGAGATGCGCCGCTGGCTTTCTTCCGATTGATATTTCAGAGTACGCATATTATGAAGGCGGTCCGCCAGTTTGATTACAATCACACGGATGTCCTGCGCCATGGCGATGAACATCTTGCGGTAATTCTCGTTCTGCTGCTCTTCCTTGGACCGGAAACGGATGCGCTCCAGCTTGGTCAGGCCGTCTACGAGCATGGCGCAGGTGTCGCCGAATTTCTCCCGGATCTGTTCGAGCGATACCGTCGTATCTTCCACAACATCATGCAGCAGAGCCGCAATAATTGAAATGACATCCATCTGCATGCCTACAACAATATCGGCAACCGCTAACGGATGGAGGATGTATGGCTCTCCCGATTTGCGCACCTGCCCGTAGTGGGCCTGGTCGGCAAATTCATAAGCTTCTTGTATGCGCGGAAGGTCTTTTTCTTTTATATAGGCTCCGGCCTTTTCCAGTAATCGCTCAATGCCCATACTCGTCGTATCCGTGTCCTTTCTGTAATAAAATGAACCCGAGCCGTAGCGCTTGCACGCAGGCAGGGTTCGGTTCGTAAGTTTTCCTATAATTATGACGCTTGTGGCGGATTACGTCAACACTTCCCACCTTGTGGCATTTCTCAGACGATTCGATTCCAGAAGCCAGGAAATTGCATATTCCCGTGAAAATGTTGTTGAAAAAAAGAGACAATCTATATAATCTGGTAAAGGCGGTTTTCCTTACAGCCGACGTCAAGATTTCATACCAACAAGGAGTGAACGGATTGCAACGCGAAATTCAAGTTAACGAAAGGCTCCCTCTGGGACCGGGCTTTCTCTTAAGCCTTCAGCATTTATTCGCCATGTTCGGCAGCACGGTGCTGGTTCCCAATCTGTTCGGGGTTGACCCCGGCATGATTCTTCTCATGAACGGTATCGGAACACTGCTGTACATTTTGATCTGCAAAGGAAAAATACCGGCCTATCTCGGCTCCAGCTTCGCCTTTATCTCGCCTGTCTCGGCTGTGCTGCTCGATCATAAGAACGATCACAGCCACGGCTACTCGCTGGCGCTGGGCGCTTTTATCGTGACGGGCATTATTTTTGTACTTGTCGCCTTAATCATCAGGTACGCCGGAACGCGCTGGATCGATGTTGTCTTTCCTCCCGCCGTCATGGGCGCGATCGTTGCCACCATCGGTCTGGAGCTTGTGCCGGTAGCGGCGCAGATGGCCGGACTGATCGCTCCCTCCGGAGCAGCTGACTGGACGCCTGACCACGGAGCCATTACCCTGTCGATGGTCACGCTGGGCGTGACGGTTATCGGCGCGGTGCTGTTCCGCGGCTTCCCCAAGATCATTCATATCCTGATCGGGATTACTACTGGATACGTTCTAGCTTATCTGATGGGCCGGGTAGATACGGCGGCTATTTCGAAAGCTCATTTTCTTGCCCATCCGACCGTGACAACGCCCTCATTCGACTGGTCGGTCATCCTGACCATTATTCCGGTGTCGCTTGTCGTCATCGTGGAGCATATCGGGCATCTGCTCGTAACGAGCAACATTGTGGGCAAGGATCTTACCAAGGACCCTGGGCTGGACCGCTCGCTGATGGGCAACGGCATATCCACCATTCTATCCGGATTTGTCGGTTCCACTCCCAATACGACTTACGGTGAGAACATCGGGGTCATGGCGCTAACAAAAGTGTATTCCGTATACGTCATCGGCGGAGCTGCGATTATTGCCATCCTGCTGTCGTTCTCAGGCACCTTCTCTTCCATTATCTCCAATATTCCGCAGCCAGTCATGGGCGGCGTCTCACTGCTGCTGTTCGGGGTTATCGCCGCTTCGGGCCTCCGCATTTTCGTGGAGCAGAAGGTCGATTTCGCCAAGCCGACCAATATGATTCTCGCGTCGATCGTGCTCGTTGTCGGTATCAGCGGCACCACGCTGACGTTTTGGGGCGTCCAACTGAAGGGGATGGCGCTTGCGACAATTACGGGTATGGTCCTCTCCCTGCTGTTCAAGCTGTTCGAGGTGCTGGGCCTTTCCAATGACAAGGAAGAAATCAAGCAGGCAGACGCCTCCGACGTATAGAACGGCCTATGAGGAATAAACATCTACCATAATTATGAGCTTGTAAAAAGAAAAACCGGCAGACCTCCGTGCGTAAGACGGACAGTCTGCCGGTATTTTATTTCCCGGAAAATAGTAAAAAGTCGAATCTTCCCGTTCGCCGGGAAATTACGTTTCTCAAGACGGCTTAGTCTTCGTAGCTGAGAAGAGAAATGACTTCAATGTCAGGCAGCTTCTTGCGGCCTTCGAGGAGATCAAGCTCGATCAGAAACGCCGCTCCCACCACATTGCCCCCCAGTTGGCGAACCAGGTTGACCGCTGTGGAGATCGTGCCGCCGGTAGCGAGCAGATCGTCGGCGATCAGCACATTTTGTCCCGGCAGGATGGAGTCGGTATGTACCGCGAGCCGGTCTTTGCCGTATTCCAGATCATACGCAGCTTCAATCGTCTGGTATGGCAGCTTGCCGCTCTTGCGGATCGGCACGAAGCCAACGCCCAGCGCATAAGCGAGGGGAGCTCCGACTACAAAGCCCCGCGCTTCGGGTCCGGCGATCACATCGATTTTCAGATGGGCCACACGCTCTTTCAGCGCGTCGATGGCCTGACGGTACATGGGGCCGTCCTTAAGCAGTGTTGTAATATCCTTGAAGCTGATGCCCGCTGTCGGAAAATCCGGTACCACGCGGATGATTTCTTTGAAGTCCAAACTAACTCCTCCTAAAAGTTTTGATAGCATACGCTCCCTTGAATATTACTTCGCAAAACTGACAACGGAAGCATACACTTAGTTTTGATAGCATAAGCTTACCTGGTTTATCTTCGCAAAACTTGCAACGGAAGCGGATTACGAAACGCCCAGCCGGCGCGACTCCATCCACTGCCAAAGCTCCGCCGGACTGCTCTCCATGAAATAGCGCTCCATCTCCGCCAGCTCGCTAAGCTGGACGAATCGGCTCGAAGAGGTTAGCTCCCGAGCGGCCGGGCGGGTCACAAAAGCGATCCTTCCCGATTCCTTCCGGATAAATTCAAGCTCCTCGAACACATCCAGCATCATTCTCAGCATCCGCTGGCTAAGCGGCAGCTTGCGCCCAAGCGTCAGCAGCGCTTCCTGCTCGGACACCGGACTCGCGGCAATCGCCGCCAGCCATTTATAGATGGCTTTAAAATGTTCGCGTGTCGGTACGAGAAGACGATCCCGTTCGCCTGGCAGCGAATGAAGGAGCGCGATATTTTCGACATTCGGAAAAGCCTCCAGCACTGCATCCAGCTGCCGGGCCGATTCCGGCATGTCCAGCAGGCAGACCAGCGTGACCGAATCCGCATCGGAGTCCGGACTGTCCGCCGGAGCAATCCCGTTATACTCATCATATACCCAAAACGGTACTCCCTGCCATTCCGGCTGCGCACGTTCATGCAGCCGGTTCTTGCGGACCAGTGCGGCTATGCGCGCCTGTCCGCCTGCCGGCGGCAGCAGCACGCTGCGCAGGCGCTGCATTTTCACCGCGGAATCCCGGGCTCCGCGGTAATCGAACAGCTGCGGCTCCGGTACGGCCAGGTCCTGCAGCATGAGCTGCACCTTGCGGGAGCCGTTCCATTCATTGATCGACAGCTCCGCCAGAACGTCGATCACCGTTCCCCGGGGAAGCAGCTCCGCAAGCTCCCCTTTGCCGAAGGCGACGGCGTCCGTTGTGACGCCGCCCTGGCGCAGCGTCAGCTTCAGATGACGGCTGCCCTGCCCCATCGTGCGCGTCTCTTGAACGACCGCACCGCGTACAATAAATTTCGGCAGCGGATTGCTCATGCCGAACGGGGCCAGCAGTTCAAGCTCCTCAGCCGCTTGAAGCGACAGATCGGCCAGCTTGTACTCGCCGTCCGTCTGCGTTACCGGCACCAGATGCTCCTCCCGCAGGACGCCGGACGCATAGGATTCAAGCGCGGCCGCGAACTCCTCCAGCCGGTCGCGGTGCAGGCTCATCCCTGCGGCTGCCGGATGGCCGCCGTAATGATCCATCAGCTCACTGCAGGAAGACAGCGCCGAGTAGATGTCCAGACCGGGTATCGAACGGGCTGAACCTTTGCAGTTGCCTGTCTCCGGATGAATATCCAGAATGATGACCGGCCGGTAATACCGCTCCAGAAGCTTGGAGGCCACAATGCCGACTACGCCGACATTCCAGCCTTCCCCCGCCAACACAATGACATGCGGAACAGGGCCGCCGTTCATCTTCTCCTCAAGAGCGGCCGCCGCTTCCGTAACGATGCGCTCCACGACCATTTGCCGCTCTTTATTCAGCATGTCCAATTCCGAGGCAAGCAGTTCCGCGTCATCTGCGTCTTCTGTCGTCAGCAGGGAGACCGCTCTTCCCGCGTGATCCAGCCTTCCGCTGGCATTGATCCGGGGAGCCAGTGCAAAAGCGACATTGATCGCCCCGACCCGCTCGACCGGAACCGCGCTCACTTCCAGCAGCGCCCGAATCCCGGGATACCGGGTTTGGCGCATACTGGCAAGCCCCCGCCGGACCAATGCCCGGTTCTCGCCGAGCAGCGGCATCAGGTCGGCGATCGTTCCAATCGCAACGATTTCTGTCCATTCCTCGGGGACGTCTGTGCCAAGAAGGGCCTGAGCCAGCTTGTAGGCTACCCCGACTCCGCACAGTCCTTTGAACGGATACGGGCAATCCGGCAGCTTGGGGTTAATGAGCGAGTATGCAGGCGGCAGAACCTCGGGAGGCTCATGGTGGTCCGTAACGATGACGTCCATACCGAGCTCATTGGCATAAGCAATCTGACTGCAGGCGCTGATTCCTGTGTCTACGGTAAGGATCAGCGTAACTCCCTGCTGCAGTGCCCAATCCAGCGCATGATTATGCAGCCCGTAGCCTTCATTGGAGCGGTGGGGAATATAAATGTCAAAGGATGCTCCCAGCCGGCGCAGCAGGTGAATCATCAGCGATGTGCTGGATACCCCATCGGCGTCGTAATCGCCGTATACGAGAATATGCTCCCCGTCCTCAAGGGCTCTGCGGATTCGGGGAACAGCCTCCTTCATGCCCTTGAGCAGAAAAGGATCATGCTCCTCATCAGCCCCTCCGCGGATAAACTGCAGCGCTTCCCCGGGCTCCGTCATTCCCCTTGCGGCCAACAAAGAAGCAACAAGGGGAGAAATAGAAAGTCTCCGGGCCAGTTCCCCGCTAAGAGCGGGGTCGGCTGCCGGAGATTGCCATTTGGTTTTGGAATGAAGCACAATTATTCACCTTTCTCTCGCCTAAAGACACCTATTGCAGCAGTGTCGGCATTTCGCTGTCCGTCAGCTCGAAGTTGGTCTTATACGGGTAACCGGCTTCATACGGCACGACATCCATATGCACCTCGCCGACATGGACAAAACGGTGCAGCAGCAGCTTTTTGGCGCAATCGGCGATTTCATAGGCCTCCATTACGCTGATTCTGGGGTTGACGCTGATCGTCACCTGGAGATTGACATGCCGCCCTTCTTCCAACGCCTTGAGCTGCTCCACCCGAATGACGCCGTGCACCTTCTGCACGGTATCAATAAAGCTGACCGAATCTTCATGCGGCACTTCAAGACTCTTCTTCCCGTAGATGGTGCTCATAATCAGCAGGTAGCCTCTCCGAAGAATGAGGCAGGCCGCCAGCAGCGCGGCAATGGGGTCCAGATATACGAGCGGATGCCAGTTCAGATAGCCGCCGAGCATGGAAGAGACAGCACCGATCAGAACGGTCAGTGACGTATACAGGCTAAAGCGGTGGTTATCTGCATAGGCGGCGTGGCTGCCGTTGCCCAGCTTCTGAAAATACCGGTATTGATATTGAAAAATGACTTCCTTCACAAGCAGGGACAGACAGATGATCAGAATGGAAAGTTCTCCCGAAGGCCTCAAATCTCCGCTGGTCAGATCCCGAATGGCGGAAAAAGCAATCTGCAGTCCTCCCATCAGAATCAGCACTGCAAATACGACAGGCAGCACAGGCTCGCCGTTCTTATTGGCGTCCCGCGTATTCAGTCTCCGCTTTCGGTTACCCTCGGAGCCTCCCTGCCAGGGAAGAATCTCCGACAGCTTCGCCGCTGCATCCGCTCCGGAGTATAGGGCATCGGCAATTAATGCCTTGCTTCCCGAGAAATAGCCTACGCCGCCTTTGGCCAGAGCCAGCGTGAAATCGCCGGCGATTCCAGTCCACGACACTCGTTCGTTTCTTGACGAATAGTTGTCATTCATCCGGGTTACCTCCTTGCCGAACCTTTGACTCGCATAATGAGGGAATTCCGTCTTCCTTCAGGGTTTCAAAAGCCGCGTCGTCTCGGACGCGGCCTTCAAGTAACATCATTGGGCTTTAGCTGGCTTGCTCTTCACCTTGGATTTCTGGTTCTTCTTCAGCAGGAGCCACAGCGGGCTGGCGATAAAGATGGAGGAGTAAGCCCCGAACAGCAGGCCGACTACCATGGCGAGTGAGAACATTCTGATGGATTCTCCACCAAGTATCATCAGGAAGAATGCCGCGATGAAGACGGTGAGCGCCGTATACAGGGAGCGCATGATCGTCTGCGACACACTCTTGTTGACCAGGGTCTTCAAATCGTCGTAAGTCTTCTGCTTGCCGAACCGCAGATTCTCGCGAATCCGGTCAAAGATAACTATGGTGTCGTTAATGGAATAACCGATGATGGTCAGAACCGCGATGATGAACGTCAGGTCCACCTCCAGGCGGAAGATGGAGAAGACGGCAACGACCATAAATGCATCATGGACCAGGGCCACGATAGCCGCGATCGCAAAACGCCATTCGAACCGGATGCTGACATAAATAATGATCCCGATACAGGACATCAGCACCGCATAAATGGCATTGCGGGCCAGCTCTTTGGCCATTTCAGTGTCGACGGTATTGATCTCGAACGACGCCTTGTCATCCAGCTTAGTAATCGCTGCCTTGAGGGCTTCGTCCTCCGCGCTGGTGAGCACTTCGTCATAGCGGATATTGACCCGCTGGCTGCCTATCGTCAAGCTAGGCTCGTGACCACTTTTTATACCCTTAATGGCGCCATCGATTTGTTCCTGGGTCAGCGTCTTCGTCAAGGAAACATCCACGTTGGAGCCGGCCTTGAAGTCAACGCTGTAATTCAGGTTGAAGATGGCAAGGAACACAATGCCGATTACGGTCAGCGAAATTGAGAAGATATAGAAGTACTTGCTTAAATGCACATAATCGAGCTCTTTCTTAAAGTGCATTGATTTCACTCTCCTTTACACCGAACTGCTTCGGCTTGCTCAGCTTGCCGGCTTTGACAAGCTGGTTCAGCATCCAGCGTGCGAAATAAAGGTTTGTAGCGATACTGAGCAGAATTTCCACAATCAGCACGAGCGCGAAGCCTTTGACCGAACCGGTGCCGAATGCGAACATGACCGCCGCTACGATAATTGTCGTCACATTGGAGTCGATAACCGTCCGGAAAGAGGACTTGCTGCCTGCTTTGACGGAAGACATAATGCTCTTGCCGCTGCGCATTTCTTCATGGATGCGTTCGTTCGTAATGATGTTGGCGTCAACCGCCATCCCGATCCCTAGAATGAAGGCGGCGATGCCGGGTAGCGTCAGCGTGAAATCCGCCAGCACAAACACCAGAATGAGCAGCCAGGTGTGAAGGATCAGCGCAAAGCTTGCGACGAGCCCCGGAATCCGGTACATGCCGATCATGAAGATCAGAATGAGCACGGAAGCAATCAGACCGGCACGAATGGTATCGTCCAGCGACTGCTTGCCAAGAGTGGCGCCAACGCTTTGGGAGTATTTCTCCGTAAGCTTCAGCGGCAGCGCTCCGAGATTGATCGTGTCAGCCAGTTCACGGGCAGCAGAAATAGTATAGTTGCCGGAGATGGAAGCCGTCCCCTCCGTCAGCACTGCTCTAACCTCTGGATCGGACAGCTTCGTATCATCAAGATAAATAGCCAGTTTTTTGCCTAATAGACGCTTCGTAATTTCCGCGAATTTATCTTTATCTTTAACCTTGATGCTGATTTCGATCTGATTCAGGTTGTCGCGGCCGACGGTAGCGGCATTCTCGACGAAATCGCTGCCGACCAGTTCGATCTTGCTATAAGTGCCTTCAGGATCGCCTTCTGCGGCACTGCGGAACGTGAGCACCGCGGGGTCCTTCATCTTCTCTCTTACCTCAGCCTCGTTGGTGACACCGGCGATTTTCAGACGGATCCGATCCGTACCTTCGGTCGTAACCTCGGGTTCGCTCGTTCCAAGCACGTTGGCACGTTTCTCAAGGGCTGCAGCGGTCTGCAGCAGAGAAGCACGGGTCAACTGCTGGCCCTGCTCGGAAGGCGTAGCTTGATACAAAATTTCAAAGCCGCCTTTCAAATCAAGACCAAGCCGCACTTTGTCCAGAAGACCGGGCGTAGATACCGCCATAACAGCCGTCAGGACCAGCACGGTGATGATGAAGCTCAGAAGTCTTTTCATGCTCTTGCTAGTTCCCCTTTCTTCAACTCAATATTCCTATTATAGCTAGGTGCCAAATAAGCGTCAATTAAGCAGGTATTGGCATTCCCCGCGCGCCTGAAGCTAAACTCGTCCAAATTATCCACATCTATGGACATACGGACATAGAGGCGGAACGTTCCATCATTTTCCATAAAAAAACGGCCGACTCTATGCGCAAGACGGGAGCGCGCAAGCCTTCCGTACAGATGATGGCTGCCTGGGCAGCCTTTCTTCCAAAACATAATAGCAAATGAAGCCGCTCGCACAGGCGAGACAGTCACCGGGATTATTTCAAACCCTTGTAGGCGGATATCGTCAGGTAATTCATGTATGTCGTCACCTTCAGCGAGTAAATATCGTTCACCACCCGGTGCAGCGGCGGGGTCCCTTCCTTGGCATAATTCCGGCTGACACAGTCCCAAATGTCAGCGGCCGTCACATATTCATAGCCGAGGAGCCGGAATTCCTCCGCTTTGCTGAGACACATGGCTTCGATATCCTTAGCGGGCAGCTCCTGTTCTTCCTGTTCCGATTCCACGTGCTCCACCTCCGGTGCCCCTGTTACGTCCATAACAAACGTTCAATATTTTATATTCGACCTCTACACCCGCTTTCCTTCTTTACTGTCCAAAATGTTGTGCCAAGCATCCAGTCATGTCCAGCGGAGCTCGGCATATCCATGTTAAAGGACAGGTCCGCTGTCGCCTATTTCATCATGGGAAGAAGGAATGCCCTTTGAAATTGAGAAACTCCAACAAACAGAGCTTTATCTACGGAACGCTCATTCTGCTTGCCGCGGGAATCGTTAACCGCATGCTGGGCTTCATACCGCGAATCGTGCTTCCCAGGCTCATCGGAGCTGAAGGCGTTGGCTTGTACCAGCTCGGCTATCCTTTTTTTCTGGTGCTTGTCACGGTTATCGCCGGAGGGATTCCGCTGGCGGTAGCCAAAATGATAGCTGAAGCCGAAGGGAAGGGTAAGAAAGAGCGTTCCAGGCAAATTCTGCATAGCTCGCTCGGATTGAGTGTTGGGCTGGGACTGCTGTTTACGGCTATCTCGCTTGCAATCGCCCCCTGGATCGCCCATGAAGTCCTGACGGACAGCCGGGTATACCTGACGCTGATTGCCATGACGCCGATGCTGAGCATCGTCGCCGTCTCAGCCGTCTACCGGGGCTACTTCCAGGGCATGCAGAACATGATCCCTTCGGCGCTGTCATCGGTGCTGGAGACCGTGATCCGTATCTTCTTCATGCTCTACTTCTCCTGGCTGCTCCTGCCGAAAGGAATGGCCTATGCGGCTGCCGGAGCCATGCTTGGCGTTACGGTCGGCGAGTTGGCGGGTATGCTCGTACTGCTGGTGCAGTACCGTCTAACGGTGTCCAAGCCGGCCGACAATTCAAGCGAACAAGACCTGAATCCAAGTAACGAGGGGAATCCAGATCACACCGATCAGGGAGTTATTCGGCGGCTGCTCCGGATTTCCATCCCGGTTACTGGCGGAAGGCTTGTCGGCTCCCTATCCTATCTGCTGGAATCAATCATTACGGCGCGAAGTCTGGCAATGGCCGGCGTCGCCACAGCGGTGGCAACAGCCCAGTACGGCTCATTGCAGGGAATGGTTATTCCGCTGCTGCTGTTGCCGGGCGCGCTGACTACCGCACTTGCGGTCTCGCTTGTTCCTTCCCTGGCGGAAGCGGCCGCACGCAAGGACAGCAGGTCCATTCACAAGCGGATTCACCAGGCCCTTCGTCTGGCTCTCGTAACAGGCGCTCCATTCGCCGTGCTCATGTATGTTCTTGCCGATCCGCTGTGTACCCTGCTGTACGGCAATCCCGATACGGCACCGATGCTGCGGATGATGGTTCCATTTTCCTTGTTCATGTATGTGCAGCCCCCGCTGCAGGCTACTCTTCAGGCCATGGAACGCCCGGGAACAGCGCTGTTCAATACACTGGCGGGCGCGGTCGTCAAGATCATGCTGATTCTCGGTCTAGCCTCACGGCCCGAATACGGGATTACCGGCGCGCTGATCGCCATTATCGTGAACAGCATCCTGGTAACGCTGCTGCACGGGTACAGCGTGATCAAGCTGGTGTCCCTGCGCCTGCAGACGAGAGATCTGTTCAAAATCGGCGCGGCGATGACGATTATGGGAGCCGGCGCCAAATACGTCTATCTGCATTCTCCCTATCCAGGCGGAGCGCAGTGGATTCATTTTATTCTCGCTTCCGCTCTGGGCTTCTCCCTGTACATCGGCGTCTCGCTGCTCACGGGCTTGTTCTCGCGGCAGGATCTCAAGAAGCTTCCGCTGATTCGCCGCTGGCTGTAGTGTTTTGGGGACCTCTCGCTATTTCACCGGCCGCCGGTCGATATAGATTTTGCCTTTATGATCGATCGTGCATAGAAAAATATCCCGGAAATCAGACGCGCCTTTCTGCCGGATTTGATTTTTCAGCCAAAAACGGTTTTTACCAAGCATCTCCAGATTCTCGTCCTGCACTTTGCCATCCATAATGAGCGGAACAGGAAGTCCTTCATAGCGGATATTCTCGATTTTGATTCCCTGTCCCTGTTTACCACTCGATTGTCCGCTGCCGCCTGAGGCTTTGCCGGTCCCATTTTGCCCGCCACCCGAGGTGGATTCCTGGTTCGTGCCGGTGCCTCCCAATTCTGAAGCATCCTTGTTCTTCTCGATAACCGTCAGCTGACCTGTCGGCTCCAGGATCGCGAATTCGACATCCGCCAGATTCGTAATATTCTGTCCTCTCAGCTGAAGCAGCAAATCATCGATATTATAACGCTGTTTGCGCATTTCTTTGGGCCGTATAGTGCCATCTGAGATCAGAACGCTCGGCCTGCCGTCGATCAGCAGACGAAGCTTGCGGCTTTTGAGGCTGAGATGCGCCAGCAAGACTTGGGTCAGGACGAGCGTCGCCATGGGCACAAATCCGTCGTACAGCGGACGCTTGATGTCTTCGATGACGAAGGTTGCAATCTCGGCGATCATGATGGAAATGGTCAGGTCAAATACCGAAAGCTTACCGATCTCCCGTTTTCCCATAATGCGCATGCACAAGAAAATAGTCACGTACATCAGCAGAGTCAAAAAAGCATGTGTGGCGATATGCCCAACCATTGGCTTAAGCTCTCCTTTCAGGTTAGCGGCCGACAAGCTCCGGGCAGGAGCCATGTACTGCTAGTCTGACCTCACGTTCTTGGAGGCATTCGAACTTCCCCCGGTCAATTCTTGGTAAAAGACCTGGCTGCGCATTCTTGTACTAGTGTGGCAAGCTGTCTCATAAAATGAAGCAATGAACGATGCAACTGGATCAGGCGGCTATCATACATAGCGTATGCTTCCGAAGCGAGTTTTGCGAAGATATGATCAAGGAAGTATATGCTATCAAAACTTTTAGGAGGATGAATTATGCATTTGCTTCGCAAACTATTATTGCCGAATATCGGGAATCCCGTGCTGTCAGGGCTTGTCCGTGCCTTCATGTGGATGCTGCTGGGAGCCTTTGCTCTGTCACTGCTCCTGTGGGGAAGCGGCCTTACCGAGCACGATTTATCGCTGTACACCTACGTCGTGCATGCGATCGCCATTATTTTTGGGGGGTGGGCCTCTGGCAGACGCGCTTCCTCCAAAGGATGGTATCAGGGCTGCCTGACCGGCGCCTTCTACGGCGCAATTGTGCTGCTCATTGGATTTCTGGCATTGGACGCTTCGCTCAGAGCAGCCGATCTGCTGTGGATTGCGGCTGCTGCTTTGATCGGAGCGGTTGGAGGCATACTGGGAGTTAATTTCCAGAAAGCGTAAATTTTTCGATTAAAAAAATTGAAACGCGCCTCTCAAAATGTGATACACTGTCTTCATCCCATGTCACTTTCCACATTCAAGGAGGCTTCGAATCCTTTGCTTTACCATTCCATGAATACCATCAGCTTGTTTACCGTGGTGCTCGTAATTGTGCTGATCGGCCTGGGAGCCCGGCGTAACCCATTCGTCGCGCTGGCCAATCTCGGCAAGGAAATGCTGCATTCCTACAAGCTGGTTCTTCTTGTCGCCGGCATGTTCGCCATTCTGGCCTTGAATAAGTATGAGCTGCAGATCGAGAAAAAATTGCATCTGACGTCCGACTTCACAAGCTTTGTGTTCGGAATCGAAGGGCATTTTGTCCAACATTTTCAACAGTTGTTCTTTGCGCACTGGCTGACGCCGATTATCGTATTCTTCTATATCTTCATGCTTCAGTCTGCATTAGCCGCATCGCTCGGCGTATATCTGCTGGACAAAAACCGGCTGCTGCTGTACGCCACATGCTACGCCGTCATCCTGAACTATGCGATTGCAATTCCGTTCTATCTGTATTTCCCGGTTAACGAGGTATGGTCCTATGCGCCGGCCGGCGTCCGCTTTGTTATGCTGGATGCCTTCCCCAATTTCGAGAGTGAATACCGCGCATTGTCCGGGCTGAACAATTGTTTTCCCAGCTTGCATACAGCGATCTCGCTCACAACGGCGCTGCTGGCATTCCGCTCAGGCAACCGCCGATGGATGGTTATTACCGGCATTTCTGCTGCGGTCATCATCTTCGGCATCTTTTATTTAGGCATTCACTGGCTGACCGATATGATGGGCGGCACGGTTCTGGCCATCGTGTCCTCCTCGCTCAGCATCCAGCTTGCCAAGTTGACGCTTCGCGGCAGTGAAACCGCCGTAAGGGTCGGAAGCGAAGCGCCGCACGCCTAACGTTCAGCTTTCTGGCAGGATGGCGCACGGCATTGTACCGGGTTGTACTGCAAAAGGATTAAAGAAAGAGCCCTTTTTCGGGGCTCTTTCTTATTGCGTGGACCTAATATTCCGTTTTACTGCAATTTTTACTACTGGCACAGCAAAAAACGGCACTCCTTCCGTTACGGAAAGAACGCCGTTTGTTTGTACTTATTGGATGCCTGAGTTGTTGCCTTCCGGACAAATAGCCGGTATTATTCCTTCGTCTCCCCAATCGCGTGACTGATTGAGCCACGGTCAAAGGTCAGCTTGGTTACATCGTTAACGCGGAGCACGGCAATATCATCCGTAATTTCCACAATGGTGCCGTGCAGGCCCCCGATGGTTACCACCTTGTCGCCTTTTTTCAGCGCTTTCAGCATCTGGTTGCGCGACTTGGTCTTCTTCTGCTGGGGACGGATCAGCAGGAAGTAGAACACGACGAACATCAGAACGAACGGCAGGATAAGCCCATAAATACTTGAGGCCTGCGAGCCGCTGGTAGCAGCGTATTGAAACATCTTTCTCCCCCCTCTCAACAAATCATGCACAATTCAGCAATTAGAAGCCCTTTGTATTCTCATGTAAACCGTATTGCGCGAAAAACTCATCGCGAAAATCCAGCAGCCGGTCTTCCATGATGGCTTTACGCACCTTACGCATCAGGTCCAACAGGAAGTACAGATTATGGTAGGTCGTCAGACGAAGTCCGAACGTCTCATCGCTCTTAATCAAATGGCGCAAATACGCACGCGAATAATTGCGGCATGTATAGCAGTCGCATTCGGGATCAAGCGGCCCAAAATCACGGGCATATTGGGCGTTGCGGACGACAAGTCTTCCCTGACTGGTCATCGTTGTTCCATTACGGGCAATTCGGGTCGGCAGAACGCAATCGAACATGTCCACTCCCCGGATTGCACCTTCCAGCAGCGCGTCAGGCGAACCTACGCCCATCAAATAGCGCGGTTTGTTCTGCGGCAGCAGCGGAACCGTGTAATCCAGAACTTCATACATAAGCTGCTTGGACTCTCCGACACTAAGTCCTCCAATAGCATACCCCGGGAAATCCATGGAAGTCAAATCCGCCGCGCTCTGGCGGCGCAGGTCTTCGTACATGCCTCCCTGCACGATCGCGAACAGTCCTTGATCATTAGGACGGGCGTGTGCTTTCAGGCAGCGCTCAGCCCAGCGTGTCGTCCGCTCCATCGAGCGTTTGACATAATCGTATTCCGCCGGATAAGGCGGACATTCGTCAAAGGCCATCATAATATCGGAGCCGAGCGCGTTCTCCACTTCCATCGCTACTTCAGGAGAGAGGAACTTCTTGTCTCCATTAAGGTGGGAACGGAAATGTACGCCTTCCTCCGTAATTTTGCGCATCTCTGCCAGCGAGAACACCTGAAAGCCGCCGCTGTCCGTCAGAATAGGGCGGTCCCAGTTCATGAATTTATGCAGGCCGCCCGCTTCGCGGACGATATCATGGCCCGGGCGAAGGAACAGATGATAGGTGTTGCTCAGGATAATCTGGGCATCCATCTCCTTCAATTCCTCCGGACTCATCGTCTTCACCGTGGCCTGCGTGCCAACCGGCATGAAGGTCGGCGTCTCAATTATGCCATGCGGTGTGTGCACCCGTCCGAGCCGCGCTCCCGACTGCTTGCACGTTTTGATATGCTCATATGTTATAGCTGCCATTTTTGATAACCCATCCTTACTTAGTATATGAACATCGCGTCGCCGAAACTGAAGAACCGGTAACTTTCCCGGATCGCTTCCTTATAGGCGTTTAGTATATGCTCCCGGCCGGCCAGCGCACTGACCAGCATGACGAGCGTGGATTTGGGCAGATGAAAGTTCGTGATCAGCGCATCCACAAGTTTGAACGAATATCCCGGATATATGAAAATATCCGTCCACCCGCTGCATGCTTCAAGCGGACCGTCCCCGAACATTCCGCCTACTGTTTCCAGCGTCCGGCACGAGGTAGTTCCCACCGCCACAATTCGTCCGCCCTCAGTCCGCGCCTTGTTCAGCATATCCGCCGTTTCCTGCGACAGCATGAAGAATTCGGCATGCATAACATGCTCCTCAACCGTCTCCACTGACATTGGGCGGAAGGTACCAAGACCGACATGCAGGGTGATATACGCGATGCGAACCCCTTTGTCCTGAATCTGCTTCAGCAGTTCTTTTGTGAAATGCAGTCCGGCCGTCGGCGCAGCCGCAGAGCCTTCGTTCTTGGCATATACGGTCTGATAACGCTCCCGGTCATCAAGCTTCTCCTTAATGTAGGGTGGAAGCGGCATCGTGCCCAGTCTGTCCAGAATCTCCTGAAAAATGCCTTGATACATGAAGCGGAGCGTACGTCCGCCCATATCGCTCTCTTCCTCGACCACCGCCTGCAGTTCCTCTCCAAAGGAGATGACCGCGCCAGTCTTGAGCTTCTTGCCGGGCTTAACGAGTGCTTCCCACCGGTCCTCGCCCAGATTCTTTAGAAGCAGCACTTCCGCTTTCGCCCCGGTGTCTTCCTTGACCCCGAACAGGCGGGCCGGAATCACCCGGGTATCGTTCAGCACCAGCGTGTCGCCGGGCTTCAGTTCAGTCAGAATATCGGTAAAATGCCGGTGTTCCGTCACTCCGCTTGATTTATCAAGCGTCAGCAGCCTGGAGGCGCTGCGGTCTGGAAGCGGAGTCTGGGCTATCAGCTCCTCCGGCAGATCAAAATCATATAAATCCACATTCATTGCAGGTCATTCCTTAGTTATAGTCACGTTCTGAAAATAGTGTTGCAGAATTGCCTTGTAATCATACCCTTCGTCGGCCATTCCTTTCACGCCCCATTGGGACATGCCGAGGCCGTGTCCATTGCCTTTGCCGATGAACATGAAGCCGGATCCGGTTCCGATAACGCGGCCCTCGGAGCGGCTGTTCATTACGACCGTTCCGCTTCCTCCTCCCGTCACGACGCCGGAGGCGGAGAGAACGCTTGTCTGGCCGGAAACCGTTGAGGTGCGGCCGTCCGCGCCTAATACAGTATAACTGCCGGCAGGTACAATATCAAACAAAGTGCTCGGAAGTCCGCCGAAGGCCGAACGGTACAAATCGGGATACTTCACGGTCAGCGGCGTTCCGTTGGCCTTGACCATCATAGCCCGTCCCGAAGGACCGCGCTGCGTGACCTCGAGCGTTACGATCGATGAAGGCAGAGAAGAAGCCGTTGTCTTGCCCTGCAAGCTCTTCAAAATATCGGCCGATGTAAAAGGCCCCTTGATCCAGCTATAGCTGCCCGACTCCGACACCTTGTCCAGCACAACGGCTGTATCGCCCGGATTCAGCTTGCCGACCGGATCTTTGCCTGATTCCACCACAGGCATCACCCGTACATTGACATCTTTGGTCGTCGCTGTCAGCAGCGGCAGACTCGCCGCGTTCTTGTCACCCGTCAGCTTGACATTGTCTTCGCGCACGTAGCCGGCGCTTCCGCTTGACAGCTGCACATAATACCACATCTTGGATGATACCGCTGAGGTATCCCCTGGACTGTCCACACTGGCGAACACACTGCCGCCGCTGTTCCATACCTCGGAAGGATCGGCCGTCTTCCCGCCGCTGTTCGATGAGAAGACGGCTTCCACCACACTTCCGCCGTTCATGAGCAGTTCACCGGAGGTCGCATCAACAGCGGCCGTTATCGAGGCCGCCTCTGTTCCGGTTCCGTTATACACTTGACTAAGCGTCGTATCCACGACATTCGCAATGTCGAACCGGTTGCCCTGCGCCAGCGCATAGCTGCGCGCCGCCACCGCCTGCGCCTTCAGTGCTTCGGCGGGCCAGCTTGAAGAGACTTCGCCGCCTACCACGGAGTACAGGTACTGCTCCAGCGGCACGACATTGATTACCGACAGCGAGCCGTTCGATGCTCCAAGTTCAAGGCTTCCCCGGTACGTCCGCTTCGACCGTTCCGCCAATTGAATGCCAGCCGTTCCCGCCGCCATGACCGGCGTTCCGCCGGATACGGCATAATGCGCCACCTGGGTCTCGGCGCTGAAATCAAGACCCGCGTCGGTCCGAAGCATCAATCCGGCTCCTGCGGTTCCGAGGGTGACCTGAGGCAGTACCTGGCTCAGCACCGTCTTGGCGGCAGCCAGGTCGGCGTCATTCGCCGCCTCGGCTACCCACACCTCATACCGCGTTCCCCCGCCGGCATCGGGAACGACTGCGGTCCAGGCATCGACCCCGGCGGCGGCTAAGGACAGCCTTGCCGTGTCGGCCTCTGCCTGCGTCGCATAGCTGCCTGCGGTCAAATGCTTCCCGCCTTTGACTGCCGGTGTCTGATCCGCTGGCAGTCCAAGTCCTGCCTTCGCGACTCTCGTGGCCGCATTCTTCGCGGCGCTTTCGCTGGCATATGTACCTGTATAGAGCTGATAGACGTTCGCTCCGCCCTTCGAATTCAGGAACAGCAGCGGCTTGTCGTCGGTTGCGCTTAGCTTCTTCGCCGCCGTGGCAGCCGTCTGCCACGATGACGTCTCGAGTACCTTAACCCGATAGCCGTCAAGGCTTGCCCGGGCTCTGCTGCCTGCAGGCACGGTAATCAGGGAGGCCCCGCTGTCCTTGGCGGACAGGCTCCAGGCTTGTCCCGATTGCAGCGTCACGACAGGCACAGTCAGTTTATATTTGCTGCCGATGTCAGCGAACAGCGCTACTCGGATCGTATCGCCGGATTGCGCATGACCGGTTTCTGCAGGCAGAATCAGGCTTCCGGCCGCCAGTACAGCGGCCAGCATGCCTTTGGCTAGTGCCGGTCTTCCAATAGTCCACAAACCCTTCATTCTCACGTTCTCCTCCCATAGCCAGATGCTGACTCTTTTTTAGTTCTGCTCCGGAGGGAGCGGGATTCCTAAATGGTGATAAGCTGCGGGCGTTGCCACTCTGCCCCGAGGCGTCCGCTGAAGGAAGCCGATCTGCAGCAGATAAGGCTCATATACGTCTTCAATGGTCTGGCTTTCCTCGCCTACCGTGGCGGCAATCGTATCGAGTCCGACCGGGCCTCCACGGAAGCCGGTGATCATGGAATGCAGCATACGATGGTCGATGCTGTCCAGCCCTCTGGGATCGACCTGCAGCATTTTCAACGCTTCTTCTGCGATGTCAGGCGTGATAATGCCGTCGCCCTTCACCTGCGCATAATCGCGGACCCGTTTCAGCAGGCGATTCGCGATCCGGGGCGTTCCCCGTGAGCGAAGCGCAATCTCATCGGCTGCGTCACCGATAATCTCGATGCCGAGAATATCAGCCCCCCGGGACACGATATAGCTCAGTTCGTCCACTGTGTAGAATTCAAGTCTGCTGACGACGCCGAAGCGGTCGCGAAGCGGTGCGGACAATAACCCTGCACGCGTCGTCGCCCCGACCAGCGTGAATGGCGGCAAATCCAGCCGGACCGAGCGTGCGCTCGGTCCTTTGCCAATCATAATATCAAGCGCAGAATCCTCCATCGCCGGATACAGCACTTCCTCCACCGTCCGGTGCAGTCTGTGAATCTCGTCAATGAAGAGCACATCGCCCTCCTGCAGATTCGTCAGCAGCGCCGCCAAATCACCCGGACGTTCGATCGCTGGCCCCGAAGTCGTGCGCAGGTTAACGCCGAGCTCATTGGCGATAATGTTCGCCAGCGTCGTTTTGCCAAGACCGGGGGGACCGTACAGCAGCACATGATCCAGCGCCTCGCTGCGCATTTTGGCCGCTTCGATATAAATCTTGAGGTTCTCCTTGACCTGGTTTTGTCCAATATATTCAGCTAAATAGCGGGGACGCAGACTAAGCTCCACCGCCTGATCTTCCATCATTAAATTCGCGGATATGATCCGGTCCTCCATCTTTCATCGCTCCACTTCGTCAATGGTAAGGAACTTCGGGCCAACCGGCGTCGAGCCCTAATATAACCGCCTTACCCTTTTATTTGGCGATATACAGCAGCTTCAGCGCCTTCTTCATCAGCACATCGACCGAAGACGCCTCTGCGCCTTCTTTTTTCAGCGTCAGCCAGACACGGTCCAATTCCGCTTCCGTATAACCGAGCGCCTTCAGGCCGTCCCGTGCCTCCTGCCAGGAGGTCTCGCCGATTACAGTCTCCTCCTCGATCGCGAACAGACCCGTCTGGAACGTAATCGTTCCCAGTCCGTCCAGCTTGTCCTTCAGATCCAGGATCATGCGCTGTGCCGTCTTCTTCCCGATTCCCGGAAGCTTGGTGAGAAATGTAAGGTTCTCTTGATAAATGGCCGAAATGACATGGTCCGGCGTGCCTCCCGACAGAATGCCAAGCGCGACGCGGGGTCCGATCCCCGACACCTCGATCAGCTTGCGGAACAGCTTCTGCTCCTCCCTCGTCGGGAACCCGAACAACTGAATGGCGTCTTCGCGCACATGGTGATGAATATATATCGTAACCGGTCCTTCCTGTTTGGCAAAAGCGTAAGGATTCGGGCAGAACACCCGATATCCTACTCCCTGCACATCCAGCACCACATATTCCTGCTCCAGATGCACGACCGGGCCTCTTAGAAAATCGATCATTTTCGCAATACCTCATTTATTTTCGAATTGAGTGTGTACGAGTGGGCATGACAGACAGCGACCGCAAGCGCATCCGCCACGTCGTCGGGCTTCGGCACGGCGCTCAGCTTCAGGAACATCCGGACCATTTCCTGCACCTGCTTCTTCTCCGCCTTTCCGTAGCCGACTATCGCCTGCTTCACCTGCATCGGCGTATATTCCGCTATCGGCAGTCCCCGCTGTACCGAAGCCAAAATCAGCACACCCCGCGCCTGGCTTACCGACATCGCCGTTGTGACGTTCCGGTTGAAAAAAAGCTTCTCAAACGCCACCGCGTCCGGCTTGTACCGGTCAATCAGCTGAAGCATGCCTTCATATACGTGAAGCAGCCGTTCCTCGTCGGGCGTATGAGCTTCCGTCTGGATGCTGCCGTACTGCACCGGTGTCAGTCTGCTGCCATTCTTATCGATGAAACCGAAGCCGACTATCGCAATCCCCGGGTCGATCCCCAAAATCCGCAAGACCATCTCTCCTCTGCCCTAGCAGCATGCCTATTCCTCTGAATCATAGCTTCGCCCTGAAAGCGAACATATGTATTCCTTCTACCCATTATAGCAAAAATAGGCTAAGCCGGGGGCATAAAGTTTCTTTCGTGTGATCTCTCCAGCATATTCTATATCCCAAAAAGCAGACAAAAAAGCCACGGCTGCGCCGAGGCTCAATTCCCCTTATATTTTGTTGTATCCATGATCTCTACATCGCCCGTTCATCACTGTCACGCGCAAAATCGCTGAAAGTCGAGAGCACGCTGTTGTACTCTTCCATATCCTGAATGCGAATTCCGCCTTGAAGCTGCTTCCAGACTTTCTCCGGGAGGGAGGATTTCATCGTGCCGATATCGATTTGAAAAAAAGTCTTCAGCACTTCCTCACGTTTAGGCGGCCCTTTAAACAAGGTCAAATTTCCGACTTGATCAATTCCGATGTAAGCCTCTCTTTTGCAGTCGGGAGATAAATCATTGACCGTCCGCTTCAGCCACAGATTACCCGATGAATCGATCGTACCGTTCCACTCCGGATGTTGATCCAGCAGAGACAGAACCTCAGCCGATTTCATCAAACCTCCGCCCTCCGTCACTTCGTCTCCACATACATATGTGGTTGTATAGTGGACACGCCGACTAAGGCCGCTCTCCGAAATGGCCCGGCGTAGCGAATCATTCTCCCGCACATTTGAGTTGGGCATATTCCAGGCTTCCGATCCCCGAAAAACGGCCGCTGCCTGCTGATTCCAGACCTCCTGACGGCTCCAGTCAGCGTATATCCGCTCAGCCGTAGTCATGGAGCCGGTCAGCAGTTTAGTCATCCGCTCCGGAACCTGAAATCCCGACCAGGCGATCAGAATCAGCATGGAACATGCTGTTCCGGCCCAAAGAGCCTTCTTCCACCGTCTCCAGCGACGCCATAGCTGTCTTTTCAACCGAAAAGCACTCATGTACATCCCTTCATTCTTCTGTTTTACCTAATTGTGTCCCATGAATGAAAGGTTTATGCGGGGAAGCTGTATGATGGCAACTGTAGGCGCTGTTCCGGTCAATGCGTAGGCTCGGTCCCGGGAATCCGGCGCGTGGCAGATTGTTTTTCGTATCTCATGATTTCGCGTACTCAACGGGCTGAAGCCCAATATAAAAAAAGACCGCATAGCGGTCTTGTCGGTTCTATTATAGAAAAAGTATTGCTTCAATACTTCCCGTGTTAATAGAAAGCATAAATGGCGCGCCCTGAGAGATTCGAACTCCCGACCTTTTGATTCGTAGTCAAACGCTCTATCCAGCTGAGCTAAGGGCGCAAATATGGAGCGGACGACGGGAATCGAACCCGCGACCCTCGCCTTGGCAAGGCGATGCTCTACCGCTGAGCCACGTCCGCATAATAAATTGGTAAGAATGAAAAACAATGGCGGAACCGACGGGATTCGAACCCGCGATCTCCTGCGTGACAGGCAGGCATGTTAGGCCTCTACACCACGGTTCCACAGGCCACTTCCAGAAGGAAGATTAAATTGCGGGGGCAGGATTTGAACCTGCGACCTTCGGGTTATGAGCCCGACGAGCTACCGAGCTGCTCCACCCCGCGATAGTATAAAGTGATGAAATGACCCGTAGGGGATTCGAACCCCTGTTACCTCCGTGAAAGGGAGGTGTCTTAACCCCTTGACCAACGGGCCACATTATTAATTCGTGACAACAAAATATATTATATCAAAATGCAGTATAGATTTCAATAGTGAAATTAAAATTAAGCGAAATTAATTTCATCTTCCATCAAAAAACCACTGTTGAAACATCAACAGTGGTTCATGTGCTTGGCAGCGTCCTACTCTCCCAGGACCCTTCGGTCCAAGTACCATCGGCGCTGGAGGGCTTAACGGTCGTGTTCGGGATGGGTACGCGTGGAACCCCTCCGCCATCGCCACCAAACGGGCATTTGCGGTACAAATGCATATTCAGGCTTGATCGCCTGAAAACTGGATCGAAACGAAACCTTGCGTCTTAGCCCTTACTGGGTGTCTCGGGGTCCCCGAAAAGTACTCGGTGTACTCTTCGAAGCCTCCACTTCACTTTTTGGGGTATGCTTATGGGGCCCCCGCAAAGTACTCGGAATCGGCTTCGTCAGCGTCTTCCTCACTTTGTGGGGTAGTCTTGGATAAGCCCTCGACCGATTAGTACTGGTCAGCTCCATGCATTGCTGCACTTCCACCCCCAGCCTATCAACCTCGTCGTCTTCAAGGGGTCTTACGTATTGGGAAATCTCATCTTGAGGGGGGCTTCACGCTTAGATGCTTTCAGCGCTTATCCCGTCCGTACATAGCTACCCAGCCGTGCTCCTGGCGGAACAACTGGTGCACCAGCGGTACGTCCATCCCGGTCCTCTCGTACTAAGGACAGCTCCTCTCAAATTTCCTGCGCCCACGACAGATAGGGACCGAACTGTCTCACGACGTTCTGAACCCAGCTCGCGTACCGCTTTAATGGGCGAACAGCCCAACCCTTGGGACCTACTTCAGCCCCAGGATGCGATGAGCCGACATCGAGGTGCCAAACCTCCCCGTCGATGTGGACTCTTGGGGGAGATAAGCCTGTTATCCCCAGGGTAGCTTTTATCCGTTGAGCGATGGCCCTTCCATGCGGTACCACCGGATCACTAAGCCCGACTTTCGTCCCTGCTCGACTTGTGGGTCTCGCAGTCAAGCTCCCTTCTGCCTTTGCACTCTTCGAATGATTTCCAACCATTCTGAGGGAACCTTGGGACGCCTCCGTTACGCTTTAGGAGGCGACCGCCCCAGTCAAACTGCCCGCCTGACACGGTCCCCGTACCGGATTACGGTACCAGGTTAGAACCTAGATACGATCAGGGTGGTATCCCAACGTCGCCTCCACCGAAGCTGGCGCTCCGGCTTCCTAGGCTCCCACCTATCCTGTACAGATCGTACCCAAGTTCAATATCAAGCTGCAGTAAAGCTCCATGGGGTCTTTCCGTCTTGTCGCGGGTAACCTGCATCTTCACAGGTATTAAAATTTCACCGGATCTCTCGTTGAGACAGCGCCCAAGTCGTTACGCCATTCGTGCGGGTCAGAATTTACCTGACAAGGAATTTCGCTACCTTAGGACCGTTATAGTTACGGCCGCCGTTTACTGGGGCTTCGGTTCACAGCTTCGGGTTTAACCCCTAACCGCTCCCCTTAACCTTCCAGCACCGGGCAGGCGTCAGCCCGTATACTTCGCCTTGCGGCTTCGCACAGACCTGTGTTTTTGCTAAACAGTCGCTTGGGCCTTTTCACTGCGGCCCCCTCGGGCTATTCACCCTACCGAGGCACCCCTTCTCCCGAAGTTACGGGGTCATTTTGCCGAGTTCCTTAACGAGAGTTCTTCCGCGCGCCTTAGAATTCTCTTCTCGCCTACCTGTGTCGGTTTGCGGTACGGGCACCTTCTCCTGGCTAGAGGCTTTTCTTGGCAGTGTGAGATCATGACCTTCGCTACTGTAAGTTTCGCTCCCCATCACAGCCCAGCCTTATGGTGTACGGATTTGCCTATACACCAGCCTCGCTGCTTGGACGGACATCCATCAGTCCGCGTCACTACCCTCCTGCGTCCCCCCATTGCTCATAACGGATTATGGTGGTACAGGAATATCAACCTGTTGTCCTTCGACTACGCCTTTCGGCCTCGCCTTAGGTCCCGACTGACCCTGAGCGGACGAGCCTTCCTCAGGAAACCTTGGGCTTTCGGCGGATCAGATTCTCACTGATCTTTTCGTTACTCATACCGGCATTCTCACTTGTGTACTGTCCACCAGTCCTCTCGGTCCAGCTTCAACCTATACACAACGCTCCCCTACCCCTGGATCGACTTCACTCCTGCCTCGAAGCCTTGTGTTTATCCCCTGGGAACCATTTGGCCTCAAGCCTGGATACCGGCTCTTCGGCAAACCTGTTCTCGCGATAAACACCGCCTCAAAGAAGCAGTGAAGTCGATCCAAGCCATAGCTTCGGTGGTGTGTTTAGCCCCGTTACATTTTCGGCGCAGAGTCACTCGACCAGTGAGCTATTACGCACTCTTTAAATGGTGGCTGCTTCTAAGCCAACATCCTGGTTGTCTGTGCAACTCCACATCCTTTCCCACTTAACACACACTTGGGGACCTTAGCTGATGGTCTGGGCTGTTTCCCTTTTGACAATGGATCTTAGCACTCACTGTCTGACTCCCGGTTAATCAGTCTATGGCATTCGGAGTTTGACTGAGCTTGGTAACCCTTGCGGGCCCCGCACCCAATCAGTGCTCTACCTCCACGACTGTCATTTCCGAGGCTAGCCCTAAAGCTATTTCGGGGAGAACCAGCTATCTCCGAGTTCGATTGGAATTTCTCCGCTACCCCCACCTCATCCCCGAACTTTTCAACGTTCGTGGGTTCGGGCCTCCAGTGCGTGTTACCGCACCTTCACCCTGGACAGGGGTAGATCACACGGTTTCGGGTCTACGTCCACGTACTTCGTCGCCCTATTCAGACTCGCTTTCGCTGCGGCTCCGGCTCCTCGCCTTAACCTTGCACGTTAAACGTAACTCGCCGGTTCATTCTACAAAAGGCACGCCATCACCCCTAAAATGGGCTCTGACTTCTTGTAAGCACACGGTTTCAGGTACTGTTTCACTCCCCTTCCGGGGTGCTTTTCACCTTTCCCTCACGGTACTGTTTCACTATCGGTCGCCAGGGAGTATTTAGCCTTGGCAGATGGTCCTGCCGGATTCATACGGGGTTTCACGTGCCCCGCACTACTCGGGATCCGTCTCGGAGGGAACAGACTTTCAACTACAGGGCTTTTACCTTATCCGGCGGGCCTTTCCAGACCTCTTCGTCTACCCTGTTCCTTTGTAACTCCATGTGAGACGTCCCACAACCCCAGGGAGCAAGCTCCCTGGTTTAGGCTGTTCCGCGTTCGCTCGCCGCTACTGACGGAATCACTCTTGTTTTCTCTTCCTCAGGGTACTTAGATGTTTCAGTTCCCCTGGTCTGCCTCTTCATTGCCTATGTATTCAGCAATGAGTGACTGTGCATTACCACAGCCGGGTTTCCCCATTCGGACACCCCCGGATCAACGCTTGCTTACAGCTCCCCGAGGCCTTTTCGTTGTTCGCCACGTCCTTCTTCGGCTCCTGGCGCCTAGGCATCCTCCGTGTGCTCTTACTAGCTTAACCAACGCTCCGGCGTTTGGCTGTTTCTGCTCCGCTTGGTGGAACCTCTTCTCTGCCGCTCACGCTGCTTCGAACACCGCTTCCATCCAAATTCGCTCCAACATCCAAACCCCTTCGCTCTAAGCATCACTTACTTCAACTTGCTAGACACAAGTTTCAGCTAAAAGATGTTCTAAAACGCAATTTTCGTTTCGGTATCCAGTTTTCAAGGATCAATCTCTGAATTCTTCGGTCGATCACAGATTGTGCCGATGAAGAATTCGGAGAGTCGTCCAGACCAAGGTCTTTCCGACTTTGAGAGCTTGAACTCTCAAAACTGACCAACGAGTGAGCAACTAACCGACCGGTTAGATTTCTTGAATGTCATCTCTGCGGATGACGATTCTCCATAGAAAGGAGGTGATCCAGCCGCACCTTCCGATACGGCTACCTTGTTACGACTTCACCCCAATCATCTACCCCACCTTCGGCGGCTGGCTCCCTTGCGGGTTACCCCACCGACTTCGGGTGTTGTAAACTCTCGTGGTGTGACGGGCGGTGTGTACAAGACCCGGGAACGTATTCACCGCGGCATGCTGATCCGCGATTACTAGCAATTCCGACTTCATGCAGGCGAGTTGCAGCCTGCAATCCGAACTGAGACCGGCTTTATAAGATTGGCTCCACCTCGCGGTTTCGCTTCCCGTTGTACCGGCCATTGTAGTACGTGTGTAGCCCAGGTCATAAGGGGCATGATGATTTGACGTCATCCCCACCTTCCTCCGGTTTGTCACCGGCAGTCACTCTAGAGTGCCCAGCCTGACCTGCTGGCAACTAAAGTCAAGGGTTGCGCTCGTTGCGGGACTTAACCCAACATCTCACGACACGAGCTGACGACAACCATGCACCACCTGTCTCCCCTGTCCCGAAGGCCTACGCTATCTCTAACGTATTCAGGGGGATGTCAAGACCTGGTAAGGTTCTTCGCGTTGCTTCGAATTAAACCACATACTCCACTGCTTGTGCGGGTCCCCGTCAATTCCTTTGAGTTTCAGTCTTGCGACCGTACTCCCCAGGCGGAGTGCTTACTGTGTTAACTTCGGCACCAAGGGTATCGAAACCCCTAACACCTAGCACTCATCGTTTACGGCGTGGACTACCAGGGTATCTAATCCTGTTTGCTCCCCACGCTTTCGCGCCTCAGCGTCAGTTACAGCCCAGAAAGTCGCCTTCGCCACTGGTGTTCCTCCACATCTCTACGCATTTCACCGCTACACGTGGAATTCCACTTTCCTCTTCTGCACTCAAGCCATCCAGTTTCCGATGCGACCACAGGTTGAGCCCATGGTTTAAACACCAGACTTAAATCGCCGCCTGCGCGCGCTTTACGCCCAATAATTCCGGACAACGCTTGCCCCCTACGTATTACCGCGGCTGCTGGCACGTAGTTAGCCGGGGCTTTCTTCTCAGGTACCGTCACTTCTCTAGCAGTTACTCTAGAGAACGTTCTTCCCTGGCAACAGAGCTTTACGATCCGAAAACCTTCATCACTCACGCGGCGTTGCTCCGTCAGGCTTTCGCCCATTGCGGAAGATTCCCTACTGCTGCCTCCCGTAGGAGTCTGGGCCGTGTCTCAGTCCCAGTGTGGCCGTTCACCCTCTCAGGTCGGCTACGCATCGTCGCCTTGGTGAGCCGTTACCCCACCAACTAGCTAATGCGCCGCAGGCCCATCCCTCAGTAACAGATTGCTCCGTCTTTCATCCTTCCTTCAGGCGAAGAAAGGAATTATCCGGTATTAGCTACCGTTTCCGGTAGTTATCCCAGTCTGAAGGGCAGGTTGCCTACGTGTTACTCACCCGTCCGCCGCTAAGTGGATCGGGAGCAAGCTCCCTCACCACTCCGCTCGACTTGCATGTATTAGGCACGCCGCCAGCGTTCGTCCTGAGCCAGGATCAAACTCTCCATTAATGAAAAGCTGATTTGCTCATTTTGAATCTGACGAGAATTAAATTCTCTTAATACTCACTCGTTGTTCAGTTTTCAAAGATCAAGCTTCAATGCTTTAACTCTTCAGTGCGGATGACCTTTTGTCAACCGGATCTCTAATGTATCATATCATCCAGGACATTGCAAGATCTTTTTTATAAGGTCTGAAACTTTTAGTAATCAGCCTCTCTTGCAAATAGAGTCATCAGCGACTGGATTTATAATATAACATGCTCAGTGACCTCGAGACAACGAGTAAATTTTCCCAAATTCATCATATCTGAATCCTCTACTAAAGCCCTTTCAAATAAACGGCTATAGTCCCGCTTATATTCCCGGGCAGCACAGCGTGCAGACCTTCTCAAGTGAAAGTCTGCACGTCTGAGCCTATATACCTAATAAGAACTCAATCCGAGATCCAGGGATTTCTGCGCTTTTGGGCGCTGCTATTTTTGGCCTTTGCTCCGGTCGGCTTCTTGGTGGAGCTGCCGGATTTCGTCTCCGTACTGCGTGCGGATGTCTTGACCTTCGGTTTGGAACGCTCGGCCTTGGCTTCTTCGGCAACAGGAGCCAGTTCTTGATTATCGGCTGCAGAAGTTTGAACAGACTCCACAGGCTGACGATCCAGCATTATTCCGTCTTGAACGCCCGGGTACTGCGGAATAGGCGGAAGACCGGAAACCATCGGGCTCTGATATGTCTCCGCAGCCATCTGCGGCATCATATAGGATTGCGGTATGCCCGAATACGAGGGATAGAAAGCGGGCTGCGGCGAATACGCAGGCATGCCTCCAAAGCCGGGGGCTTCATAACCTGCCTGTGCATAAGGAACAGCTTGAACGCCGGAATAATTGTCGCAGCCGCAGGAAGGCCAAGGCATTGCGGGCGGCTGACTGATGTAGGCAGGTGATACTTGAGCCGGTGCCGCTGGTGCCGGGAAGCCCATGTACCCTCCAGCCGACTGATCCGCGCTGTAGCCCGGTGCAACGCCGGGAAAATATTGGGGCGATACCGCAGGCTCCATATACGGTGTAGGCTGCGCGTAAAGCGTAGGCTCCGGATAGCAATAAGACGGTAAGGGCTCAGGCATAAATCCGAAAGGTTGAACAGCGCCCGGCATATAAGGAGCCGGCTGGATATTCTCGTACATCGGATAGGCAGGCGGGCAGTCATAATAATTCGGATTCTCCGTGATACCCGGATAACCGTATGACTTGTCGCAGACCGGAACCGGGGTGCAGCCGCAGTAAGGCTTCGGCGGCTCCGGCAGGCAGTATTCCTTCGGCGGCTCGACCGGCTTAGGAATTTCAGCAATTGCCTCCTGGGCAGGAACGGAAATTTGAACGAACAGGCTTTGCGTCTCGGTATGGACGGTTTCAGTGACCGGCTGAGGGACTGGAATGGGTGCAGTGGGAGCTTTTTCAACTGGAATCGGAGCGGTCGGAGCCTTCTCAATAGGAGCGGTTGGAGCCTTCGTGATTGGAGCGGTCGGGGCCTTCTCGACAGGAGCGGTCGGAGCCTTGTGAGGCGGCTGTTCGACTGGTGGCTGTTCGATCGGTCCCGTATAAGTTTTGCCGGCAGGCGTCGTGCCTCCAGCCACCGAACCGGCGGTCGTTCCGGAATGAGCCGGTGCAGCCGCAGGCTTTTTCGGAATATTGATAACTTCGCCGATCTTGAGAACATCCGGATTTTTGATCTGGGGATTTGCTTCGATCAGATCCTTCAGTTGAATGCCCCAAGCCTTGGACAGCTTCCACAGGGTATCTCCCTGTTTGACCGTATGTTTATGGTACAGCTCGCCGCTCTCCGGAACAGGACTTGCCGGGACAGGAATTTTCACCTTGTCTCCGATATTCAGAACATCGGGATTCGTTAGTTGCGGATTGGCTTCGATCAGTTTTTCCAGCGGCACCCCGTATTTTTGAGCCAACTCATAAAGAGTGTCGCCTTGTTTGACAATATGGATTTTCACGCAGCTTTAACCTCCTAACATGTGATGGAGCGTTGTTGGAATGGGCAGCATTGGATGGAAGCACAGCGAAGGCTGAGTTCTTCCGAGGCAGTGTTTTGCGGCAATCTCCGACTCCTTGGGTTACTACATCTTATGCAGCCCATGGGCGATTGACCTCCCAGAAGCAAAAAAAATCCTTCCACACGGCATTTGATATGCCTGCATGGAAGGATTTTGCGTCAGACTTATAGTTTTAGGATTCCCAAACCTTGTGACCGTCCTTGTCCACCACTTTGCGGAATTCCTCCAGCAGCTTGAGGGTAATCGGTCCGGCATGGCCTTCGCCGATCTTCCGTCCATCGATTTCCCGGCAGGCGATAACCTCAGCCGCGGTTCCGGTGAAGAACACTTCGTCAGCGATATAGAGATCATGCAGAGAGAAAGGCTCTTCCTTAAGCTTGATGCCCAGCTTCTCGCACAGTTCGATAATAGCCAGACGCGTAATTCCTTCCAGAGCGCCCAGATAGCAAGGCGGGGTATAGACAACTCCATTTTTGATGATAAAAATATTGTCGCCCGATCCCTCCGTCACATACCCCTGAGCGTTCAGCATGATAGCTTCGTCCGCTTCCGCCAGGTTGGACTGGATTTTGACCAGGATATTGTTCAGATAGTTCAGCGACTTGATCTTCGGGTTGAGCGCATCCGGAATGTTGCGGCGCTGCGACACGGAAACCGCGCGAAGGCCGTTCAGGTACGCCTGCTCCGGATAGATAGCCAGCTGCTCCACAATGATGATAACGCTCGCCTTCGGGCAGCGGCGCGGGTCCAGGCCCAGATTGCCTGCACCGCGGGAGACGATCAGACGGATATATCCATCGCGCATGTCGTTGCGGCTGATCGTCTCGGCCATCGCTTCCAGCATTTCATCATAGGTCAGGGGGATATCGAGCATTATGGATTTCGCCGAATCGTACAGACGGTTCAAGTGTTCCTTGCATTTGAAAATATTTCCGTTATAAATCCGGATGCCCTCAAAGATACCGTCTCCGTACAAAAAACCGTGATCGAATACGGATACCACAGCATCTTTCTTTGTTACATATTCACCATCAAGATAAATCCACTGTTCTGACATGAACTTACTGCACCTCCGCTTTCTCTTCCTCATAGGTGTATGTGGGGTACGAGCCCAGGATTCGGACCATGCAGCCCAATGCTTTGATTTCCTCAATAGCGGCAGGGAGAAGGACCGAGTCGAGCGGTTCGAGCACATCAATATAAAAATAATAAGCGCCCAGCTTCTTCTTGGTCGGCAGCGATTCAATCCGCGACAAGTTCAATCTCCGCCAGGCGAACGCCGACAGCACTTGATGAAGCGCGCCCGGAAAGTCCTCCGGCAGCGTTACCAGCACGCTTGTCTTGCTTCCCGTGCTTATACGGGGAATTTGAAGCTTCTCGGGGCCGACCAGTACAAAACGGGTAAAATTGTTGCCGTGATCAGTGATTTTTGGAGCGATGATTTCAAGGCCGTGCGTTCTGGCTCCCAGCTCGATCCCGATGGCTGCCCAGCCCCGGCCGGGATTGTTCTTCACAATCTCCACGGCTTCCGAGGTGCTGCCGACCGTTTCAAGCTCGGCTTGAGGCGCATTCGCGCGGATAAACAGACCGCACTGTGCCATCGCGACGGGATGAGAGAGAATCTTCGTTATGCCGGAGTAATCAGCCTTGCCTTCCGCATTCCGGAATTCGCCGGGATTTACGATCAGATTCTGAATGGACGGGTAAATCCATTCCGCCTGCATCGGCAGGTCCACTTCATGAATAAGCCAGTCCATATGCATGCTGACCGAGCCCTCAATCGTATTCTCAATCGGGATAACGCTGTAATCCGATTCCCCTCTGGCTGTGGCCAGAAATACATCCGATATCAGCTTGTGAAACGCCGGCCGGCAGGACTCTCCTTTCATGAGATACAGCAGAGCTTCATGGGATGTCGTCCCTTCCGGCAGTACGGCTATCGATTTCATGAATGTACTTCTCCTTTTATCATATCCAAAAATGATTGATTTTGCATCCCTTCCGGGGATGCCGGCAGCAGGACGGCGCCGGAGCGGCAGGGCGACAGCCAGCGGGAAGCCGCCTGGATGCCATGGGCTGCCATCGTGTCCTTCATGAACGCTTCCAGTTCATTTCTGCGAGGCTCCTTGCGGTCCACCAGCGCAATGAGCGTCGGGCCGGCGCCGCTGAGCGCGACGCCGAGCGCACCGTGCTGCGTCGCTCCGGCCAGCACGGCTTCCATGCCGGGCACAAGCGGCGCCCGGTATGGCTGGTGCAGGCGGTCGCGCATCGCCGCACCGATGAGATCGAGCCGGCCGCAGGCCAAGGCTCCGGTCAGCAGCGACGAGCGGCTGACATTGTATACGGCGTCGGCCATCGTAAGCTCGGCCGGCAGCGCCTGGCGCGCCTTTGAGGTCGCCAGCTCGAACTCCGGGATGACGACCAGTGTGTCCAGGTCTTCCGGCGGCTCGATGCGGATAACATCCGCATGGCTGCCGTCCCAGGCGGCGGCGATGATTCCGCCGAACAGGGAGGCGCCGACATTGTCGGGATGCTTCTCAAGCGCGGTCGCCATATCGAAGATCTTCGCCTCATCCAGCGGAGAGCCGATCAGGGCATTGGCCGCGACCATGCCGCCGATAATGGCGGAAGCGCTGCTGCCAAGCCCCCGGGTAAGAGGAATCTCCGAATACATGGAGATCTCAAGCTCAGGCACGGATACGCCGGCTTCGTCGAATACCATCTGGGCCACCTTATAGATCAGGTTGCTCTTGTCCTGCGCAACGCTCTTCATCTCTTCGCCATGCAGATGAAACAGCGTCTCCTCTGCTTCGGCCATTTCAATCCAGGCATACAGCGACAGCGCCATTCCAAGCGTATCAAAGCCCGGACCCATATTGGCTGTGCTTCCCGGAACCTTTACCCGGGATTTACGAATGCCGGTCATGACGGCACCCCCTCTGGAGTGTCAGCCGCATGAAGCCTTCCATTTGACACTTACGTTCTTTATTATCTTCTCTTCCGGAATTTCTCACAACCCATAAGTCTCCTTTTAAAGATAATTTCCTTCCCGGCCACAGCTTCCGAATCAGCCCTCAACGCGGTAGTGGCTCTTCACCCGGCGGATGACCTCCAGTTCTTCGAAGCGCTGGAGCACTTTGTTCATGCTCGCCTTGCTGGCGTTATGCGTCACGATAATAATCTCGGCATCCGGATTGTTCGGATTCGCCTGCTGCACAACGGAATCCAGGCTGACGTCGCATTCGGCGAACACCTGGGTGATTTTGGCCAGCACGCCCGCTTTGTCGTCCACGTGAAGCAGAAGGAAATTTTTATAGAAAATATGATCGTCGCCCGTCAGCTTCTTCTGCTTGTACGGAACAATCTGCTTCAGACCGTTCACACCGAGTCTCAGGTTCTTGATTACCGCCACAAGATCGGCGACAACCGAAGTAGCCGTCGGCATCTCACCTGCTCCCGCGCCGTAGAACATCGTCTCGCCAACCGCTTCTCCGTAGACATAAACAGCATTGTAGACCCCGTTCACGGAAGCAATCGGATGACTGGCCCGGATCATGGTCGGCTGGACGCTGATGCTGAATTCATCGTTCTTGCTCTCCGCGATGCCCAGCAGCTTGATCTCATAGCCGAGGCGCTTCGCAAACTGGATGTCCTCCTTGCTGACCTGGGAAATGCCGCTTACGCTCACATCCTGAAGCTCAACATTGGTACGGAACCCGAGCGTTCCGAGAATGGACATTTTGCGCGCAGCATCCAGTCCTTCCACATCAGAGGTCGGGTCCGCTTCGGCGTACCCAAGCTCCTGGGCTTCCTTCAGCACGTCGGCGTAGGACGCCCCCTCCTGGCTCATCTTCGTCAGTATGTAATTGGTCGTGCCATTAACAATGCCCATGATCTTCACAATCCGGTCAGACGAGAACCCTTCGATCAGGGTGCGGATAATCGGAATGCCTCCAGCCACACTGGCTTCGTAAAAGACATCGCACTGCTTCTCCTGGGCCTTCGCCAGAATCTCCGCACCGTGCAGCGCCATCAGATCCTTGTTCGCAGTTACGATATGCTTGCCGCGTTCGAGCGCCTCCAGTATGTACCCTTTTGTTGTCTCGACGCCACCCATTACTTCCACGATAACATCGATCTCGGGATCGCGTATAACCTCCCACGGGTCTGTGGTCAACTTCGCCGGATCGATCTCGATCGACCTCGGCTTATCCGCCGATTTGACAGCGATGCGTTCGATGATAATCGGCGAGCCGACCTGACTGCTCAGATCCTCCTGGTTCCCCTGTACGATTCGCACCACTCCCGTGCCGACCGTTCCCAGACCGAGCAATCCTACTTTCACCGGTTTCATTTGAATCTGAATCCCCCTTAACGTATTTATCCCTCTCACCAACATCGTCATAGCCATGCGCCGCCTTTCACGATTATCCCTGTCCCACTATTGCGGCCCGCTTGACGCCCGGCATCCCTTTCAGGCTGTCCAGCATATCGCCAAGCTCGTCGTTCAAATGGGTGATCTCGATGGAAAGAACAACATTGGCCCAGCCTTGAAGCGGAATGCTCTGATGAATGGTCAGGACGTTCGCGCCATGCCCGGCAACAGCTCCCAACACCTTGGACAGCATGCCGGACTCGTGCTCCAGATCCATCGATATCGTGACAATCCGTTCCCGCTCCAACTGGTGGATCAGATGAATGCCGTCTTTGTATTTGTAGAACGCGCTCCGGCTTAGACCGACCTGCTCTACACCCTCATGCACCGTCTTGGCATCCCCGGCTTCCAGCAGCTGCTTGACCTGCATCGTCTTCAGCACCGCTTCGGGTAAAATATCTTCACGAACCAAATAATAACGTTCTTTCACAAACGTCCTCTCCTCGGAGACTTTTGTTTTCATATAGTGGACATTATAAAATGATTCCTCTGCAATTGCAATACTTTTCACAGAACCGATGCACTCTTGCTTTAAAGCGACAGCACTCACTTTACGCAAATAGAGCCTCCCCGCAAAGGACAAGGCATATAAGAGCTGCATAGCTTGCCGTTATGCTTTTTCCGCGATACAAAGTTATTCTTGTGGTCATTGTTCCAATTGGTTACATATCGTGTGCAGAGAAGTTGGGGGTGATCGGTTTCATGAATAGTTATAAAACAGCAGAAATAGCGCGCATCTTCGGGATTCATCCTAAACACTGTGCGGCTATATGAGGAACTTGGACTTATTCCCAAGCCGGAACGGAGAGCGAACGGTTATCGCGTGTTTAGGGATTTCCATGTGGAGCAGCTAAAGCTTGCAAGGACCGCTCTAAAAGTCGAGGTTTTGCAAAATGGTCTTCGCAAACAAGCAATTGAGATTATTAAGGCCTCATGTGCCCTGAATTTTACCAGAGCTATTCATTTGACGGAGCATTATATCGAGCAATTAACCAGAGAACAAAGAAACGCCGAAGAAGCCATTGCGATTACAGAAAAGCTGTTGTCAGGTGAGAATCAAGAACTGAGCAGCGCTATTTTAACCAGAAAAGAAACGGCCGACCTGCTGCAAATCTCAATGGACGCTTTAAGGAATTGGGAAATGAACGGTACCTTGCCTTATGAGGTTATGCCTGCGGCGCTTCAAAAAGCGGCCAGTCTATTGCCACTGACACAGGGCATCAAGATGTTGAAGGCCGCGTCGCTTGGCATGCCAATGGAGAGCGTTATCCTTCCCGTGGTTATAATGTTTGTACTTATCGTGATTTGTGTGGGCATATCTCTTCGCTTGTTCAAATGGGAGTAAAAAATGAGTAAAAACCGGCGCGCCATCCCCGAGGAAAGGCGCGCCGGTCCTGTAATATATGCTAATGTTGATCTCGCCGCTTAATAGTAGCTGCTGCTCTCTACAAATTCGAATTCAAAGTCCGCAATCCGGACAATCGTGCCCTCAACGGCACCGCGCTTGCGCAGCTCCTCATCGACACCCATATGGCGGAGCGTCCGGGCCAGCTTCAAAATGGCGTCATGCGAATTCAGCTGCATGCGCTTCAGCATTCGCTCGATCTTCGCGCTGTGAACGACGTACGTCTCGTTATCCCGGGTAATGGTGAACGAATTGTCATCTGCCGGATTCAGCTTGTACACCTTGCGTTCGTTGCTCTCCGTAACCTCTTCCACGGCTGGCGCCTGCGGGATGGAATCCAGCAGATCGGCGGCGCGGTAGAGCAGTTCCTGAATGCCCTGGCGTGTCAGCGAGGAGATCGGCAGAATCTCAAGATTCGGGATGACGTTACCGGCCCGTTCACGGAAGGAAGCCAGATTGGCCGCGGCCTCTTCCATATCCATCTTGTTGGCTGCAACAATCTGCGGCCGTTCGGCAAGACCGACGTTGTACAGCTTCAGCTCGTCATTGATCTTCACCCAGTCGTCAAAGGGATCGCGTCCCTCCGAACCGGCCATATCCACAACATGAATGATAATTCGCGTGCGTTCGATATGGCGGAGAAATTCATGGCCGAGCCCCACGCCCTCATGGGCGCCTTCGATCAGTCCAGGCAGATCGGCCATCACGAAGCTGCGGCCGTCGCCAACGTCCACCACACCGAGATTGGGGGTGATCGTCGTGAAATGATAAGCTCCGATTTTGGGCTTCGCTGCGGAAACGACGGACAGCAGCGTGGATTTGCCTACGCTGGGAAAGCCGACCAGGCCAACGTCAGCCATGACCTTCAGCTCCAGCACCACATAGCGCTCCTGTCCTTCTTCCCCATTCTCCGCAAGCTCCGGAGCGGGATTGTTCGGAGTGGCGAAGCGGATGTTGCCGCGGCCTCCGCGGCCGCCCTTGGCCACGACAACCTCCTGGCCGTGGCGGGTCATATCGGCGATTACTTCGCCGGAATCATCGTCTATCAGCACAGTTCCCGGCGGAATGCGGACGATCATATCGTCAGCTCCCGCACCGTGCTGGCTCTTGTTGCGGCCTTTCTCGCCCCGCTGGGCTTTGAAATGCCGCTGGTAGCGGAAGTCCATCAGCGTACGCAGACCTTCATCCACCCGGAAGATCACGTCGCCGCCCCTGCCGCCGTCACCGCCGGCAGGTCCTCCTTCCGGCACGTATTTCTCGCGCCGGAACGCCACCAGACCGTCGCCGCCGTCGCCGGCTTTGACGTAGATCTTGGCTTTATCTACAAACATGGATATCTCACCTTCCCTTACTTACATTCCTATTGGCAGGCGAAGCTTCAAATCCGTCCGGTTATGCCCGGACCGCTCCATCCGGATCAGCTTGCTCTGCGCCGTATTTTTGACAATAAGTTCCCAAAAACCCGTTCCGCTATTAAGGCCCTCGCCTTCAGCACAGAAAGCGACTACGGCATCCCCGTCTTCCTGCCGGAACGAGATACTTAACTGACGCGGCTCTCCAGAAGACCCCGTCCCTCCAAACTGGCACGCTCTGACCGCTCCGATCACCGCCGAGGTCAGCTCGTCTCCGGCTTCGGGAGACAGCTTGTCACCGAGCTGGAGCCCTTCCTCCACCTCAACGTTCAGCTCCAGGCTCCCGCCCACCGTACGGTAGGATTGGAGAAAGAAGACCAGTGAAGGGATACCCAGCTTGGCTATGCGGCTGTCCAGCGCGATGCGTTCTTTTATTCTTTCCACAGTCTGCACGGATTTATCAGGCTTGTTGAGCTGAATGTATCCGTATAAGACTTGGAGATCGTTCATCCAATCATGGCGATGGTGATTCAGTGTCCGAATCGCCGCCTGCTGAAGCGCGCGCTCCTGCCTTTGGCGTTCTCTTTCGCCATTTGCGCGAATCGCACCGGCGGCGGCGAGCACCGCCCCTGCGCCCCATGCCGCAGCCAGCAGAGCAGCCCAGCGCGCGGGCCAGACCCAGGCGATTGCGGCCGGCACCGCAAGCGATGCCACCGAAAGACCCAATGCCATTTTCCAGGATTTCATCATCTTCCCCGTCCCTCTTACGTTCGTGAATGATCCACGCCTGCCGCAGGCCGAACTACTTCATGTTTACCCAGTATACCATACGGAATCCCGCGAATTCACCAGAAAGAGGAAGAAATTCAGGGCGGACCAGCTTTGCGAATGGGGCGGGAGTCGCCGGGTCTTATCGGCATTTAAAAAAGCCCCCGGCTTTCATGCCGGGGGCTTCTAACCAGTTATGGTCGGTAAGCTTAGACTTCCAGAGCCGCCGCTACCGGAGCGACGTCTACCGGGTAGACGCTCACTTTCTTGCGATCGCGACCCAGACGCTCGAACTTCACAACGCCGTCCACTTTGGCGAACAGGGTATCGTCCTTGCCGATGCCCACGTTCGTGCCGGGGTGGATTTTCGTTCCGCGCTGACGAACCAGGATGCTTCCGCCAGTAACGGCTTGACCGTCGGCACGCTTAACGCCAAGACGTTTTGCGTGGCTGTCACGACCGTTCTTTGTGGAACCTACACCTTTCTTCGATGCGAAGAGCTGAAGATCAAATTTCAACATGCTGTCTACCTCCTTCTTTTAAAGAGTAACTTCCTGTATTTTGATATACTTACCGTACGATTGTGCAATAATACCCAGCATAACGACCATGGACTCCAGCAGAAGCTGAACTTTCGCTGCGGTTTCTTCATCTTCGACAGGAACCAGCGTAGCGCTTAAGAACCCGTCTTTCATAGTAGAATCCAGTACAACTCCGGTGAGAGTTTCGATTGCGTTCACCGTTCCGGCCGTAGCCGTTGAAACGCCGGCGCATACGATATCTCTTCCCCGTCTGTCATAATCGGCGTGGCCTTTTACAGCGAAAGCGATAATCGATCCTTGGGGAGAAGAGCGTGTGATACGTACGTTAATCATTCAACGCACCTTCTTACGCTTGGATCTTCTCGATCGTTACTTTCGTGTAAGGCTGACGATGGCCCTGCTTCTTGTGGTAGTTCTTCTTCGGTTTGTATTTGTATACGACAACCTTCTGACCCTTACCATGTCTTTCCACCTTAGCCGTTACGGAAGCGCCGCTTACGAGCGGAGTTCCCGCTGTCAGACCGCCTTCGTTCGATACAGCCAGGACACGGTCAAACGTTACGCTTGCTCCGTCTTCCGCGTTCAGCTTCTCGATGTACAATACGTCGCCCTCTTGAACTTTGTATTGCTTGCCGCCAGTTTCAATAATTGCATACATGCTAGTTGCACCTCCTCATGTCTCAGACTCGCCTAATCCAGGTGGCCGTTCCCGATGGAACCGCGCTTGGGATACCTGATCGGAGCGGTTACAGCATGTGATGGCACATTACCAACACATACTTGATGATAGTAACACATAACCTTCCCTCAGTCAAATCAAATCTCAAATGTCTAGCATTCGAAACGTCCTCTAGTCCGCCGCCGCAAAATCCGGCGTTCCGCTCCGGCCCGTTCCTCCGCAGCAGGAACAGGGAGCCTGTACGACACCGGATGTCTGCCGGGCTTTTTTGCGCGTCATTTCCAGGAGGCCCAGCCGGGTCCAGCCCAATATATGCGTTTTGGTTCTGTCCTTCGCCAGCACGCTCTCCAGCCGGTCCGTGACCAGCTTGCGATGCTCCTCCTGCTCCATGTCGATAAAATCGACGATAATAATGCCGCCTGTATCCCGCAGGCGAATCAGTCTGCCGATCTCCTCGGCCGCCAGCAGGTTCGTTCGCGTCACCGTCTCCTCCAGCGTTGAGCCGCCCGTATACTGGGCTGTGTTGACGTCGATAACGGTAAACGCCTCAGTCTCGTCCCAAATGAGCGTTCCTCCGCCGTCCAGCATGATTTTGCGGGCAAAGCTGCGGTTCAGCTCGTCCCATATCCGGTAGCGGACAAACACCGAATCGCCGGCCTCGTCCAGCTTGACCGCGCCGGGACGGCCTGGCGCCATATCCTCGAGAAACACCTCGGCCTCTTTGGCGGCCCGAGCCGAGTCTATGATAAGCTCGTCCTGCTTCGGGTCGAAGGCGTCCCGGAGAAAACGCTGGACAATGCTTAGATCGCGATGCAGAAGCGCAGGAGCCTCGGCCTGATCAGCCCTGCGCAAAATTCCCTTCCACTGCGCGCGAAGCGTTTCAAGATCGCCTTCTACCGCTTCCGGAGGCTCGTCTTCCGCCACTGTGCGCATAATAAGCCCTTCCTCGTTCTCCCGCAGGCGTTCTCCCAGCGCCTTTAGCCGGTTTCGTTCGGAATCGCGGACTATTTTTTTGGAGACGCCTACATATTCCGCAGAGGGCATATATACCATCCATCGCCCGGGCAGCGTAAAATGCGTCGTGACACGGGCCCCCTTTCCGCCGCGGGGCTCCTTTCTGACCTGCACGATGATTTCCTGTCCCGGATGCAGCAGCGTATCAATGGAAGGCTTCACGGGAGGCTGCTTCTCCAGATGCGGGTGCAGCACGTCATCTATATATAGAAAAGCGTTCTTTTTCTGTCCGATATCGACAAAAGCGGCCTGCATGCCGGGCAGCACATTGATTACTCTGCCTTTGTAGTAGCTCCCGACGAGTTCTTCCTGTTCTCCGCGTTCGGCGGCATATTCCACAAGCTTCCCTTCATCCAGAAGGGCCATACGGGTCACATGCTCCGAACAGTGGACGATCATTTGTTTCATGGCTTCACCTCTGGTTCTCACATTGCAAAATCTCACATTCCAAAATAAGACGAGAGCAAACGCTGTTCGGGCACAACGGCCGTCACGCTCCCCTCGGCATCCAGCACATAGATTAAATGATACCGGTTCCGCTTAAATAGACGCAAGATCTCATCCAAAGGTTTCGCATAAGAAGCAACTATCGGACTAGCCGGACTCCCCTTGTCCCGGTATTGCTCGTACAGAATCTCCCTTTTCATCAAAAAAGAAAGGAACCGGTACGGCAGATTCCGATGATCCGTTATGTTGGAATAGAGCAGAAACCCGGCGATCAGGAGCAGATTCAGCCGGAGACCTCCGCCGTATTCCAGAGGGAGCAGCGCATAGACGCCCACTGCGGCGCTAAAGACCACGCTGACTCTGCCGCACCAGAGCAGCGCCGAATAATATGGAGCCTGGAAGCTGACGGCAGCCTGTACGATTTTACCCCCGTCAAGAGGAAGAATAGGCAGCAGATTGAACAGAGCGATCATCAGATTAGCGTGAATCAAATAGTCCATAAAGGCCGGATCTCCCCAGCTCATGGCTTTCAGCAGCATAACACCCAGGATCAGGAAGACATTCTGAAGCGGCCCGGCAATGGCGATGCCGATTTCCCGGAAGGCGGTCAGCCGGCCGTTATCCTCGATAACCGCCACGCCACCGAACGGAAGAAGCTGCACGGATTTGACAGAGGCGCCGGCAAGCTCGGCAGCCCAGACATGTCCAAGCTCATGAATGAGCACAATGGTGAACAGTGTGATCAATTCGAGAAATTGTCCGGTGACAATCGAGAGCAGCAAAATGATGACGAACAGCGGATGCAGGGAGAAGGCGATGCCTTTTATCCTAATCAAAGGTAATCTCTTCTGTGGGGTCGACGTACTTCTTGTCCTTCATCAGCGAAAAATACAGCAGACTGGCCGACGAGCCTGCCGGCTCCTGCAGCCATCCGACGGTATCCCCGCTCTCCAGCCAGTCATTCGCCTTCAGCTTCGTCCCGCTCAGGTGGCCGTACTCGGCGGTCAGCCCCCCTGTATGCTGCACCGTCACTCTGATGCCTCCTCCGGTCTCCTTCGTTACGGACAGCACTCTTCCGATATCGACGCTCTTCACCGTCACGCCGGGTCCTGCCTCCGAGGAAGGAACGACCTCGATCCCTTTTAGCGAAACGGCGAACGGTCTGACGACGCTTCCGGTCAGGGGAGCGGTCAGTCTGCTGGCAGCGGTCACTTTGCGGGCAGGCTGCTCCCCATTTTCGAACATCGGGATAAAAGCGGGGGCGCCGTCGAAATAACGATCGTACAAGGTCCGGACAGAAGCGAAATCCATATCCTTGCTCAGTGCGTCGGCCACCAGATCCTGTGCGCGGTAAGCCCAGGGCTCCTTGACCAGGAACACCCCCCAGACCATGCCAAACAGAACAGCGCTTGCGATGATTCGCCGCAGCAGTCCCTTCCAGAACCTCGGCTTGTTGAAGTCTCCTTCGTCTTCCCATTCCCTTTTCTGCGTTTTCCAGGCTTTCTCGGGATCGGGCTCTCCGTCTTCTCCGGCAACACGTTTCCGCCAATCCTCCATCCCCGGACTTCCCGGGGCGCGGAAGAATGGTTCTCTGGAGACCTTGGGGTTTTGGCTGCGCCAATCCCGGGTATCCTTGCGATCTTTCCCATCCCTTGCTTTATAACCCATACTGATCCCCTCCGGCGGGCTTGTTTGCTCTCATTCTATGAGTTCAGGAAGCCTGTTTAGAACCGGACGAAAATCTGCTATAATCATGTCGGTTTATTATGGAAGCGGAAGGGGAATGGCGTGTGGAGGGCTTAAGAAACACCGTATGCGAAACTCGGGTATATACAGAGGAGGTCAAGACGCATGAGCATGCCTACGGCCAGCTTACGTTTCCGCTTGAAGGCTCCATGTGCCTGGATACGCCTTCCGAGAGCGTGCTGTTGCAGAAGGGTTCCTGTCTGTATCTGCCGCCCGCATGCAGCCACAGCTTCAGTTCGCCGGGACGCAACCGGTTTCTCGTCCTGGATATCCCTTCCAGGTTTTTATCGGACGTTACGGGGAAAGGGGGAGCGGCTGTAACCCTCAAGATGGACGACCGTTGGAAGTCGTTGAGCCAGCTGTTTCTCCGGGAGGCCGAGGAAGCACCGAATGGCGAAGCCTCTCACCCGGTCGAACACCTTGTCCGGTACGCCTGCGGCATTTTGCCAAAATCGGCTTCGCCGTCGCTGGAGTATCTTCAACTCCATTTCGCAGAACCTTTGACTACCACCCAACTGGCAGCGATCGAGCACTACCATCCCAAGTATTACATCGCCTGGTTCAAAAAAATGACGGGCCACACGCCCACCTCCTACATCCTGCAATTGCGGATGAACGCCGCCAAGCAACTGCTTCGCGAAACCGCACTCCCGGTATCGATGATCGGCCAGGAGGTCGGATATGCATACGCCGGTTCCTTTATCAAACTGTTCTCCCGCTCAGAGGGCATGACTCCCCAGCAATACCGCAGGGGCTTCCGGTAAGCAGGCGGGAGATTTGCCGCTTCATCTGACTGCTTCTTTCGTTGAGCAGCCTTCTTCGTAACAATAGATCGGCTATTCTTCTGACTCAGGACTGGCCATGTTCTTACTCCAGCCCAGCTTCGTTCTTACTCCGGAACAACCGGTGCCTCTTCCGTTCCTTTATCCTTCAGCTATGGGGTTCTGCTTAGAGCCCTAAGCATCAAGGAATAACGGGAGGATTATGTATTGTGAACACTAAATTACCGGGTATTGCCGTGCTGCTTGCCGCGGTTCTGTGGGGAACTACGGGTACGGCACAGAGACTTGCCCCATCCGGCGCTTCGCCGCTTGCCTTCGGGGCCATGCGGCTGGCTGTTGCGGCGCTCTTCCTGCTTATAGTAGGGATGCTACGCGGACAACTGAAGTTCAAGGGCCTTCCGGCAGCCGGACTACTAGCCGCCTCGCTCGGCATGGCCCTTTATCAGCCGCTGTTCTTCAGCGGCATACGGATGACAGGCATTGCAGTCGGAACCTCCGTCACGCTGGGGAGTGCACCAGTGATCACCGGATGCCTCGAATGGGCCATCACCGGCAAGAAGCCCAAGGCAGCTTGGTGGCTGGCTACCCTATGCGCCGTGACCGGCTCTGTTCTGCTGCTGAGCTCGGAGAAGGGCGGGGCGAACGCGGCCGGACTCCTGATGGCCGTAGGAGCCGGAGGGTCCTTTGCCGTCTACACGCTCGCCAGCAAGCGGCTGCTGGAATCGCACTCCTCCGATACAGTCTCGGCAGCGGTGTTCGGCTTAAGCGCGCTGTGGCTGTCGCCGCTGCTGTTCTTCTTCGACTTAAGCTGGCTGGGCACCTGGAATGGCGCCGCAGCCAGCCTGCATATCGGCATTGCGGCGACCGGAATCGCCTACCTGCTCTATACATACGGCCTGGCTCGTCTTCCGGCAGCCTCCGCCGTTACGCTCTCGCTCGGCGAACCGCTGACCGCCTCTCTGTTAGGCGTTCTTCTCTTCGGTGAGCAGCTGGGAATCGCCGGTATCGGGGGTGCCGCCCTGCTGCTCGGGGGGCTTGCTATCCTTGCCTTTCCGGCAGCCGGGCGCCGCAGCCGCATGACGGCGGTGCCCGATAAATAAATAAATAAATACGGCCCTCGGCCTTCGCGCAGGTAGACTTGCGCAAAGGCCGAGGGCCGTATACATGTTGGAGCTTATGATCAGTGCATTGAAGGGCTCGTCTCAGCCGAGCCCAAAAAATTTCTTCAGCTTCGTGAAGGTTCCGGGCTTGCGGTCAAGCTGCATGAGCGGCACCGAATCGCCCAATATGCGGCGGGCGATATTGCGATAAGCGATAGCGGCCCCCGAGTCCGGGTTCATTACGGTCGGCTCTCCCATATTGGCAGCCTTGATGACGAGTTCGTCATCCGGAACGATGCCGAGCAGATCGATATTCAGCACCTGTAGAATATCCTCCACATCCAGCATATCCCCGGCCTTCACCAGGCCAGACCGGATCCGGTTGACGACCAGTCTCGGCGACTCCACCTCCGACTGTTCCAGAAGCCCGATGACACGGTCGGCGTCACGGACCGCCGCGTTCTCCGGCGTTGTCACCACGATTGCCTTGTCCGCTCCGGCAATGGCGTTGCGGAAGCCGTGCTCGATCCCGGCCGGGCAGTCGATCAGAATATATTCGTACTCCTTCTTCAGCTCCAGCACAATGTCCCGGACCTGCTCGGGCGAGACCGCTGTCTTGTCCTTGGTCTGGGCAGCCGGCAGCATATAGAGCTCGTCAAACCGCTTGTCCTTGACCAGCGCCTGGTTCAAACGGCAGCGGCCCTCGGCGACGTCCACGAGATCATAAATAATGCGGTTCTCCAGCCCCATCACCACATCCAGGTTCCGCAGCCCGATATCGGTATCGACGAGACATACTTTCTTTCCCTGCAGCGCCAGCGCGGTTCCAATATTAGCTGTTGTGGTCGTCTTGCCCACACCGCCTTTGCCGGAGGTTACTACGATCGCTTCTCCCATGAGGCTACACCCCTTTAAACACATTTAAATCCTGACGCAGCTTGATAAGATTATGAATCTTGTCGATCTGCATCACGCCGTCCGATAAAAAAGCGAAATCCATGCTGCTCTCCCGGGTCTCCCACTCATCCGGAGGCCGGCTGATAACTTCGGCAATACGCAGCTGCGTCGGAGCCATCAGAGAAGCCGCGATTACTGCCGCTTCATTGCCCTCCATGCCTGCATGGGCCATGCCCCGGAGCGCGCCGAGAATAAAAATATCGCCGGTGCAGGTTATCGTTCCTCCGGGATTCACATCGCCTAGAAACAGCAGGTCTCCCTTGTGATGCAGCACCTGGCCGGAGCGGATTATCCCGCTAAGCGTCGTAAGCGATCCGGCAGGTTCTTCCTGAGGTGCTTCCATCGCTTCAACCGACCGGATCAGCAGATTGCCTTGGCCCCGCAAAATGTCGAGGACGGCTTCCTTCTCTTCCTCGGTTACCTGCCTGCTGCCCAACTTGATGTCCACATGCACAATCGGACCTGTGAGAATATTTTGATGGCTATGCTCCACCTTGTAGCGGAGCTCGCCGAGCAGTTCTTCAAAGGGACATTTGTCGTCTAATAGGAAGACCAGGCCGTCCTTGATGCCTTTGATCCGCACATGCTTGGATTTAACTGTCATATGACCCTCCCCCCATCCTCATTCATTCGCGCCGATGCCCTCTAGTTCCTGCTTACGGCGGAGAAAATGCGGCGGCTTCAGTCCTTCTCTTCCTTGCGCACCGGTCTGGACAGCTTCTCCAGCTGCCGGCGAACAGGGATGTAGAGAGCCAGCCCGAGGGCGAAATGAATAAGCATGGTAGGAAGCATATAATGCATCAGAGCCCAATTGTAGGGATCTTGGATCAGTTTGAATGTATGGTAAATGCCGTACAATATGCTGTCGTTCAGCCAGCTGCCGAGCATAATAATCGTCATCATCAGCGGAAGCGGGGCCCGGGGCAGCTGGAAGATCAGCCCGATCAAATAGGCCGAGACGCCCATGGCAAGCGAATGGGCTCCGAGAATTCTTCCGTAGAAGACCACATCATGCAACATGCCGAAGCAGATGCCCAGCACCAGGGCCGTATGCCGGTGATGATAGACGGTTACGAATAACAGAATGATAAGGACCACATTCGGAACGATCCGCGTTGCCCAGCTGTCCGGAATCAGCCAGGGCAGCACCGTTCCTTCGATTACGAATACTAGAAACAACAGCACTAGCAGAACTGATTTGCGCCCGCTCACTGCCCTTCCTCCTCAGGCGTGTAAACGACGAGCAGCTGCTTCCAGTCTTCAAATTCGGCCGCCGGACTAATAATCGCCGTCCGGGTCAACCCGTATTCCCCTACACTTACGCTATCCACGGTGCCAATGGTAAGGCCCCGGGGATACAATCCACCAATACCGGATGAAATGATCGTATCGCCCTTGGCAATCGGATCGTTCGTCGCGATCCGGGTCATAATCAGCTTTCCGGTCTGCTGATTATAGCTCTCGACCATGCCGAAGGTCTGGTTAATCTTGTTCATTGCCGTGGCCGCGATCGGCGGCTGTGAGTTCGGATCACTGCTGTCCATCATCGTCAGCAGCTTCACTGTAGAAGTGAATTTACTAACCTGGCTAATGATGCCGACCATCCCTTTTTCCGAAATGACCGACATGTTCGCCTTAACTCCGTCCCTGGAGCCCAGATCAATGACAAGCGTGCTGTTGCCGGGCTCCGTTGTCAGGCTTACGACCTGTGCATAATGATATTCGTAGTTGTATTTATTGGTCTGTGCCTGTGTGAAATGCAACAGTCTCTCATAACGCTCGTTGTCTGCCTTAATCTGGTTATACTCTGCCTTCTCCCGCGTATACTGAGCAGCGATTATCTTCAGCTGCTCGTTCTCCTCGGCCAATTTCTTCAGGTTGCCGATATCTTCAAACAAGCCCGCTATGAATCCAGCGGGCTTGTAGAACACATTCTGCACAAAACCGGTCGTATCCCTGACGAAATTCTCCGGCCAGGAGAGCGATTTTCGGGTTCCGAGGGAGAAGCCCATGACCACAATGAACAGCACCAGCGTAATTAACAGTATGAACAGCCGTTTGTTGCTTAACAGCTTAAACAGTTTCAACACCCTCTAACAACCGTTTTCTCTCCCGCTAAAGAAGTCTCCGTTCGTCCTCCGTCAATTCAATTACCGCTTGGAGCGAGATCCGCTGCCCCGGGTCTTGAACAGATGGATATTCTCCAAGGCTTTGCCTGTGCCAACCGCCACGCAGTCCAGCGGGTTCTCCGCCACGATGACAGGCATGCCGGTCTCGCGGGCCAGAAGCTTATCCAGGTTGCGCAGCAGCGCGCCGCCGCCCGTCAGCACGATGCCGCGGTCCATAATGTCAGCCGCAAGCTCCGGCGGGCATTTCTCAAGCGTTACCTTGACCGCTTCGATAATGGCGTTCACCGTGTCGTTCAGCGCTTCGGAAATCTCGTCCGAGGTAATGGTCAGCGTCTTGGGAAGACCGGTTACGAGGTCGCGGCCGCGAATTTCCATCGTCTCCGCCTTCTCCAGCGGCAGCGCGGAGCCGATGTCCATCTTGAGCTGCTCAGCCGTACGTTCCCCAACCATCAGGTTGTACTGGCGCTTGACGTACTGGATGATCGACTCGTCCATTTCATCGCCGGCCACGCGCACCGAACGGCTTGTTACAATGCCCCCGAGCGAAATGACAGCGACCTCCGTCGTGCCCCCGCCGATGTCGACGACCATGCTGCCCGTCGGTTCCCATACCGGCAGATCGGCGCCGATCGCTGCGGCGAACGGTTCCTCGATGATGTAAGCTTCGCGCGCGCCCGCCTGCTTCGTTGCATCCTCAACGGCGCGCTGCTCTACCGCCGTGATGCCGGATGGCACGCATACCATCACATTCGGATGGCGCTGGAACATGGAGCGCTGCTTCTGCGCCTGGCGGATGAAGTATTTGATCATCGTTGCAGTTGTGTCAAAATCGGCGATAACGCCATCCTTCATCGGACGGATCGCGCGGATGTTGCCCGGCGTGCGGCCGATCATTTTTTTGGCGGATTCGCCTACGGCTTCTATAGACTTCGTATCGGTACGGATTGCCACTACGGAAGGTTCCCGAACCACAATTCCTTTTCCGCGGACATATACCAGTGTATTCGCTGTTCCCAGGTCAATTCCCAAATCTTTTGTAAAACCACCCAACATGCTGTAAACTCCCTTTCCTGTCAAAGTGCTTCATTCATTTTTAAGTGCATCGTTCATTTTAAAGAATGCTACATCAAGCCTTTTTCCTTCATACTTACAAATTCACTGTCTCCGATAATGAGATGATCCAGCACGTCGATGCCGACGATTTCGCCTGCTTCGAGCAGTCTCCGGGTCAGGGAAATATCCTCCGGACTCGGCGTCGGATCACCGCTTGGATGATTATGCGCACATATAATGGAAGCGCTGCTGCATTTAATGGCCGCCCGAAACACCTCTCTGGGATGGACAATCGAAGCGTTCAGGCTTCCCATCGACAGCGTCTCCTGCGCGATCACATGATTTTTGGTGTTCAGAAAGAGACAGACGAAATGCTCTTTCTGCAAATAGCGAAGCTGCTCGGTGAGGATGGCGGCCGCGTCATGCGGACTGCGGATGATGACCGCCCGGTCCATCCGGCTGATCGCCATTCTCCTTCCAAGCTCAATGCCGGCTTTCAGCTGCACGGCCTTGGCGGGACCGATGCCTTTCATTTGCGTCAGTTCTTCAATGCTAAGGTCGTACAGGCCGCGGATGCCGCCCGCCTCTCCCAATATGCGCTGCGCCATATGAATCGCCGATTCCCGGCGGGTTCCCGTTCGCAGCAGAATAGCCAGCAGCTCGGCCTGGCTCAGTGATTCCGCCCCATAATGCATCATGCGTTCTCTCGGTCGTTCTTCATGGGGAAGGTCTCGCAGCATAAACGTTGACGATTCCATCCCGTACTCTTCCTTTCAGCCTTTATGTATCCAGACGGCTGCATGAGAATCAAATTGTGAAAAAAACTCTTGCCCGGCCGTGATTAGGCCGAAATTCCTCAGGTGTCGCCATTTTCCTACACACCCTCAATTATTATACGGGGAAAGCCAGTGCAATACAAATAGAAATGAAGCCCGGAATGGATTACCAATCGGTGAACCAGGAGCCGCTGGCGATATCTGATTACAAAAGAAGACCTCCTCCAGCCTTGCGGCCTTCAGAAGTCTTCTTGGCATACTCTATTAGTTGCGGCTTGTCAAAAAGGGCTTATGCCGAACCGGGACAGCATCTCGTACAGCAGGTTCAACGGCAAGCCCATTACGCTGTAAAAATCGCCTTCCATCTCTTCGATAAACACCGATCCGATGCCTTGAATGCCGTAGGAGCCAGCCTTGTCCATCGGCTCCCCCGTAGCGATATAGCTAGTGATCTCGGCGCTCGTCATCGGGCGGAATGTGACCCTGCTCTCCGTATAGCCCGCAATTGCTAGCGGCCCATTACCCCCGGCCCCCGGAATCACCGCATACTGGCCCAATCTCCCGAATGGAAGCGGTGTGATAGTGCCGCCATTCCCATTTCCCAATCCTGGGGGAACAGCTTCCTCCGTATCCGCCAGATCTACCGGAGCTTGAGGAGCCGTCTTCCATACATCCTCGGGAAGCGCTCCGATCCGTTCTCCCGCCTGCCCTGCACGCACACAGGCCAATCCGGTAAAGACGGAATGCGACCTTCCCTGAAGGGAGGCCAGCATATCTCTCGCCTCCGAGTCGTCCCGGGGCTTGCCGAGCACACGCCCATCCAGCACGACGATCGTATCGCTGCCGACCACGACAGCAGGCTTGCTCCCGGCCTGCGGAAGCACAGCTTCCGCCTTGCGCAGCGCAAGCGTGCTCACGATATAATCGGGCGTCCAGCCGGGCTGAAAGCTCTCGTCCGCGTCGCTTGGAATCACCTTCAGCGGAAGCCCGAGCAGGGACAGCAGCTCCCGGCGTCTCGGCGAACCGGAAGCTAGAATAATCGGGGTTATCCCGCCGTTCATTTCGGTCACAGCCTTCCAACATCCTTTCCCGGTATCCGGCGGCCGGTCTATTTTCTGCGGTACAGCCACACGGCCACGATAATGCCGGCGAGACTTAGTATGCAGAGTTTCAATTGAATGGTTACGTCATACATCAGGATATCCAGATCGGCCTGCGGCGACCATTTGATCAAGGTGGACTTCGTCAAAAAAGACAAGCTCTTGACCGGCTCCAGCAGCTTGGCGACCCACGCTCCTGCCAGCCAGCCCAAAATGATATAGAGCACAAGAATTCCTGCATTTTTCCTCTTCATCGACCGTCTTCCCTCACCCATTGTGACATCCACCCTATTATAAAGTCAAAACGGAGAGGAGCACAACGCAAAATCCGGCGAGGCTCGGATGCGCCCCGCCGGATGTTTCAGTTGATGTAAGCCATTCAGCCAAGCTGCCTGATCAGCTGGCCAACCGGCTGTGTGATTCAATTAAGTCCACAGGCCCTGCAATGTGATTAGCGGATCTCCATCACCGCCAGCAGCTTCTGTTGTCCGCTCAGCATGTCCAGCATGGAAGACTGAATCTCCCAGAGCAGGCCGTCCGCCATGCTCTTCTGATATTCGTTCATGGCGGAGATGCCGCGGCTTACAGCCGCCTCCATCTCCTTCGCCGCCGCCTGCCCTTCCGCAGGAAGCCCCGCTTCCAGCGCCTTGATATCCTGGCTCCACTGCATATGGAGATCGCTGATGCCCGCGGCATCAGCGGCGGCCCCTCCGCCAAGCAGCGAGGCGGAGAGCGAGCTCAGCCCGCCCAGCAACCGGCCGCTGTCGTCGAAATACCGGGAGACCGCGTCCGCGTCTCCCCCAAACGAGAGGCGGCTCTCGGCGGGCAGCGTGAGCTCCTTCAGATAAGGCTCGATTCCCTGAGCCTTCAGCAAGGCCGCGAGCTGCTCCGCCTGCCCGCGGTCGGCGGACAAGCCGGCGTAGACACGGTTGTCGCCGGCGGCAAAGATGCCGGCGGCAAGCCCGGCATCCGCCAGCTCCTTCTTCGCCTGCTCCGCGCCCTGCGGCGTGCTGAACACGCCGTACTGGAGCAGGTAGTAGGTTTGGGCCGGCACCTGGACGGAGACGGCGGAGGCCGCCGCCCCTCCGGCTGCGCTCTGCTCGATGCCGGCTTGCGGCGAAGCCGGATCGGCGGTGTTCCCCGTATGGCCGCCGCCCAAATAATGCAGCGCTGCGTAGCCCAGCATTAGTCCGATGGCAAGCGCGCCCGCCACCGACACCGGAAACCGCCACCAGGACGACGGTCTTTGGGAGGTATAGTAGCCCCCGCCGTCATCCTCGCCGGCGCTCCACAGCGGATAATCATCCTCTCCCGGCGAATGCGCCGGAGTGCCGGGTTCATCTCCCCGATACAGCTGGGAGCCATAATCGAAATCGGCATAGCTTCCGCCCGCGCCGGAATTCGGGGCGGACTCCGCCGCGTCTTCACTCCGGCGGGGCTGCAGATAAGCATCACCGAATGAAGGGGGGCGGTTCCCGGCAGACGGGAATCGGCTCTCTTCGCTCTCCCGCCAATCGGCTTCGTCATGAATCGGCTCAGGAAACTCCGGATAAGAGCCGGTAGGCTTCCGCTCTTTCTTCCGCTGGTTATAAGCGTGCTCGAGTTCCTCCAGCCGGTACTCCCTGGCTGTTCTTCCCGGATTCTGCGGGGCGCGTCCATCCTGCCGCGTTCTCCCTCCGGCCGCCAGCCGCGCCTGCTCCAGGCTGTAGAGCTCGCCCCGGGGTTCCCGCTTGTTCTCCTCCGGGACTTCCGCATCCGTCTCCTTCGTCCCGGATTCAGGCTGATGATCGTCACTCCGGATCTTTCCATTATCGAACCGGAACGTCATTCTTCCGCTGTTCAATCCGTCCACCTCACCTTGTCCAGTCTATAAGACAAGATATGACGGAGTCTGGACGGGTATGCTCTTTTTAAGAAATATAAGAGTTCAAAAGCTGAGGCTTATCCTTGGATTATGCTTTTTTGGGAAGGGGCCCCTATGTGGCGGCGCTGCCCCGCTCCACCCGGTTGCGTCCTCCATGCTTGGCCCGGTACAGCGCCGCATCGCCGAGCTTGTACAGCAGATCAAGCCTGGTCTGCCGCTGAGGGACGATCGTAATGACCCCGATGCTGACCGTATACTGAATCGAATGGCCTTCCATCCCTTCCATCCGCGAATCCATAATCGCCTGGCGGATTCTCTCGGCGGCCTCTTCACTTGCGGCTTCATCCGCCCCCTGCAGCAGCACCGCGAACTCCTCGCCGCCAAAGCGCCCGAGCAGATCGCGCGGACCGAGACAGTTCCCGACGGAGACGGCGAAGCCGCGCAGGACCCCGTCGCCGACCAAATGGCCGTAGCTGTCGTTCAGACGCTTGAAGTGGTCGATGTCGAGCAGAAGAAAGGATACCGGCTCCTTGCGGACGGCGGCGATTCGCACCACTTCCTCGGCCTGTTGGCTGAAGGCCCGGCGGTTGAGCACACCGGTCAGCTCGTCATAGGCGGCCATTCTCTGCAGCCGTTCATAGGCCTTCTCGCGAAGCAGGAGAACAAATCCTGCCGTGCCAATGATCATGAACAGAAACATCCCCAAGTAATACAAATGCTGAACGATTCCGCCCGAGAAGACATTCATGGCCTTATCACTGAACAGCGGAGCCAGCCCTCTAACCAGAATAGCGGATGCGATGACGCCGTACGCCAGTCCCATCAAAGACAGCATTGATGAGTTCTTTCGGGAGAACAGCAGGCGAAGCGCCGCCCAGAAGAGAGCGAATGAAGTAGTGAGCGATGCCGCAACGATCCGCAAATCTTCGGAACCATGTCCGAAATAGACAAGCCCATAGGCCAGAGCCCCCGCAGAGGCGATTATAATCAGATATCGGCGTGACCTGACGTCGAACACTTCCGCAAGGATCAGCAGCGCGATGATCTCCAGACTGCCGCCGGCCAGAAACAGCGCATTGGCGAGCAGGACAAGCACGGGCGAAGACCAGACCTCGCGCATAAGCACCAGCAGCCAGCAGGCAGACTGCAGCCACTTGGATAGAGCGAAGCGTGACAAGGCTTTGTGAACCGGGACACGGAAGCGATAGGTCGCGACAAGCAGTGCTGTTGCGACATTCCCGATCACAAGCGTGAGCAGGATCGTTCCGATGTCCAGATGAAAATCCATCGTATACACCACCAATCATTCTGTCTGTCCAAGATGTACGTCGCGAGACGTTCTGGTACCTATCTATATACAATACTATCGGAACACAGGGTTTAAAGTCTTGTTTTTCCTGACGAATCGTTTATAAAAAAACGCATTCTCCTTCAGCATGGAATGCCTCCGGAGAATGCGTAAGCTTGGGCTCGCAGCCAATCAGTTCGAGCCTTCCCGCCCTTTCAAGTAATCGGCGAGCGCATAACCGACCTTGTAAATGTCGCCCGCTCCCATGGTGATGACGAGATCACCCGGGGCCACGCGGCCCTTCAGATCGGCGAGCACTTCATCCTTGGCAGCCAGGTAACGGGCAGAAGGATTGCTGTTCTGGACGATCAGATCCACCAGCTTGGCGGAAGTCACACCCTCGATCTGCTTCTCGCCGGCAGGCGAGTAAATATCGGTGATGATCACTTCGTCCGCTTCGCCGAAAGCCCGGCTGAACGCGTCGAGGAGAAAGAAGGTGCGGGTATAGCGCTGAGGCTGGAAGACCGCGATGATCCGCTTGCCCGTCGCTTTGGCCGCGCTGATCGTGGCCTGAATTTCAGTCGGATGATGCGCATAATCGTCGATGACCAGAATGCCGTCCGTCTCGCCCAGCACCTGGAACCGTCTTTTGGCACCATTAAACTTAACGATCGCCGCAGCGATATCCTCAAATGCCAGCCCGGCTTTCAGACAGGCGATTACCGTAGCCATTGCGTTATAGACATTATGCTGACCGGGCACGGACAGCTCGATCCGGCCAAGCTCCTCGTCCTTATGATTCATCGTAAAAGACACCTGGCGGTCGCCCAGCACGATATCGGAGGCGGTGTAGTCCGCCGTCTTGGAACGGATTCCGAAGGTCGTCACCGATGTGGCCACCTTCGGAAGCAGAGAAATCACCGTCTCATCATCCGCGCATACAATGTTGGTGCCGTCTTCCCGAAGCTGGCTCATGAACTGCGCATAAGCGCTCTTCAGCCGCTCGAAATCACCGCCGTAATTCTCCAGATGATCGGCTTCGATATTCGTCACGATCGCGAGCCACGGGTGGTACTGCAGGAAGGAACCGTCGCTCTCGTCAGCCTCGGCCACGACAAATTCGCCTTGTCCGGCCTTGGCATTCGTGCCTACGTTCATGATTTCCCCGCCAATAATATAAGTAGGGTCGGCTCCGCAATCCTCCATGACCAGCGCAATCATCGAGGACGTGGTCGTCTTGCCGTGCGCGCCGGCGACCGCAACGCCCTTGCGCTGATTCAGCAGGCGGGCCAGCATTTGGGAACGGTGCAGGACCGGAATATTAAGCCGCTCCGCCTCAACGCGCTCCACATTATCCTTGGGTAGAGCCGTGGAATAGACAACCAGATCGGCTCCCTTCACCTGCTCCGCTGTATGTCCGATATATACTTTCGCGCCTTTGGCGATAAGCTTCTCCGTCAATTCCTGAGCGGCCACATCAGAGCCTGTTACGTTATACCCCATCTCCAGCATAACGCGGGCAATCGCGCTCATCCCATAACCGCCAATTCCTATAAAATGAACTCGTTCCGTCGTATCCAACCGTTAGTCACCAGCCTTTTTCAGAATCGGGTTGCTGCAAAAGCGCGCTTCGCACATCGGCGATCAGGTAAAGCGTACCGGAGACGACCGCCAAATCCTCATCGTCTGTAATCGACTTCAGACGCTGCAGCGCTTGATCCCAATCATGCTCCACCAATATCTCCAAATGCTCCTTGGCGTAGTTCTCCCGCAGACTCTCCGCGATTGACTGAAGGTGTTCAGCGTCCATTTTCTTCCGGAAATCCGGCTCGGTCAGGATGAGCGTATCCACTATAGGAAGTATATGCTTGAAGTACGACTCGTGATGCTTGTTTGACAGCATACCCATCAGTAAATTTAATTTTCGATACTTGTAAAATTTCGGCAGGCTCGCCGCCAGCACCTGCGCCCCTTCGGGGTTGTGCGCACCGTCCAGCACGATCCGGGGAGAGCCCGGAATCTCTTCCAGTCTTCCCGCCCAGAACGTCTTGCGGAAGCCCGCCTTGAGGTCCTCATCCTCCAGGATGAACGCCATATACTGGCGCAGCACTTCAAGGGCCATCATGGCTCCCGCTGCATTAGCGATCTGATGCTCGCCCTTCATCGCGATGGACAGGTCGATAGAACGAAAAGGGCCATCAAAAATGAAGGACTGCAGCCCGTCCTCCTGAACGCCTTCGCTGCGGCAGGCAAACTGCTCGCCCGCCAGATACAGCGTGGACTTGCAGGAAGCGGCCTTCTCCTTCAGAACGGCGACCGCCTCCGGCTGCGATACGCAGCTGACGGCAGGAACGCCGGGCTTGATGATGCCCGCTTTTTCAAAAGCGATCTGTTCCAGGGTATCCCCCAGAACATCGGTATGATCATAGCCCACGTTGGTTATGATTGAGACAATCGGGGTAACGATGTTCGTTACATCCATCCTTCCCCCGAGCCCTGTCTCCCATACGACGACATCGGGATAGCAGACCTCCGCATAATAGAGGATTGCCAGCGCCGTGGACACCTCGAACATGGTGGGCGAACCCAGCTCCGTTGCGGCGATTTCCTCCACCAGTGGATAAAGACGGTTCGCGAGCCTGGTCAGCGTCTCTTCGGGAATGTCCTCGCCGTTATACTGAAACCGGTTCGTGAATTTCGTAATGTACGGCGAGGTGAAGGTTCCGACGGAGTAACCGCATTGTCTCAGCACAGATGTCAAAAACGCACAGGTCGAGCCTTTGCCGTTCGTTCCCGCGACATGAATGAATTTCAGCCTGCGGTGAGGATGGCCGAGGTATTCCATCAGCTTCTCAATCCGGTCCAGGCCGGGCCGGACACCAAACGGGATCAAGCCGTTGATCCAGTTCACTGCTTCCGTGTATGTGTGCAAGGGGGCCGCAGCAGAGGCCCCGCTAATCTCTTCCATAATCCTTATCCCCTCAGCTCGGCAATGCGGGCCAGCACCTTCTCGCGCTTGGCCGAATAATCGGCCATCTTCGCCCGTTCCTCTTCGATGACTTTGGCCGGCGCTTTGGAGACGAAGCCGGGGTTGCCGAGTTTTTTCTCGACGCGCTCCACTTCGCTGGTCAGCGTCTGCACTTCTTTTTCAAGCCGCTTGATTTCCTGCTCGATATCGATCAGTCCCGACAGCGGAAGCAGCAGCTCGGCCCCTGTAACTACGGCGGACATCACCTTCTCCGGAGCTTCCGGATTCAGGCCCGCCACATAGGACGATGTATTCGCGAACCGGCTGATGTAAGCACCGTTGCGCTCGATGATCGCCAGCGTCTCCGGACTGCCGGCTTTGACGATCAGCTCGACCTTCTTGCTCATCGGCACATTGACCTCGGCACGAATGTTGCGAACCGCGCGGATGATATCCATCAGCAGGTTCATTTCCGCCACAGCATCACCATTTTCAAGGCCCGGATCGTACTCCGGCCAAGCAGCCAGTGTAATGGTTTTGCCTTCATGCGGCAGATGCTGCCAGATCTCCTCCGAAATGTACGGCATGAACGGATGAATCAGGCGCAGCGTGCGATCCAGCACATAGGCCAGAACGGATTGGGTGCTTCGCTTGGCCTCGGCGTTCTCGCCGTAGAGCGACAGCTTCGCGAATTCGATATACCAGTCGCAGAGATCGTCCCAGATGAAATTGTAGAGCAGCCGGCCTGTCTCGCCGAAATCGTACGCATTAATGAGACGCGAAACATCTCGGGAAGTTTCGTTCAGGCGGTGCAGAATCCACCGGTCGGCGGTTCCGAGCTGTCCTGTGATGTCGATATCTTCGTAGGCTACGCCCTCCAGATTCATCAGTGCGAAGCGGGAAGCGTTCCAGATCTTGTTGGCAAAATTGCGCGCCTGCTCGACCTTCTCCCAGCGGAAGCGCAAGTCCTGCCCCGGCGTGCTGCCAGTCGAAATCATGTAGCGCATGGCGTCTGCGCCGTACTTCTCGATGACTTCGAGCGGATCAACGCCGTTGCCGAGCGATTTGGACATTTTGCGGCCTTCCGCGTCGCGGACGAGACCGTGAATGAGCACGTCGGCGAACGGCTTCTCGCCGGTGAATTCCAGCGCAGTGAAGATCATCCGCGCTACCCAGAAGTAGATGATGTCGTAGCCGGTCACCAGTACATCGGTCGGGTAGTAACGCTTCAAGTCGTCGCTGTCCTCCGGCCAGCCCAGAGTCGAGAACGGCCACAGACCGGAGCTGAACCAGGTGTCGAGTACATCGTCGTCCTGCTTGAGGTCCGTCAGGCCGCTGATCCGCTTCGCTTCTTCCTCGTCGCGGGCAACAACCATTTCCCCGGTTGATTCGGAATACCAGGCCGGAATGCGGTGGCCCCACCACAGCTGGCGGGAAATACACCAGTCGCGAACATTCTCGATCCAGTGGAGATAGATCTTCTCGAAACGGTCCGGAACGAAGTTAACGCCTGTGCCGTCCTTCTGCGCCTTGATCGCAGCTTCGGCCAGCGGCTGCATCGCTACGAACCACTGGGTCGACAGATACGGCTCAATTACAGCGCCGGAGCGCTCACTGTGTCCAACCTGATGCACATGATCCTCGATCGAGATCAGCACACCCTGCTCTTTGAGGTCCGCGACGATCTTCTTGCGGCAATCACTGCGGTCCAGTCCCTGATAAGGACCGGCTTCGGCGTTCATCGTGCCGGTTTCGTCCATAACGACGATCTGCGGCAGATTGTGGCGCTGGCCAACCTCGAAGTCATTCGGATCGTGAGCCGGGGTAATTTTTACCGCGCCGCTTCCGAACTCTTTTTCCACATATTCGTCTGCAATAACCGGGATCTCGCGGCCAACGATTGGCAGAACAAGCGTCTTGCCGATCATGTCCTTGTACCTCTCATCCTCCGGATGAACCGCCACAGCTGTATCGCCGAGCATCGTCTCCGGACGCGTTGTCGCCACGGTGATGTACCCGCTGCCGTCTTTCAGCGGATAACGCAGATGGTACAGATGCCCGTTAACCTCTTTGTACTCAACCTCGATGTCGGAGAGCGCCGTGCGGGCCGCCGGGTCCCAGTTGATGATGCGTTTGCCGCGGTAGATAAGGCCTTTCTCATACAGCTTAACAAACACCTCCCGAACCGCCTTCGACAAGCCCTCGTCCAGTGTGAACCGTTCGCGGCTGTAGTCGAGCGACAGACCCATTTTGGCCCACTGCTCATGGATGGTGTCGGCGTATTGATCCTTCCATGCCCAAACCTGGTCGAGGAATTTCTCGCGTCCAAGGTCATAGCGTGAAATGCCCTGCTGGCGGAGCTTCTGCTCCACCTTCGTCTGGGTCGCGATGCCCGCATGGTCCGTTCCCGGCAGCCAGAGCGTGTCGTAGCCCTGCATCCGCTTCGTGCGGATCAGAATATCCTGCAGCGTGAAATCGAGCGCATGCCCGATATGCAGCATCCCCGTTACGTTAGGTGGCGGAATCACAATGGTATACGGCTTCGCATCCGGACGCTGTCCGGCGCGGAAGAAGCCCTCTTCCATCCAATACGGGTACCATTTCTGTTCGGCGGCTTTCGGATCGTAGGTTGTCGGCATACCGCCGCCCGCAGTGCCGCCTGTCGTCTCGCCCGACTGCTTAATCTCCGGCTGCGCCGAAGTCAAAGATTGTTCTGTCATGATTGATTCCCTCCGTAAGTTTGAAACTTGATTCCTGCAAGGCTGGCAGCCCCTGGAAAAACAAAAAGACCCTTCGTCCTCAAAGGACGAAAGGCCATTCTTTCGCGGTACCACCTTTGTTTCGCATGCAATACAAATCAAGGAATGCAAGCAGTCCTCTTGAACATGCGACACTTCATGCAGAAGTAACGGTCTGCGGCCGGCGGGTTCTAACCGGCTTCCTCACGGAATTCTCCGGCTCAAACGCGCGACTCCAGGGCGACTTCGGCTGTCATTATCCTGCGGAGGCTCACAGCTGCTGCTCCCCGCTCTCTGAAAGGGCTGACCGCCTACTCTTCCCGTTCCCAGTCTTTGCGTACTTTCGGTTTATTACCTTACATCATACCGTTTGCTTACGTCCGAGTCAACCAAGAAGAGCCTATTTTCCCGTTGGCTCTGTCATTTCCTTCAGTTCCCCAAACAAGCGGAGTGTGGCTTCCTTGTCCCGGTAATTGAATACGACCGTCTGATCCGGCAGATGGATGACGATATAGGGCGGAGAATTCGTATACACATACAATCGTGCCGCGCCCCACTCCTTCAGCTTGAAATGACCGCGGGCGTACGTATCGGTGGCTACCCCATTGACCCGGCTGCCCGAAGGGAGGGTGTCCGTTAGAGCAAGATCCTGAACCTGGTCCAGCGAAAAAGAGTAGCCGTAACTCGGACTCTCTACTCTCACCTCTCCATTGGCATTTATACTCATGGCAGGTTTCATCCAGTCTTCCCGGACGGCGAAAATCGATATCCCCGCTATCAGCAAGACCACGAACGCAGCGGTGATTCCCATGAACAGCCTCCCTCCCCGGGACGCCATGTTGAGCGTCAGACCGAACCCGCCCCGCTTCGGAACCATCATGCTGCGGTCGTTCGGATTGTAATACCATAGCCCATTAATCCAGTACTCGTCATCATCGGTCATGAACGGCTGCTCCGCCGACTTCTCCAGCTCGAGCTGCCGCTTCTTCGCCTGACGATCCGTATACGCGGCGGCAGCGAAGGGTACGGCAATCTGGATACCCAATACGATATACCAGACGGTGTCCAGATATGCAGCTTCCTGCAGTCCGGTCCATACAGCAAAGGCAGCGAAGATGGCGTCCAGCAGTGCAAGCCCGAGAAAGAGGAAGGACCAGGTCCGGCGCTGGGCCCGGTTCAGTGCAGCGTTGATGACGCTGTCCGCACTGTAAGCCCGGGTGCGCACCCGGCGAATCGCCAGGGACACCAGAAACAACAGCAGCGTCATACCCGCGGCCTGGATGGCCAGATATGCCCCCATATCCTGCGAATCGCGCACAGCGTAACAGATGGCCGCCAGGGATACCAGCAGGGGAACGGCGAACCAGCCCGGCGATACGGTCATCCGGTGCTTCAGCAGAATCAGCGTAGTATCGACCCGTACGACGCGCCGCTCGCCAAGGCTCCAGCCTTTGGCCTGCTTGATCTGCGAAGCCGAGCGGTGACTGGCGGCGAATAGTTTGTAGCCGGCGGTAAGGAAGACAACAAGCCAAACCCACCAATACACGAAGACCAGTGAGAACAGGTCCCTGAGCGCAAACATCGGCAGCAGAAGCAGCACGCCTGCCGCAATCAGCGCCAGGCTGCGGCGGCGAAGACGGGTTCTCAGCATCTGTACTTCCTCCGAATCCGCTGCATCCTTCGGAAAGCCGATGCCTAGGACGATTACGCCGCCAGATACTTGCGTTCTGACGCCATAGATTAGCTGAGTGACCACAAGGATAAACAGGGCAATCAATATGAACAGAACGACCAGGCTCACTTTGACAATCCCCTTTCTATTCCGTCAGCGTCTGAGGGCCAGCAGCAAGAGCCGCGAATATTCCGCTGCACAGGCTTTGGAACTCCTGACGGCCGATCCCCTTCAGCGCAGCTTCACTGATAACCAGGGTCAGCTCGCGTTCCAGCTTCTCCTTGTACACCGCGTCGCCTCCATCCGGCCTTGTGACAGCCGCGCCATGCCTGCGGTCGATGGACAGAAAGCCTTCATTCTTCAGGATGGCATAGGCCTTATTGACGGTCATCACATTCACGCCGAGCTCCTGTGCCAGCTGCCTGATGGTCGGAAGTCTCTCTCCATCCTGCAGCTCTCCTTTACCAATCGCAACGACTATGGCATTTCTCAGCTGGACATAGATCGGGGTATCGCTCTTGAAATCCAGGGTAAGGATCATGGGGTTCCCTCCGGAGGTTCAGTATTATTTGTATTACAATATATAATACAAATAATTCTTAATTCCCGCAACTCGTCGCAAGCCTTTTTTTTGGCTTCAGACAGCAAAATCCCGGCCTTGTTGGACCGGGACATGAATAGGAGCTCCACTGCGCTCATGGTTATGGAATATACAGGACCTGGCCCTCTTCCACTGTCTGGCCGGGCAGCCGGTTGTACAGCACAAGTTCTCTGGCGCTCAGCTGATACTTCTCGGCGATGGAATCGAGCGTCTCCTCCCGCTGGACGATGCATAGCCGCACCTTCCGGAAGGCCTCCGACTCCTGGCCCCGCACAAAGCGGCTCTTCCATTCGCGTTCATCCGATTTCTCATCATCGGCAGCCGGAACGCGGGCCGCCGTCTTCTCTTCCGGCGTCTCCTCCGCCTCACCCTGATTGCGTCCGGATGAGAGCAGAGAGGAGAAGGTCAACGGCTCGCTTTCCTTGTCCAAGCCCTCTTTTTTGCTGCCCAGAGCAATCTTCAGGTTCGGTTTCTCCTCCGACAGCACAGGCTGCTCCGGCGGGATTATGGCTGTATGTACAGCCGATTCTTCTTCCGGATCGACTGTCGGGACAGAAGTCTCATCCTCAATAAAGGCCAAGGTTTCCTTGTTATCCGCTTCTTCAGCAGACTCGTCAGCCGCGCTCTCCGTCTTATCCGCATCCTTTAAGCGTTCCCATTCGCTGTCTGCAGCCGTTTGGCCCAGGCGTTTCACACTCTCCGCAGCTGGATATCCGGGTGTTCCGGATAGCTTCGCCACTTCCTGCGCAACTTCATTTACAGAGAAGCTCTCTGCTTCGCCTGTCCCCTCGTTCCAATCACCGCTCAACGTCAAAACTGTTTCACCCTGATCATTATCCGGAATCGCGCTTATTCCAGGGAACGAATGATCCTCCTGATCTTCCTCTTCTGTTGCGCCTTCGCCGAAGGTCCACACGGAATTCTCGTACAGCTTGCCGCTATCGTCTCCCGGATTGTCCTGGACCCTCTCTTCCTCTTCGCGGGCCTCGTCTTCTTCAGGAGAATAGACAACGGTGTATTCCTCTCGCTGCCAGGCGGGAACGTTCCCACCTCCGTCGATTCCGCGCAGCGACAATACGCCTGTAACATTAAGGCTCCGCATCGTCAGCAGATCGATATCAAAATTCTCAATCTCAACCCCGATTTCATCGAGCGAACTGACACGGGTCAGCGGCACCGTAATTTCAACGGGAATGGAATGCTCCAATTGCTGGGTAATGTCGTCTTCGCTCCGGTAAAGGCCTGTCAGCACCAGTTGTCCGTGCAGCTCCGCGCGGTCCTCGCGCTGGGTGACCTGAATATCGGGCAGCAGCTCAATTTCTTCCAGTTCGGCAATTCCCGGAAGGTCTTGAGGCAGATGAATTCGTTCATAAATGTCAAACCGCAGGCCGTGGGACTGGTCAAACACGGGAAACGTCCTCCTCCTTGGCATAATCTGACTCCGGGACAGGCCCGGAGCGCAAGCCCAAAATGTTACTCTCCCTATGTATATGCTCAGGGAATGGACGCATGACAGACGTTCGCGAAAAGCTCTTTCGGATCTTCTCCCGATCATCCGGTCATCCCGATTTTCACAGTGACTATCAATGGCAGCTCCATTTGGGGTACAATAGAATTAAAATAGCCCAGAAAAATTGGAGTTGTGATCAAAATGGCCAATAAGGAAGATGAAATCATTCTGACGCCGGAGGGCTACGCCCAGCTGGAAGAGGAACTGAAGGATCTCAAAACCGTTAAACGCAAAGAGCTGGCCGAACGTCTCAAGGTAGCAATCAGCTATGGAGACCTGAAGGAGAACAGCGAATATCACTCGGCCAAAGATGATCAGGCATTCATGGAGACCCGGATCAAGCAGCTTGAGAACATGCTGAAGTACGCCCGCGTCGTCAATGCGGACAGTCTGGATGCAACTACGGTGAACGTCGGCTCCATCGTCGTGCTGAACGATATCGAGTTCTCCGAACGGGTGGAGTACCGCATTGTCAGTCCAGCCGAGGCCGATGTCGCTGGCAACAAAATCTCGTACGAAAGCCCGCTAGGCAAAGAACTGCTTGGCAAATCGGCGGGAAGCACCATCAAGGTAGACGCCCCGGCCGGCCTGATCGAGTACGAGCTGCTGGAGATTCGTCTGGCTTAACAAGCGCCGCTCAGCGAGGCAACGGAAGAACGGCTTAAGCGCATAGCTTAACATTTCATATCAGATGAGGAAACATTCCTTATGGCGTCCTTAAGGCGCCGAGCGTTTACCAAGAAATAGAACATTAATGATAAGCGTGCAGCTTATAAATTCTTGTATTTAAAAAAGGATCAAAAGCCCCGGCGAGCAAGTCCGGTACGCTTTTGATCCTTTTCGTTATTAAGCTGAAGTATGCACTTACCGACTGGCCTCCAGCCTAGCACGCAGCTGCAGCATATCCTCCGGCCAGGGGTCGGCCGCTTCTATGGCCTCGCCGGTCCAGGGATGGGAGAACGCCAGGGATTCTCCGTGCAGCGCCTGCCGGTTCAGCCTGTGTCCGCCCGAAAGCTCCGGCCCCTGCGGACCTCCATACAATTCGTCGCCGTACAGGGGATGCCCCATGTGGCTGAGATGCACCCGAATTTGATGCGTGCGTCCCGTCTCAAGCTCCAGCCGAAGAAGCGTCGCTTCCCGCCAGGCCTCCTGCCAGACGATACGGGTCACCGCAGACTGTCCGCCGGGCGAAATCCGGCGGCGCGAAGCGTGATGGCGGTCGCGTCCGATCGGCAGGTCGATTACCCGAAGAGTCTTGGGCACTACCCCTTTCACAATGGCGGCGTATCTTCGGGAAATGTCTTTCCTGCGCATGGCCTCATCCAGCACGAGCTGGGCCAGTTCATTCTTCGCATACAGCACCGGTCCGGTCGTCTCCTTGTCGAGCCGGTGAATATGCCGGACGGCGCAGCTCTGTCCGGTGTAGGAGTAATGCGCAGCCACCGCATGATCCAGCGTCACTGCGCTGCCGCCGCTGCCGTCCGGATGCACAGCCATGCCGCTGGGCTTATGGACAACAAGACAGAAGTCGTCCTCGAACAAGACCTCAAGCTCATGCCAGAGCGGCTCGATTCCAGGCTCCCTGGACGGAAAGAGTGCCAGGCGCATCCGGTCGCCCTTGAGCTGGATTCCGTTCTCCCGTAAGAGCCGTGCAAGCAGCTTGTCTGGCATCCCGACCGTTTCGCCTAGCCACCGACAAGCAGCAGCCATCCGGTCCTCCGCCGTAAGAATGCTCCTGCCGGGCATTGTCTCCAGCCACTCGCCCCGGCGGACCCAACCCGGCCGCTTCGCCTGATTCTCCGGCTTCACAGCGACTTCAAGACGGCGCGATGGGCTTCCAGGGTATCGTCGATATCCTGTTCGCTGTGCGCCGCCGAAAGGAACATGCCCTCAAACTGCGAAGGCGGGAGGCTGATGCCACGCTCCAGCATTTTGCCGAAGTAGGTGCGGAACCGGGCAACATCGCTGCTCTTCGCCGTATCGTAATTCGTGACCGGCCCCTCCGAGAAGAACGGGCACACCATCGAACCGACGCGGTTCACGGTCAGCGGAATACCGGCTTCTTGGGCATTGGCATTCAATCCGGCTTCAAGGCGGGCGCCGAGAGCTTCCAGCCGGTCATAGACCGCCGGCGTCAGCAGCTTCAAGGTCGTGAGACCGGCAGCCATTGCGAGCGGGTTGCCGCTCAGCGTACCGGCCTGGTAGATCGGACCGGAAGGTGCGATTCTCTCCACGATCTCCCGGCGGCCGCCGTAAGCGCCGACCGGAAGACCGCCGCCGATCACCTTGCCGAAGCAGGTCAAATCCGGCGTGATGCCGAACAACCCTTGAGCGCAGCCGCGGTTCACGCGGAATCCCGTCATGACCTCGTCGAAGATCAGCAGCGCCCCGTAATTCAGCGTCAGATTCCGCAGCCCTTCCAGGAATCCGGGAAGAGGCGGAACGACGCCCATGTTGCCGGCGATCGGTTCAACGATAACGGCTGCAATATCTTCTCCGAACCGTTCAAAGGCCAGCTTGACCGATTCCAGGTCGTTATACGGAACGGCGATCGTATTGGACGCAATGCCCTCTGGCACGCCAGGACTGTCCGGCAGGCCGAGTGTGGCGACACCGGAGCCGGCCTTGATAAGCAAGCTGTCGCCGTGTCCGTGATAGGAGCCCTCGAACTTCAGGATTTTGCTTCTGCTCGTGTATCCCCGGGCCAGACGTATGGCGCTCATCGTCGCTTCCGTGCCGGAGTTGACCATCCGGACGATATCGACGGAATGGACCCGTTCGACCACCGTTTTGGCCATTTCCGTCTCCAGCAGCGTCGGCGCGCCGAAGCTTGTGCCCTTGGCTGCCGTCTCCTGCAGCGCCTGCACGACCTCCGGATGGGCATGGCCCATAATCAGCGGTCCCCAGGACAGGACGTAATCGATAAAGCTGTTGCCGTCGATATCATAGATCCGGGAGCCTTCACCCCGCTCCACATATACCGGAGTGAGTCCAACCGATTTGAACGCCCGGACCGGGCTGTTCACTCCACCGGGGATATAGCGTTTCGCCTCTTCGAACGCTGCCCGGGAAGCTTCTTCTCTGCGTGAAGTTGTTTCCATATCCATCCCTTCCCTCCTCCTTGTCTTAACCGGACCGTTATGTCCGCAATATTCCGTATCCTCTTCAGCGCCGGGCTTCTATTCACGCAGCCAGCGGACCGCATCCTTGGCGTGATAGGTGATGATCGTATCGGCGCCGGCCCGTTTCAGCCCCGTCAGGAGCTCGAGAACGATGGCTTTCTCATTGATCCAGCCCTGCTGTGCGGCTGCCTTCACCATGGAGTATTCGCCGCTGACATTATAAGCGACAAGCGGAAGGTCGAACTGGTCGCGAATGACCCGGATGACGTCCATGTAAGCCAGAGCCGGCTTCACCATCAGCATGTCGGCGCCCTCCAGCACATCGCTCTCCGCCTCGCGGATCGCTTCACGGACGTTGGCGGGGTCCATCTGATACGTCTTCCGGTCTCCGAACTGAGGCGCGGAATCCGCTGCTTCCCGGAAAGGTCCGTAGAAGGCGGAAGCGTATTTGACCGAATAGGACATAATCGGCACATGCTCAAAGCCCGCTTCGTCCAGCCCGGCGCGAATGGCCTGGACGAAGCCGTCCATCATATTCGACGGTGCGATAATGTCCGCTCCGGCCTTGGCCTGCGAGACCGCGGTCTGCGTCAGCAGCTCCAGACTGGCGTCGTTGATCACATCGCCATGCAAGACCCCGTCCACCGTATGGGTGTGCACCATACCGCAGTGGCCGTGGTCCGTGAATTCGCACAGGCAGGTGTCGGCGACAACGAGCAGTTCGGGATGCCACTGCTTGATAAGGCGGGTCGCCTCCTGTACAATTCCGTTCTCGTCAAAGCCGGAGGAGCCAATGGCATCCTTCGTCTCGGGGATGCCGAACAGCAGCACGGCGGGAATGCCGAGCGAGACGATCTCGTCCACTTCCTCCTTCAGCGTATCAAGCGAGAAATGGTAAACGCCAGGCATCGAAGCGATTTCCCGCTTCACGCCGGCTCCAAAGGTTACAAAGATCGGCTGGATCAAGTCCAGCGGGTTCAGTACCGTCTCACGCACCATGCCGCGAATCGCGGCGGAAGAGCGCAGACGGCGGTGACGCACGATTGGAAAGCTCATGAAAGGTTCCTCCTATAGTCGCTTCAGCTTCAGCTTCGTTCATTCGTTCCCATGTTCCCATAAACAGCAAGAAACCCCGGCCATCTGCCCTGCCAAGGCAGCGTAAGACGCTTCCTTCTGGCGGCAGACGGCTCAGGGTTAGGCGCGTACAGCTTTGGCGCCAGGACACCATTAGGCGCCCATATGACTATGAATCACGCGTCCGGACGACATTAGGCATGCATGACTTACGCGCCCGGACACCCAAGTAATCATGCAGGTTGTCCATTCACCGTTAACATGCATATTATTGGCAAGGTCATTGTTAAGTATATCACAGTGATTCCGGTGAATTTCAGACTATTTTATGAACGGGTCTTCAGCTATTCAGCCATTTCATAGAGGCTTCGGGATAGCGGAAACCCGCTGCCGCTCCCTTCGGCGCAGCTTCATCGATCAGTCTCAGCTCTTCGGAGGTCAGGCTGATTCCGGCCGCTTCAATGTTCTCCTCCAGATACGATCTGCGCTTGGTGCCGGGGATGGGCACAATATCGTCGCCGGCGCTGAGCAGCCAGGCAAGCGCCAGCTGTGAGGAACTGCAGCCTTTGTCCCGCGCGATTTCGCGAATCCGGTCCACAAGGTCCAGATTCTTCTTGAAATTCTCGCCCTGGAATCTCGGTGAGAACCGGCGGTAATCGCTCTCCTCCAAATCGTCGAACGATTGGATCTGGCCGCTCAGGAAGCCCCGGCCGAGCGGGCTGTACGCCACGAACCCGATGCCCGATTCGCGGCAGAACGGCAAAATTCCATCCTCCACATCCCGGCTCCACAGCGAGTATTCCGTCTGGAGCGCGGTGATCGGATGAACGGACTGCGCCCGGGCGATGGTCTTCACGGAAGCCTCGGACAGACCGAGATACCGGACCTTGCCGGCCTGTACCAGATCGGCCATAGCTCCAACCGTCTCCTCGATCGGCGTACCCGGATCGACCCGGTGCTGGTAATAGAGGTCAATATAATCGACCCCCAGCCGTTTCAGGCTGGCGTCGCAGGCCTGCTTCACATACTCGGGGCGGCCGTTGACGCCAAGCATCGCGCCGTCGGCGGAACGGACATTGCCGAACTTGGTCGCCAGAACGACGCTGTCCCGCCGTCCCTTGATCGCCCGTCCGACCAACTCCTCGTTACGGCCCACACCGTACATATCCGCCGTATCGAGAAGAGCCACACCTAAATCAAGCGCGTGGTGAATGGTCCTGATGGATTCCTCGTCATCCCGCCCGCCGTAGAACTCGGACATTCCCATACATCCCAGACCCAGCGCCGATACTTCAAGCCCCGTTTTGCCCAATACGCGTTTCTCCAAATTCATTCCCTCTTTTCCCGATTAGGATGTGAAATAAGTGGCAACGTTATGTCCTTCATTTTACTCCGATCCGAAGGTAAACGCATCTTCGTGCCCGCCAGCCATACCGCTGATCCGACATCCGCTTCCCTGCTTCCGCCAGCCATGCCGCCGATCCAATACCGACTTCCCTGCTTCCGCCGCCGTGCCGCCGATCCAACATACCGACTTCCGCTTCTAGAAGGAGAACGACAGCTGCTCCAGCGGCGGCTCATCTGCCGGTTCTGCCACACCTCTGTCCGTATGTGCTTCCTGACGCATGGCTTGCTCCCGTTCCATAGAGCTTTCCGCAGGCAGACTCCGGCAGGCCGGGCGTTCGCGGTTCTTCCGAAGCTCCGGGCCATACCTGCGATGCAGACTGTCCAGCAGCCGCGACATTCTCCCGCGGTATTCGTCATCCGCATAACCGCCTCCTGCGTACAGCCGGAGGTACGGCATAAGCAGATCGGGATATTCCTCCTTTAGCGTGCGGAAATACCAGTTTTTGACCTCCGGCGACAGACGCAGCAGCGACGTCATGACGGAACCGGCCCCTGCCTCTACTGCGGTATGGAAGAGCTCCTCCAATTCATCCTCGCTATCCGTGAGCAGAGGAAGAATTGGCGCAATGAACACATTCGTCGCAATGCCATCCTCCGCAAGACGATGCAGCAGCTTCACCCTCTTGGACGGAAGAGGGGCAGCAGGCTCCAATCGCCGCGCAATTCCATCATTCAAGGTGTTCAGACTGATATTAACCGACAGCGACGGCATTCGCTTCAGCAGCTCCAGATCCCTTAGAATCAGCGGGGAGCGTGTCGTCACCGAAGTCCGGATTTCGTACCTTGCCAGCACCTTCAGGCATTGCCGGGTGAGCAGAGCCTTGCTCTCCACCGGCTGGTAAGGGTCCGTCACCGTTCCGATCATAACCTCGCCAACCTCCTCCCGCATGGCCGCAAGATCATGCTTGAACCGCTTGGCAAGACGCGCCAGTTGTTCCTCAAGCGCCTCCGCCGCATTCGTCTTGAGCAGGATGTGATTCTGGAAATCGTCGTCACCCTTTCGGTCAAGGAAGCCCTGAAAACCCCGGGCAAAACAGTAGCTGCAGGCATGCGCACATCCCCGGTACGAATTGATTGACCAGCCGAAAGGCATCCGTTCCTCTTTCACACGCGTCATACCCGTCTTAGTCGTCACTTGCTCGTAGGTTTTCGGCATCTTCCGCCCCTCCAAATCAGAACATTTGTTCTTATTATATCATGCGACTCCGCAAAAATACACTGGCCAGGGGAACATAGATCCAACCTGTTTCTTCCGATGCAATTAATGCGACCATTTTCAGGCATCGCAAAAAACCGGCGCCATCCGGCCCCGGTTCCGCAGCATATCCGTTCCATATTCGTTTATCTGCTCTAACCATTCTGTTCAATCATTTTGCTCATTCTGTTCACCAAGGCCCTTGAGAGGTTACAGCTTCCGCAAGTCTTCATTCCACCGGCACAGCGCGTCCACAAGCGAATCGATCGTCGCTTCTTCAGCCAACAGTCCCGGCTTAAGTCCAGCCTCTGCGGCGGTCTTCTCCGTCTGCGGACCGATGCAGGCGATCTTGACCGGCTCAAGCAGCGGCAGCGGGTCTGGGGTCCCCATCCGCTTCAGTATATCCAGGAAGTTCCGCACGGTCGAAGAGCTAGTGAAGGTAACGGCATGAATCCGCCCTTCCTCCAGCAGCTTCAGCAGCTCGTCATCGTCCTCGCCAGTCACAACGGTCTCGTAAGTGTCGATCACCGTCACCTCGAGCCCGATTTCAGTCAGCTTCACGGGCAGCCAGTCCCGCGCGAGATCACCGCGCGGAAGCAGAACCTTCTGGCCCGGCTTCAGCTCGCCTTGGAAGGCCTCGATCAGGCCTTCCGCCCGGAAGCGCGCCGGCAGCTCTTCGGCGATCAGGCCGCGCTGCGCCAGCGCCTCCGCCGTTGCCGGGCCTACGGCCGCAAGGCGGGCGCCGTGAAGGCCGCGGATGTCTACTCTCCGCTCCGTCAGATGGCGGAAGAAGAAATCGACGCCGTTGGGACTGGTGAAGAACACCCAGTCATATTCCGGCAGACGGGACAGCGCCGAAGCAATGGCTTCCCGTTTCCCGGCATCCTGCGGCATTACCGTCTCGATAACGGGGAACTCATAGGGTTCGCCCCCAAGATCCTCGATTCTCTCCACCAGCTCGCTCGCCTGGCTGCGGGCGCGGGTGACGACGATCCGCCGGCCGAACAGCGGAAGCTGCTCGGCCCATTTCAATTCCTCCCGCTGCCGGACGACCTCGCCGACAACGATGACCGCCGGCGGCTGAAGGTCCGCCGCCAGCACCCTCTCCTCGATGTCGGCGAGCGTGCCGGTGAGCGTCTCCTGCTCCGCCCGGGTTCCCCAGCGGATCAGCGCTACCGGCGTTTCCGGCGGACGGCCGTGCCGGATCAGATTATCGCGAATATAGCCGATCTTCGCGACGCCCATCAGGAAGACGAGCGTACCCGTCGCGTTCGTCACCTTATCCCAGTGAATCGAGCGGTCGAGCTTGTCCGGGCTCTCATGCCCGGTAATGATAGAGAGTGAGGAAGCATAGTCACGATGAGTGACAGGGATGCCGGCATATGCCGGTACGCTGATCGCCGAGGTGATGCCCGGCACGATCTCATACGGAATGCCATTGCGCCGAAGAAGCTCGGCCTCCTCGCCCACCCGGCCAAATATCGTCGGGTCGCCGCCCTTCAGCCGGACAACCGTCTTGCCCTGCAAGGCCAGATCGACGAGCAGCTGGTTGATTTCCTCCTGCTTCATCGTGTGCCGGTCGGGCAGCTTGCCGACATATATTTTCTCCCCGCCGGCAGGCATCCATTTCAGGAGCCGCGGACTCGCAAGCCGGTCATAGACCAGCACATCCGCTTTCTTGATGCAATCCATTCCTTTAATCGTAATCAGCCTGGCGTCTCCGGGACCTGCTCCCACCAGATAGACCTTCCCCTTCATCTCCTCATCCCCTTAGCTGTGACAGAATGCTCTCCGCTCCTTTGGCGATCAGCGCCTCCGCCACCTGTTCCCCGAGCGTGACCGGATCGGTCCCGGTGCGAGTCTCTTTCAAAATTCGAGCTCCATCCGGCGTACCCACCATTCCGGTAAGCGTCAGGCTCCGTTCTCCCTCACCAGCGCCGCTGGCAATTCCCTCAGCTGCAAGGGTGGCAAAAGCGCCGATCGGCACCTGGCAGCCACCGTTCAGCACACTAAGGAAACGGCGCTCCGCAGCGACGGTAAGGGCGGTATCTTCATCATTATATAATAACAGGAGCTTCCGCAATTCGGAATCTTCTTCTCTGCATTCGATGCCGAGAGCACCTTGGCCCACGGCAGGCAGACAGTCCTGCGGAGGCAGGTACTCTGTCACGCGGTCCTGCCAGCCCATTCGCGTCAGTCCGGCGGCTGCAAGCAGAATGGCGTCATACTCGCCGCTCTCCAGCTTCTTCAGCCGGGAATCGATGTTGCCCCGGACCGGCTGGATGTCCAGATCGGGGCGCAGCGCCGCCAGCTGGCTGGACCGCCGCAGACTGCTCGTTCCGACCTTGGCTCCCTGGGGCAGCCCGGCCAGTCTCTGGCCGCCGCGTGTAATCAGGCAGTCGCGGGGATCAATCCGCCGAGGCACCGCCCCATTGATTAACCCATCGGGCAGTTCGGACGGCATATCCTTCATGCTGTGCACAGCCATGTCGATCTCCCCATCCAGCATCGCCTGTTCAATCTCCTTGACGAACAGTCCCTTGCCGCCGACTTTGGAGAGCGTAACGTCGAGAATGCGGTCGCCTTTCGTGACGATTTTTTTCACCTCAAATTTAAAAGCAAAGCCGTGCTCGGCGCAGAGCCGCTCCAAATCCGCGATCACCTGTCCCGTCTGTGTCAGCGCAAGCGCGCTCTGTCTGCTGCCTACCATTATCGTTCGCATGCCTTATTCCTCCCGATTTTGGGCGATCCAGGATGCTATCCGCTCCGGACCCCATTCCATAAACGTTCCGGCCCGGATTTCGTCCAGCACCTCAAGCGTGCCCAGCTTCTTAAGCAGGGCTTTTCGAATCTCCGGCGATGTCTCCCGGCGTTTGATTTCCCTGCGCATCTCGTACAAAAAATCCAGATACTGCTCGTACTCCCCGCCGATCGTATCGTCCAGCAGCTTTGTGATCCGGGCCGCAACGCCGGGCCCCGAGCCAGAGGTCGACACCGCCACGGTCAGCCGTCCTCTGCGGAATACGCCGGGCGTAATGAAGCTGCCCGCCTCGCCGTGGCTTCCTACGTTGACGGGTATGCCGAGAGCATCCGCCTCCCGGGCGACGGCTTCGTTGACTTCACGGTCGCCGGTCGCCGCATATACAAGAAAAGCCCCTCGGGTATCCCCAGGAGCATAATGGCGGTTCAACCACAAGAGTGAAGAGCGCCCGGCCAGTTCGCTCAGCACTGGAGTCAGCGCCGGACTGATTACCGCAACATCGGCTCCAGCTTCCAGAAGACCCAGCGTTTTACGCTCCGCCACCTTGCCGCCGCCGATCACCACGCATTTTCGACCCCGAACATCCAGCATGACCGGCAAATATATCGTCTCCAACAGCTACTCCCCTCCCCAGCGGTGAAACCGGGACCATGAATTCAGCAAAAAATTCAGGATGATGAATCCGTAGCCCGATACCGCCCAGCGCGCAATCACAATTCCGGAGTACCGTCCGGAACGCCTGATCACATAATAGGTTATGTAAATCCCAAGCCCGATAAGCGTGGACAGCACCTTCAAATCCAGAAACAGCTTGAGACGGCCTTCCGAAATAATGGAGATGCCTGCGACAATCAGCGATCCGGCCAGAAGAGGCATGCCGGCCAGCACCGAAGTATAGGAATACTGGTCCAGAATTTCCAGGCTCGGCAATCTTCTGACAGGGTCGCTCCACTTCTTGTGCTTTAATCTGGCGTGTAAAAACAAATACATCACAGCAAACACTGCCCCCAGTGTCAACGCGGCAAAGCTCAGATTCGCCAAAATCACATGAAGCGACAGCCAGCCGTGCACCGCTTCCCAGCTCTGCAGCTTATGGTCTTCCGCCGTCAGCCAGAACCGGTTCAGCAGGAAGACGCTAAAGCCAGCCGTCCCAAGAAGCAGTACAGTAAATTCAAAGCGCTTCATCAGGCTTAAGACGAGTGATACGAGCACAATCGTGTAGGAGAAACCGAACAGAAAGTCATAGGGGGTAAAGACCGGCAGCCCTCTCACCTCGTAAAAGCGGATGCCGAGTCCTGCACTCTGCAGAAGGCCTGTCATAACAAGAAGCCCTGTGCCCAGCCGCTTCCGTTCCGGATTCCGCTTAACGCAGTCCGAGAAATAAAACAGCAGGCTCAGGGCGTACAGCAGCAGAGCTGCGTTGTATATTCCGTTAAGATCACTTGTCACATGCCGACATCCTTCCTAGAGGCCGGCCGGGGCAAAGGGAGCCGGCTTCATAGCACCGCCGGCTTCCGGCTGGATCTCCGGGAATTTCCGTTCTTTCGCTTGTCCGGAGCCGCCTTCTCCAGCGGCCTCCAGGCGATCCTCCAGCGCAAAGATCTTGGTGAACAGTCCAAGAGCTTCCGTCCCTTCTTTGCCGCCGGACATTTCCTTAATCACGTTGATCGGATCATGCATCATCTGGTTCACAATGCTCTTGGTCAGGCGGCGGATAATCTTGCGCTGATGCTCGTCCAGCTCAGGGAGCTTGTTGAACAGGCTCTCCAGGGTCTCCTCGTGAATCGAGTTCGATTTCTCCTGCAGCGCCCGGATCACAGGCTGAACGCCCAGTGTCTTGAGCCACTGCTGAAACTGCTGGCCTTCTTCAGCGATCATAGCCTCGATCTTCACAGCCTCACTGCGCCGCATATCCATATTGCTCTCCACGATTCCCTCCAGATCATCGATATCGTACAGAAATACGTTCGGGAGTGCCGAAGCTGAAGGGTCAATGTCACGGGGCACCGCGATATCGATCATGAACAAAGGACGGGACGGACGGCTCTTCATGCTCTCCGCAATGTCTTCCGAGCTCAGCACGTAGCCTTCTGCGCCCGTCGAGCTGATGACAATGTCATAGTCCCGAAGCCGCGCAGCAGCTTCCTCCAGGGACAGCGGACGGCCCGAGAACTTCTCGGCCAGCTCCTTGGCCCGTGCCAGCGTCCGATTGGCGACGACTACCTCCTCCGCACCGTTGCTGTACAGATGCTTGACGGTCAGCTCGCTCATTTTGCCCGCGCCGAGAATAAGCACTTTTTTACCCGTGAAGCTTCCAAAAATCCGCTTGCCGAGCTCGACGGCCGCATAGCTGACGGATACCGCGCTCTCGCCGATCGACGTCTCGCTGTGCGCCCGCTTGCCGACCGTAACCGCCTGCTTGAACAGCCGGTTGAACCAGGCTCCCGTCGCTCCTTCGCCCTGGGCGGTCAGAAACGCGCTGCGAACCTGTCCCAAAATCTGCGTCTCGCCGATTACCATGGAATCAAGCCCGCATGCCACCCGGAACAGATGCTGGATCGCCTGGTCATCCTCATATTGATACATATGCTGGGTAAATTGCTCGCTCTTCACACCGAACCACTGTTCCATATAGTTACGGAGAAAATAGCCGCACATGTTCAACCGGTCCACGACCACATAAATCTCCGTCCGGTTGCAGGTGGCGACGATGACTCCCTCCAGCACGCTCTTCGTTCGCATCAGCTGGTGAAGCGCCGTCGGCAGATCCTGCTCCGCAAAAGCGAACTGTTCCCTCACTTCGACAGGCGCTGTTCGATAATTCAAGCCAACTGCGACGATGTGCATCTGAAAGTTCACCATCCTAATCTTGTCTTAATCTGAGCTGTATTATAACATTCACGCAGCCCAAAATTATATACAATCCTTATTGGACCCGCTAATTACAATCACATTTATCAAAATTTCATTGTTAAGTATATCACAACATAAACCGTCTTCCCGGCCATCTTTTTGAACTATATATGAAATAGAATAATTATAATGTAGTTCAGTACGCATTTTACACTTGAAAAAGCCTAATCCTTGCTGTACAGGTCTCGGGTATATATTTTGCCCGGATCGATCTTCTCCATTTCAGGGGACAGCCGATTAGCCACGATCACATCGCTCTTGCTCACAAATTGTTCAAAGTCATTGACCACTTTCGCCCCCAGAAACTCCGCCTCCTCGATCGCCGGCTCAAAAATAACGACCTGAACCCCGGCGTCCGTAATGCGCTTCAGTACGCCCTGAATGGCGGATTCGCGGAAATTATCGGAGTCCATCTTCATGGTCAGCCGGTAAATCCCCACCGTCCGGGGGCTGCGCTTCAGAATCATATCGGCGATATGATCCTTGCGCGTCTGGTTCGCGTCGACAATGGCGGCCATAATCTTGTTGGGTACATCCTGGTAGTTGGCCAATAGCTGCTTCGAGTCCTTGGGCAGGCAGTAGCCTCCGTAGCCGAAAGAAGGATTGTTATAATGATTGCCGATCCGGGGATCGAGCCCTACACCTTCGATAATTTGCTGCGCATCAAGCCCCCTGATTTCCGCATAGGAATCCAGCTCGTTGAAGAATGCAACCCGCATGGCCAAATACGTATTGGCGAACAGCTTGATCGCCTCGGCTTCCGTCGAATCGGTGTACAGCACATCGATATTCTCCTTCAGCGCCCCTTGGGCCAGCAGTGCCGCAAATGTCTCCGCCCGCTCCGAACGCTCGCCAAGTACGATACGGGACGGATACAGGTTATCGTACAAAGCTTTACCTTCCCTTAAGAACTCGGGAGAGAATAGTATATTTTCGATTTTATATTTTTCTTTGACCGACCTTGTATATCCTACAGGCACAGTCGACTTGATAATCATGACCGCTTCCTGGTTGATGGACAGCACGCTCTCGATTACTTCTTCAACATGTTTCGTATTGAAATAATTCTGTTCAGGATCATAGTTGGTCGGCGTCGATATAATTACATATTCCGCCTGTCCGAACGCTTCCTGTGCATCGGTTGTGGCGGTCAGGTTCAATTTTTTGGTCGCCAGATAGTGTTCAATCTCATGATCGATAATCGGCGATTTTCGGGCATTGACGAGCTTCACTTTCTCTTCCATGATGTCATACGCGGTCACCTCATGATGCTGGGCCAACAGCACGGCATTAGACAGACCGACATATCCGATTCCGGCAACGGCTATTTTTCGCATCTCCATCCCCCGTTTCTTAGTTCATGTAGGAGTTTAAATATTACGCTTAATATAACGCAATCCGGAATTATCTGTCCAGACGAAAGCCGACAAAGAGCTGTCATTTCAGCCAGTCTTTCCCTGTATTTAGGAATCAACGCCTCGCGCGTCTTGCGATCGTCTTCTATGTATTTTATTTTTTTTATAAAAAAAGCAGCCGCCCCTCGGGGTCAGCCGCCTGTACTTGTGCATATTTGGGCTTGTTCATATTTGGACTTGTTCATATTTGGACTTGTGCATTTTTGGATTACTCGCCATTCTCCGACTCTGGTCCGATCTCCGGTTCCTCGACTGCCGTCATACTCTCAACGAGGTTCCACAAATCCTCACGGCCAAGTCCGATCTCGGAGGAATAGGGGATGAAGTTCTCGCCAGGCTGCACGCCGAGCGCCTCCTTCATGATTTTGATATGCTTCGGCCAGCGGGTTTTGGGGATCTTGTCCGCCTTGGTGGCCACGACGCACATCGGGATGCCGTAATGCTTAAGCCAGTCGTACATCATCTTATCGTCGCTTGTAGGCGGATGGCGCAGGTCGACAACGAGCAGCACCAGCTTCAGTGTCTCCCGTTCGGCAAGGTACTTCTCGACCATCTTGCCCCATGCCGCCCGCTGCACTTTGGACACCTTCGCATAGCCGTAGCCCGGAAAATCCACGAAATACAGGCGCTCATTAATGCGGTAATAGTTCATATGCTGCGTTTTGCCCGGCGTGGAGCTGGTGCGGGCCAGATTCTTCCGGTTGATCATCCGGTTGATCAGGGAGGACTTCCCCACATTGGAGCGCCCGGCAAGGGCGATTTCCGGCAGAGCATCCTCCGGATACTGAGCAGGCCCGACGGCACTGATCACAAATTCGGCAGAGGTAACTTTCATAGGACTTCCTTTCTTGTACGAACGAATAATAAATCCTCATCAATGGTTCAGCTTCCAGCAAAACGGGCCCCGCCCGCAGAATGGACGGAGCCTCGTCTCATTAAGTCTAGTGATGCATGGTCTCCACATGCGCTTCGGGCAGCTCTTGCAGAGCTGTGCCGACAAGCGCATGCTGCAGGACTTGATCCATGTGGGAGACTGGAATGAATTCCACATCGTTCCGGACGCTTTGGGGAATCTCTCTCAGATCCCGCTCGTTGTCCTTCGGCAGTAGAATCTTCTTGTATCCGGCGCGATGGGCTGCCAGCGACTTCTCCTTCAGTCCGCCGATCGGCAGCACACGGCCACGGAGCGTAATTTCGCCCGTCATTGCGACATCCTTGGATACCTCGCGCTTCGTGAGCGCGGAGATCAGCGCGGTAGCAATCGTAATTCCGGCCGAAGGTCCGTCCTTCGGAATGGCGCCCTCCGGGATATGAATATGGATGTCGTTCTTCTCATAGAAATCCGGCGAAATGCCTAGTTCCCCGGCCTTGGAGCGGGTGTAGCTGAACGCAGCCTGCGCGGATTCCTTCATGACATCGCCGAGCTGGCCGGTCAGCGTCAGCTTCCCGCTTCCGGGAACGACGGTCACTTCGATCATCAGCGTGTCGCCGCCGACCTCGGTCCAGGCAAGGCCTGTCACGGTGCCGATCTGATCCTCCAGCTCGGCCATGCCGTACCGGAATTTCGACGCTCCCAGATAATCCTTGATGTCGTCCGGGAGAATTTCGACGCTCTCCTTCTCGCTGGACACGATCTGCCGGGCTGCCTTCCGGCACAGCGCCGCCACCTGCTGCTCCAGATTCCGGACGCCCGATTCCCGTGTGTATTCGCGGATCACGCGCAGCAGCGTTTCGTCCCCAATAGCCAGCTGGCCTTCCTCAAGACCGTGATTCTTCTTCTGCTTCGGAAGCAGATAGCGGCTTGCGATCTGCAGCTTCTCCAGCTCCGTATAGCCAGGAATATAGAGCATTTCCATCCGGTCCAGCAGCGGGCGGGGAATATTATGAACCGCATTGGCCGTCGTCACGAACATCACATTCGACAGGTCGAACGGAACCTCGATGAAATGATCGCTGAACGTATTGTTCTGCTCCGGGTCCAGTACCTCCAGCAGTGCAGCTGAAGGATCTCCCCGGAAGTCCGATGCCATCTTGTCGATCTCGTCGAGCAGGAACACCGGGTTAACCGAGCCGGCGGTCTTCATCCCCTGGATGATCCGTCCCGGCATGGCGCCCACGTAGGTGCGGCGATGACCGCGGATTTCCGCTTCGTCACGCACGCCGCCGAGTGAGATGCGGACGAACTTGCGACCCAGGGAACGGGCGATGGAACGCGCCAGCGAGGTTTTGCCAACCCCCGGCGGTCCGACCAGACACAGGATCGGTCCTTTCAGCTTCTTGACCAGCTTCTGGACGGCAAGATACTCCAGCACGCGCTCTTTCGGCTTATCCAGACCATAATGGTCCTCGTTAAGCACTTGCTCCGCCTTGGAGATATCCAGATCATCTTCGGTCCACTCGCTCCAGGGAAGACTGAGCAGCCATTCCACATAATTGCGGATAACGCCGCCTTCCGCCGAGCTGGCCGGCATCTTCTCGAGACGGTCGATTTCCTTCTCGATCTTCTCGCGAACCCGCTCCGGTAGCTCCTTCTCCTCCGCCTGGGCGCGCAGCTCCTCGGCCTCTCCGGCCCGGCCTTCCTTGTCGCCCAGCTCCTTCTGAATCGCCTTCATCTGCTCGCGCAGATAGTATTCCTTCTGCGTCTTCTCCATCTGCTTCTTGACCCGCTGGTTGATCTTTCGCTCAAGCTCCAGAACCTCGCGCTCGTTGCCGAGAATATCCAGCAGTCTCTCCAGACGCTCGCGCACATCAATCGTCTCCAGAATCTCCTGCTTATCCTTGATCTTCAGGGACAGATGGCTTGTGATGACGTCGGCCAGCCGGCCGGGCTCTTCAATATCGGAGACTGCGGCGAGTGTCTCCGGCGTTACTTTTTTGGATAAGGAAATATAATGTTCGAACTGGCTCAGCACCGTGCGCATAAGCGCGTCGCTCTCGTGATCGGCATCCGGCTGCTCTGGCAGCTCTCTTGCCATCACTTCAAAGTACTCCTCATTGTCCGTGTAGTGAATAATCTCGGCCCGTTCCACGCCTTCCACCAATACGCGAATCGTGCCGTTCGGCAGCTTCAGCATCTGGCGGACATTGGCGACTGTTCCGACCCGAAAAATATCATCCTGTCCAGGCTCTTCAATATTGACTTCCGATTGAGAACAGAGGAGGATCATATTATCTTCTACCATCGCCTTTTCCAGCGCTTTTACCGACTTCTCGCGTCCGACATCCAGATGGAGGACCATACTGGGGTAGACAAGAAGACCTCGGAGCGGCAGCAAGGGGAAGCGGCGACCTTTTGTCTGTTTGGATACCATCGCTTGTTGACCTCCAATCGCTCTCTGTAACCTATCTGTTGTTTATATATTTTAGCAAAAGCGGCTTCAAAACACCAACGAACCGCACACTGTGCATCCGCGAACCGCTATTGCCTTCACTGCGCTGCGGATATAACATGAAACGGCCGACCGGAACGCTCGCTCTATGCCTCCGGTCGGACCGTTTTCCGGCGGCTTTCTGTCAGCCGGCGGACATCATATTCTACAGATTGGCGCTCTCGCTTGAAGCATCGGCCTTCAGAAGGGAAGGCGCGGGCGTGAAGGTCTCGCCGGAGACAGCAGGCATCCGCACATCCTCCAGCAGCGCGCCGAATACTTGACGGAAGGCTTCCTCCACCGTCTCGATCGGAATAACACGCATCGGCTCCAGATCGGCGAACAGTGACTGCCAGTTGTCCTTCGGCACAAGCACAGTCGTCGCACCCGCCTGCAGGGCGGCCTCCACCTTGGCGACAACGCCGCCGACCGGCTTCACCCGGCCGTGAATGCCGATTTCTCCGGTCATTGCGATCGTATTATCAACCGGAAGACCGCGGATCGCGGAGGCGATTGCTACCGCCATGGCCACTCCGGCGGAAGGGCCGTCAACTGGCGTGCCTCCGGGAAAATTAACGTGCAAATCATAACGGTCCGGCGAGAGGTTCATCGAGCGCAGAACGGTCAGCACATTCTCCACTGAGCCTTTCGCCATGCTCTTGCGACGGATCGTCCGCGAGCCGCCGCCGATCTCTTCCTCATCGACGACTCCCGTTATGTTCAGCCGTCCGTTTCCGCCGGGTGCCGGAGTTGCCGTCACCTCGATTTCCAGCAGCGTGCCCATGCCCGGCCCGCATACCGCGAGCCCGTTCACCAGCCCCACCTGCGGCTCGGTCGGAATACGGCGCTCGGTCCGCAGCTGCAGCTGGCTGCTGCTTGCGACCCACTCCACATCGGCAGCGGACAGACTCTCGCGCCCTTCGGTCAGCGCGAGACCGGCGGCGAGCTGGATCATGTTGACCGCCTCGCGGCCGTTCGTCGCGTATTGCTGCACGACGGTAATGGCATCAGGGCTGTCCTTCAGCCCGATTTTTTGCACGGCGTCCCGCGCAATTATCGAAATCTCATCCGGCAGCAGCGGCCGGAAGAAGATTTCCATGCAGCGGGAGCGCAGCGCCGGCGGAATTTCATGCGGCGACCGGGTCGTTGCGCCGACCAGGCGGAAATCCGCCGGCAGCCCGTTTTGAAAAATATCGTGAATATAGGCAGGCGTATTCCCGTCCTCCGAATTATAATATGCGCTCTCCAGATGAACTTTCCGGTCTTCCAGCACTTTCAGCAGCTTGTTCATCTGAATCGGATGCAATTCGCCGATTTCATCAAGGAAGAGAATGCCGCCATGCGCCTTGGTCACCGCTCCCGGCTTCGGCTGCGGTACTCCTGCGATTCCCATCGCACCGGCTCCCTGGTAGATCGGATCATGAACCGAACCGATCAGCGGATCGGCGATGCCCCGCTCGTCAAAACGGGCGGTCGTCGCGTCGATTTCCGTAAACTTCGAATCCGCCTTGAACGGCGAGAGGGGATTCCGCTTGGCTTCCTCCATCACAACGCGGGCGGCCGCCGTCTTGCCGACACCCGGCGGACCGTATACGATAACATGCTGGGGGTTGGCGCTGCACAGCGCCGCCTTCAGCGCCTTGAGCCCATCCTTCTGGCCGACGATATCCTTAATGCTGGCAGGACGTGTCTTCTCGGCCAGCGGTTTCGTCAGCGAGACCGCCCGCATTTTCCGCAGCTTCTCAAGCTCCTTGCGCGACTCGCGTTCCACCGCCGTCTTGTTCGTCTTCTGTCCGCGCAGCAAATTCCAAAAGTAAACGCCAATAACCAGTGCGAAGAACAGCTGCACGACCATCAGCAGTACACTAAGTTCCATAGTTATAGCCTCCCATTCTTAGTTCCGCTACTTGGTAGTATAGCCTTTTCCCTAAGGCCTAAACGCCCCAAGGGAGGATTTATGACAGCAGCGGCCCTAAGACGGCAAACGCCGCTTCCCTTGTACGGAAAGCGGCGCCAATCATGGCCCTGATTATTTGGCTTCGGACGTCACACCCATTACCTTGTCATGATGCGCCTGCCGGCCCGGAATTTCGCCGGTGGCTTCATAATGGGTGACGATGATATCGATCTCCTTCTTCAGCTCCGCGAGCAGTTCGGACTCCGGTACTTTGCGGATCATTTCGCCATAGCGGAACAGAAGCCCTTCCCCTCTGGCTCCAGCGATGCCGATGTCCGCTTCGCGTGCTTCACCAGGACCGTTAACCGCGCAGCCCAGCACCGATACCTTGATCGGCACCTTGATCTTGGAGATGTACTCCTCGACTTCATTGGCGATGGAGAACAGATCGATGTCCAGCCGTCCGCAGGTCGGACAGGAAATCAGAGTCGCCGCATTCGAAATCAGACCGAAGGTCTTGAGCAATTCGCGGGCGACCTTCACTTCTTCCACCGGGTCGGCGCTCAGCGAGATCCGCACCGTATTGCCGATGCCCATGGACAGCAGCGCGCCGATCCCGGCCGAGCTCTTGACCGTTCCGGCGAACAGCGTGCCGGATTCCGTAATGCCCAAGTGGAGCGGGTACGGAATGACCTCGGCCGCTTTGCGGTACGCTTCAATCGCCATCGGCACATCGGAGGCTTTCAGCGATACGATAATATCGTGGAAATCCAGCTCCTCAAGGATTCCAATATGGTACAGCGCGCTTTCGACCATTGCGTCAGGTGTAGGATATCCGTATTTCTCCAGCAGATGGGATTCCAAAGAACCGGCGTTAACGCCGATCCGGATCGGGATACCCTTGTCCTTACAGGCTTTAACGACTGCCTCAACCTTCTCACGGCGGCCAATATTGCCCGGATTGATCCGGACCTTATCGATGCCATTCTCGATCGCCAGCAGCGCCAGCTTGTAATTGAAGTGGATGTCCGCCACAAGCGGGATATGAATCCGCTTCTTGATTTCTTTAATAGCAGCGGCGGCTTCCTCGTTGTTGACCGTAACACGGACAATCTGGCAGCCTGCTTCCTCCAGACGCAGAATTTCGGCTACTGTCGCCTCCACATCCGCCGTCTTCGTCGTACACATGCTTTGGATGACAACCTCATTGTTTCCCCCGATTGTGATCCCGCCCACATTGACGGGGCGCGTCTGATGTCTAAGAAACATGATTTCTCCCCCATAACGCCAAAGCTCCACCCTCCTTGCGCTCCCGCGTGTGACGGGGGGCGGAAGGAAGGTGGAGGCTGAAATGGCAAGTGATAGTAGACTGCTCAAGGATAAAAGTCTGCCGGTGTTCTCCAGAACGCCAGACGATTACCGAGAAATGTCAGGTCACATACAGGCCTATAAACGTACAGCTTATATGCCTTATTGTTGTGCAAAAGCGGCTTACGCGCTTTCTTCCTGCTTCTTATCCTTCTTCAGGTTCAGCTCGGGCAGAGCCTTCTCCTGAACGACCTTCTCCGTGATGACGCAATCCTTGATATCGTCGCGGGAAGGCACTTCGTACATCACGTCAAGCATAATGCTTTCGATGATAGCCCGCAGACCGCGAGCGCCTGTGTTGCGTTTGATCGCTTCCTTGGCAATCGCTTCGAGTGCCTGCGGTTCGAATTTCAGCGACACATTATCCATCTCCAGCAGCTTGGCGTACTGCTTCGTGAGCGCGTTCTTCGGCTCGGACAGAATGCGGACAAGTGTCTTCTCGTCAAGCGGCTCCAGCGTGGAGATGACCGGGAGACGGCCTACGAATTCGGGAATCAGGCCGAATTTCAGCAGGTCCTCCGGCAGCACCATAGACAGGTATTCGCCCGCCTTCAGTTCCTTCTGTCCGCCCTCGGAAGCATTGAAGCCAATGACCTTCTTGCCGACGCGGCGTTTGATCAACTGTTCCAGTCCGTCAAAGGCACCGCCTACGATGAACAGGATGTTGGTAGTATCGATTTGAATAAATTCCTGATGCGGATGCTTGCGTCCGCCTTGCGGCGGAACCGATGCGACCGTTCCTTCGAGAATTTTCAGCAGCGCCTGCTGAACACCTTCGCCCGAAACGTCGCGCGTGATGGACGGGTTCTCGGATTTGCGGGCCACTTTATCGATTTCATCGATATAGATGATGCCGCGCTCGGCTTTTTCCACATCGTAATCAGCAGCTTGAATAAGCTTCAAGAGAATGTTCTCTACGTCTTCGCCTACGTAACCGGCCTCGGTAAGGGAAGTCGCATCCGCAATTGCGAACGGAACATTGATGATCTTCGCCATCGTCTGGGCCAGCAGCGTCTTGCCGGAACCGGTCGGGCCGAGCAGCAAAATGTTGCTCTTCGTCAGCTCGACGTCCTCGATTTTGCTCTGGCTGTTGATGCGCTTGTAATGGTTGTATACGGCTACGGACAGAGATTTCTTCGCCTGCTCCTGGCCGATTACATACTGGTCGAGAATATCGCGGATCTCTTTTGGCTTCGGAATATCCTTCAGGTCCAGTTCTTCCTCATGACCGAGTTCCTCTTCCACGATTTCCGTGCACAGCTCGATACATTCATCGCATATATAAACGCCAGGCCCCGCAACGAGCTTGCGAACCTGCTCCTGGGATTTCCCGCAGAACGAGCATTTCAACTGCCCTTTTTCATCATTAAATTTAAACATTTAACCACCCCTTAGGATTTGATCGGTGAATACAGAACCTCGTCAATCAAGCCGTACGCTTTGGCTTCTTCCGCGCTCATGAAATTGTCGCGGTCCGTGTCGCGCTCGATTTTTTCAAGGGGCTGACCTGTGCGGTCTACATAGATTTGATTCAGCTTCTGCTTGGTCTTCAAAATCCAGTCTGCATGAATCCAAATATCCGATGCCTGACCTTGAACGCCGCCCAGCGGCTGGTGAATCATCACTTCGCTGTTAGCCAGCGCATATCTCTTGCCCGGCGCTCCCGCCGTGAGCAGCAACGACCCCATACTTGCGGCCATGCCGACGCAAATTGTGGAAACATCTGGCTTGATATACTGCATCGTATCATATATACCCATGCCGGCTGTTACAGAACCACCGGGTGAATTGATGTACAGGTTGATGTCCTTTTCAGGGTCCTCGGCTGCCAGAAAGAGCAATTGGGCAATGACCAGATTGGCAACATCATCATCAATCGCATTGCTCAGGAATATGATGCGGTCCTTGAGCAACCGGGAGTAGATGTCGTATGAGCGTTCTCCTCGATTCGTCGATTCCACAACCATTGGTACCAGATTCATGCCACCAACCTCATTTCTCTCTATATATAATTAGTCTTGCCGTTTCAAAAGTATTTTAACACGTTCATGGCGCAATGTCATTTTTTCACCGGAGTGCGGCGGCTTCTTTAATAAAAACAAGACACGTAACCGAAGGTACGTGCCTTGATCTCGCAGAATTATGAAGCCCGTTCGGGCATTTCAATCAGTCGCCTGCGTCCCAGACGGGACATTACTCAGCGCTTGCTTCTTCAGCCGGCGCTTCAACTTCCTTGCTGTTCTCCACCAGGAACTCGATCGTCTTGCGGAGCATGATTTCTTCCTTCAGGCTGTCCAGCGATCCGTTAGACGCGAGGATGTTCCGGATTTCTTCGGCGGAACGTCTGTAGCTCTCAGCCATCTTCACAAGTTCCGCTTCGAATTCTTCATCGGAAACTTCGATGTTCTCGCTCTTCGCGATAACTTCCAGAACCAGGTTGTTGAGCACGCGCTTCTCGGCGTCGCTCTTCATCTGCTCGCGCAGATCGTCCTGCGTCTGGCCGGAGAAGCTGAGGAACATGTCCATGTTCATGCCCTGCTGACGAAGACGCATGTCGAAGTCGCGGACCATGTTCTGCACTTCGCTGTCGATCATAGCCTGCGGGATTTCAACCTCCGCGTTCGCTGCGGCTGCTTCCACAACGGCGTTCTCTTTCACGCCTTTCAGCTCTTCAGCCTTGCGGGATTCCAGCTGCTTCTTCAGATCTTCCTTATATTCAGCCAGCGTTTCAAACTCGCTTACGTCCTTGGCGAACTCGTCGTCCAGCTCCGGAAGCTGCTTGCGCTTGATTTCATGCAGTTTAACCTTGAACACGGCCGGTTTGCCAGCGAGGTTCTCGGCATGGTACGTTTCAGGGAACGTTACTTCAACGTCCTTGAAGTCGCCTGTTGCCATTCCAACCACTTGCTCTTCGAAGCCCGGGATGAAGGAGTTGCTTCCCAGCTCCAGAGAGTGGCGCTCAGCTTTGCCGCCTTCAAAGGCTTCACCGTCTACAAATCCTTCGAAGTCGATTACGGCGATGTCGCCGTTAACAGCCGGTTCTTCTTCAACCACAACCAGCTCGGCATGACGCTCTTGCAGACGCTTCAGTTCAGCGTCCAGCTCTTCATCGCTAACTTCGGCCTTCTGGGCAGGAACTTCAACGCCTTTGTATTGGCCAAGCGTAACTTCCGGCTTAACCGTAACTTTGGCTTTGAACTTGAAGGATTGTCCTTTCGCGAATTGCTCGATGTCCACTTCCGGACGGTCTACAGGGAAGATGTCGGTCTGTTCAACCGCTTCGCCGTAGGCTTCAGGCAGCAGAATGTCGATAGCGTCCTGATAGAGGCTCTCAACACCGAAACGCGATTCAAAAATCGGGCGCGGCACTTTGCCTTTGCGGAAGCCCGGCACGTTGGCATTCTTAACGACTTTATTAAAGGCTTTGTCGAGGGCTTTCGCTACCCGATCCGCGTCTACTTCAACATCAAGAACGCCAAGGTTCTTCTCTATTTTTTCCCAAGTTGCTTTCATTGTTTAAATTTCCCCTCCAAAATTGGTTCACATCTCACGCACAGAATAACCATTATATTATATAAAACTTTATCATACTTTTCAAGGGGGGATTAAGGCGTTTACATGATGCCTTTCCCGCTCAAACCGGCCTGCCCGCAAATCGGTTGAGCATCCGGTAGGCCTGTTCAAAAGAGAAGCGCATGCCCTCCGTAATGCCGTACATCGCCCGCGTTTCTTCCTCGTTGCGGGTCCCGTTCAGTGTCTCGGACACCGTCTGGTGCAGTGCTCCTGCCCAAAGATCAAGCGTCCCTTCATCTCCGGTTAGTATGGAATAATAGGATTCCGTTCCGTAAATCACCATAATAAACTCGGCCCATAGTTCCCGGGCAAAATAATACAGCGTCGGCTCATGCGTCTCCGTATGCTCTGCAACCCGCTCCAGCACTTGCGCGGTCTGCACAGGAAATTCGTCATTGTTAAGAGGAACCGTGTCGATCTCCACAACCACGCTCTCCTGACCCCGCTTCAAATCAACGGCCCCCTGAACGCCCCGCCGGCGAAGCGTCTGCAGCGTACGAAACTGAAGGATGGGGTGAATCCCCGGGTTCTGCACCCAGTCGGTCAGGGCATAGTCCACCTCTTCTCCCTCAAAATAAGAAAGCTGCTCCAGGGCAAGCAGCGTCCCTTCGGACAGCGGCTCATTCATCACTTTGCGCAGCAGCTTGCCCGCATAGTCCGCATCTTCCCTGAGCTTGGATTCGGCTAATTGCCGGGCCATATCTGCTTCACCCACTTCATCATCCTGTTCGGACGGCGAGTCTGTATAGGAAGTCTGCATAGCTTGGGGAAAAGCGGCCTCCAGCCAATCGAGCAGGGATTGCCATTCCTCATAATGCCGCTGCTCTTGACCCTGGCATTGCAGCAGAAACCGAAGCAGTTCGGCGGCTTCGCCGTACCGTTCACCCTCCAGCATGACCGTCAGCTGAATCTGATAATATTCCAGAGTCTTAGGGAACAGCACAATATTCTCTTTGGCGGGGGAACTGGAATTTCGAATAAGGGCACCTCCTTCCGCTTCTCCAAATGTCTCAGTTGATGATTATAGCATACCCTGCCTCAAGAGTGAAAAAACAAGTTGAATTATCTCTCCTTATATGCTAATATAATTTCTGCTTGCTTTTAAGTGGTTGTGTCCCAATAGCTCAGCTGGATAGAGCATGCGCCTTCTAAGCGCACGGTCGGGGGTTCGAATCCCTCTTGGGACGTCCAAAGCCTTCCTTCGGGAAGGCTTTTTTTGCGTCCGGAGGGATAAGAACCCCTCAAGGGGTTCGTCGGAGCATCCGCTTCGGTAGCGTTACTTCGCAGTCAGCCCGCAGGGCTGTACCCCGCTTTGGGACGTCCGGAGGGATGAGAACCCCCAGGGGTTCGCTCAAGCATCCACTTCGTTACGCTCACTTCGCAGTCAGCACAACATCTTCAAAAAAATAAAGCCCGCATTAAGTGCGGGCCTTAACAGGACGATTTGCCTTCAACTTTGCAACTGCTTCGGGTACCATCTTATCGCGCTTAGGGCTTGCACCCGGAAGCGACTGTTCTACATAATGGCCATCTGCATAGCGGCTGACCACAGTATCAAGACTCGGACGAGGATACTTTTTACTTTTCACTTGTATCACCGCTATGATAAGTATAACATAACCAAGCGTTCGGCTGCAGACTCATCAATAATCATTAATCCGCCGCCAAGATGCTGCTGTTATGTACCAGCAACAATATCACCTCGAATTAATAAAGTACATTGATCAATGCGAGACCAAATCTCTGCGTTAATGTACAAAAACCAGCTAATACTTGTCAAGCTTTTTGCTCTTGGTCTGCAAATGGTTTGTTGGTATACTATTTTATGAGCATGACAAATAACCTTCATGAGTAAAGGATATTTGGGGAAATATGGATTTAAGGGTTATAGGGCTGGTTCTTACTAAGGATGGCGAATATGTGATGAAGAAGCTTGTTGGCGCAAGCGATCACGACCACCTTGTAAGCCTTGCCCTCTTTTCTTTTTCTATCGTAATAATCTCGAAGCTTACGGTTGATGCTCCCGCGTATCCCACACTGTACCGCTAAATATAAAGCACGTCGCAGTCTCTTGGAACCACGTTTCGTGATCTTCGAGCTTGTCGCCTTAAACTTCCCTGAGCTGAATATGCCAGGGTCTAAGCCTGCAAAAGCAACGAGTTGTTTCGGGTTTTGAAACTGTCCTACGTCCCCTATTTCAGCGACAAGGGCTGCTGCAAGCTTATCTCCTACGCCAGGTATACTCTTCATTAGTTCTACTTCGTGGAGACTGGATGCCATCTTCTCCATTTGCTTCTCCAATGTACTTAGCTGCTCCGAAAACTGAAGCAATAAGCTAACCATACCGTGCAAAGCAACGCTTTGAGAAGAACTTCTCCTCTGCTTTTTCCAATGCGTCAGCACTTCCTGGAGCCGTTCGGCTTTTTCTTGAACCCAGCGTTTCGACCGCGACTTCCCTGCGCCACTGTTCTCGATGATCTGATGAAGATCTCCCGGTTCTCCCTCCAGACAACGCGCCAGCACCTTTAGAGACGTAACCGAAAACAGATCCCGAAAGACCTTCTCGTACCCCGGGAAAACCTGATCTAATAAAGCTCTGGTGTTTAACTTCGCCTGCACAAACATCCCCGTCACAAACTCATGTTGCCGGGTCACATGCTGCAACTCTGTAAACGCTTCGTCCCATATACGATGTGGTGTAACGTCTCCGCGGTAATACATATCTGCTAAATGCCATGCATCTGCAGCATCTGTTTTAACCTTGCGCAGTTGCGTTCCTTTGGCCCGTTTCGACTGCAACGGATTCACGATAAAGTACCTCCAGCCGCCACGCTCCAGATACGCTACCAGTACCCGGTGGTAGTGCCCTGTCGCTTCCAAAACCACTACCGGAGTACATTTTGTTGTCTCCTGCAACTCCGCGAGGAGCTCCCCCAACCGTTCAAGCCCGTGCTCCTCATGCGACAGGCTTTCTGCCCTTCCATAAGGTTCGTTTCGTCTCGTAAAGGCTTGAAGCACACTAAACCCTTTTGCCACATCCACACCTATAACTGGTTCCATAACAACCTCCAAATAAAAGATTTACCGGCTATCCCACGATGGTTCCAAACCCATAGCTTCGCTTGTGATGCGAGGTCAATAGCCTCTACCAGCTCAAACATGGTCATTGGAGGTCGTGGGAGAACAGTTTTTGTGACGGGGTCATTGCCCCTAAAACCACCACGTTCTCCCGGCTTCCTCATCGTAAAACGACCATAAAAAAAGGCCAACCAGTAATTACTGGCTAACCTGATAATACGAAAACCATCTCATCTGGTATATGGTTGGAATGATACCTCCATTTTACCAAAGAGTGGTTTCCTTTTGCTCGTGAAATAGAAGAAGGGGCGATCCTCAACGTCATATACTTGACTGTTGGGATTGCCCCTTTAATTGAGAATAATCCGGCTGCTAGGATCTCGATTTGCGGCCTGCTCCGCGGTTGCTCCACCAGATCGGAGCGCGGAACGCCAGATTGATCAGCAGCACGACGATGACCAGCACCGCGGCGGATTTGTCGGCGATCTGACGCGCATCCTCCACGATTGCTTCGGACTGCACATACCACAGATGCACAGCCAGCGTCTCGCCGGGCGAGAGAAGGTTAAAGTCCCACATTTCGCCGGAGGTGCTGAGACCGGCTGTCAAAATAATAACGGCCGATTCCCCGAACGCGCGCCCGGCAACCAGGCAAATGCCTGTGATGATCGACGGGAGCGCTACTGGCAGAACGATTTTACGGATCACATAAAATTTCGTCAGACCGAGCGCGTAGCCCGCCTCGCGAAGCTCGTCCGGAACAGCACGGACCGCTTCCTCCGTCACTCGGGCCAGCATCGGAAGGTTGAGCAGCGCCAGGCTGACGCCGCCGCCCAGAATGGTCAGACCAACGCCGAAATACTCGGCAAAGATCGCCAGACCAAGCAGGCCGAATACGATGGAAGGAACCGAGGACAGCGCTTCAACGCAAATCCGCAGACCGGCGGTGAAAGCATTATCCGGTGCATACTCCGCCATATAAATCCCTGCCCCTACACCGATCGGAATGGAAATGATCAGCGAGATGAGAAGAATATAGAAAGAATTGAACAGTACCGGCCCGATACCGCCGCCTGGATCAATCTCCTCGGGCTGTTTCAGAAGGAACGGAATGTTAAGCCCCGGCAGGCCCTTGCCCAAAATCGTGAACAGGAGCCAGAATATCAGCAGCATGACAAGAGCGCCCAGCGTATAGAAGCCGATTGTGGCCGCCTTGTCCCGCCGAAGCGCCCGGGCCGTCTTTTTCGATCTTGCAAAACCGCCCATCTAACTCTCCCTCCTTTTTCGTCCCAGGAACCGGATAACGAGAATCAGGACGAACGAAATAAGCAGCAGCAGGAAAGCCATCATGTGCAGGGCGTAGTTCCAGGTGGAATCAAACTCTACATTGGAGATCTGCATGACGATATTGCTCGTCAGAACCGAAGACGGAGTGAACAATGTCTTGGCCAGCTGCGGCGTGTTGCCAATCACCATAACGACCGCCATGGTCTCGCCGATCGCCCGGGTCATGCCCAGGATAACCGCCGACAGAATGCCTCTTCCGGCTGCAGGCAGCACAACGCGCATAATTACCTGAAACCGGGTGGAGCCGAGCGCATACGCGGCATCGCGGTATTTGGCCGGAACTACGGTAATGGCGTCATCGCTGATCCGGGAAATGGTCGGCAGAACCATCAGCGCCAGCACTAGCGCCGCCGCCAGCAGACCGTCTCCCAGCCCCTCGCCGCTTAGATTCCGAAGAAACGGAAGCAGGACGGTCAGTCCCAGATAGCCGTATACAATCGAAGGAATGCCGACCAGAAGATCGAGAACCGGACGGATGAAGCGCTTGAGCCAGAGCGGTGCGATCTCAGCTGTCAGAACCGCCATGCCGACCGATATGGGGACGGAGATCAGCATCGTCAGCACGGTCAGTGACAGCGTGTTGATAATGAAGGAAGCCGCACCGAATTTCTCGTCCTCCGGCGTCCAGTCGAAAGAGAAGAAGAACTGAGCCGGTGAGATATGCCCGAACAGGAGCAGGGCCGTCTTGCCGATAAACACCGTCACTAGGACGAGTACGAAGCAGAGCGCCAGGATGCTGAGTAAAAAATAATAACGTGCGGCGTAATCCGAGAGACGGTGGCGCAAATGCCGTCTAGCGGATATATTCACGGGGCGGGGACCGCCCGCCGCCGGTTTGGGTTCGATATTGGGGTCAATGGTCTGTTGAACCATGCCTTGCCTCCTTGCCGAAATTCATTCTTCTCTATTCAAGGATAAACGCCTAACGGCGTCCTCCAGACGCCATGCGTTTACCGAGAAATAGAAGACCTGGATAAGTACGCAGCTTATACTTTCTTATATTTCTAGGAAAAGCCAGCCCCGATTACCCGGAGGCTGGCCATTTGGTACGCTGTATCGAATGCGTCCTGAACTTACTTCATCGCGGAGATCGGAATGAATTTCAGCTTCTTCAGCGATCCCTGCTGGAACTTCTTGCTCTGCACATAGTCGATGAACGCTTTAGTGGCGCCGGTCGGTTGTCCCTTGGTCATGTAGTAGCCGTAAGCCCAGATCTTATAGGAACCGTTGATAACATTGTCGCTCGTTGCGGCTACGCCGTTGAACTTCACGGCTTTGATGTCACCGCCGGTTACATATACAAGGTCGATATAACCGATCGAGTTCGGCGTAGAACCTACAGCCGTCTTCATGTCGCCGCTCGAGCCGACTTCCTTGTAGTTCTTGTCTTTCTTCACGATGTCGCCGCCAGCCAGCGCCTTGGACTGATAATTAACGCGGGTGCCGGAACCGAATGCGCGGGTGATGACGACGATGTCCGCATCAGCGCCACCGACCTGCTTCCAGTTCGTGATCTTGCCGGAGTAAATGCCTTTCAGCTGATCAGTGGTCAGATTGTCAACACCGACATTCTTGTTCACGATCGTCGCGAAAGGAATGACTGCCACCTTGTTCGCTACCTGGCCGTCGAAGGCTTTGAAGCCCGGAACGTCAATGCTGGCGTCCCAGTCGCAGGCGCCGATGTCGGCGATGCCTTTCTTGACCGCCTGCGGTCCGGTTACGGAGCCTTTGCCGGAAGCGGCGATTTTAACCTTCGGATGCAGCTTCTGGAACTCTTTGGCTGCCTGAAGCGTCAGCGGCAGCAGGGCTGTCGAGCCGTTAATCGTGATTTTGCCCGAGAGAGAATCGGCTGCGGAAGCCGCTCCTGTCAGGGATGCTGTAACGGCGAAGACAGCCGCCAGCGCGGTAAACGTAACTTTTTTGAAAAATTTCATGATGTTTCTCCTCCTGGCTTATAAGCCGAATCTATTATTATTTCGTTAACTGAACAGCTTTACCGTTCACGATTTCCCACAGTTTGCCATTAATTGTTACAGCCAGCTTGCTGCCGTCTGCGGATACCGCAACCTCGGATACCGATTCCGTCGTGCGGAACAACTCCGTCTTGGCTCCCGTCGCAGCTATCGAATAGATGCGGCTGCTTCCATCCGCTGCCGTTCCGGATACAACCAGGCTGCTGCCGGCTTGTTCAATCCAGTTCGGTTCAATATCAAGCTGGAGGTTGGCTGCTGTCTTGTCGGTTTTTACCGACTTGAGCGTATTGAGTGCGTTACCGTTCGGATCGGCGCTGAGGTAAGTGACCGTTCCGTCGTTCGCGATCTCCGGATACAGCTTGTTGTCATCGGAAGTAGTGATTGCAGCCGGCGCAGCGTCCTTGGCAGTCAGATCAAGCGTGTACAGCTGCTCGCCCGCCTTGCTGTAATCGACCGTCAGCGAATCTTCCGTGCTGTCCGCATCGTTCTTCGCCGTTCCGGTAATGTTGACGATGTAGACCGCCTTCGTTCCGTCCGGAGAAATGCCAAGCTCGGATTTATTCTCTACCTTGTCAGCAAGAACTGTCGTGATTTCACCGGTATCAACCGATACCTTGGCGAGCTTCTCCTGCTTGTCTCCCTGGACAAAATAGAGCGTTTTGCCGTCGGCTGCCCAAGCGAGGTCCGTCTTCACGCTCGTATCCGTACCAAGCGCCTTGATCTGTCCGTTCGACAGATTAATCACATACAGCTGGCCCGTCTCATCCGTAAAAGCGCCCTGGCTGCGGTCTGCCGAAACGGCAAATCCGGAAGCTTGTCCGTCGCTTTCCAGAACGCGATAGGTTCCCGGCGTAGCGGACAGCTTGTACATCTGCTCCGCATCGCCTTCCAGAGTCGCGAGAATCGTGCCGTCAGCCGCCCATTGCGGCGTGCTGAACTCGCCCTGCGGACGAGCTGCGCTCAGAATTTCCAGCGGGCTTCCGTACAGTTCGCCGCCAAGGCCGTATACGATTGCGCTAAGCTCAACGTACAGCTTGCCGCCGCTCACGGTCGGAGCGGTTGTGAAGCTGCGGGCTGTACCGTCAACTGTATAGCTCTTGGAGCCGGCTTTCAGAGTAATCGTATGTAATCCTGCCGCGTCCGTAATCACGACGCTTCCCGTACCGGAGGTCAGGCTTGCACCGAGTGCCGTTGTGAGCTGCCCAAGCGCGTAGAGCTTGTACCCGCCGATTTCGATCGTCTTCAGCGTCGCTTGCGCTCCGTTGATCGTCCAAGAGGCCTGCCCTTCCTTCACTTTGGCAGTTTTAGCGGCTGTATTCTGAACCGGAGCCTTGCTCCCCCCTGATGCTGCCTGAACACTGGCGCTCACTGCCGTTGTTAGAAGCACGGAGGTCATGAGCACGCTTAACCATTGACTTTTCTTCAAATGGATCCACCCTTTTCGATGAGGTAACTTGTACGCCGGGCTTGTGCCCCGATGCACTTGCTAATGCTATTTTCAGGCTTGTCTGTCAAATCTGTTGCAGAGGAATGTTTTGGAAATATTAAAAACCAAAAAAAGATTTTACAAATGGCGATCAAGCGATTAAGGTAATGAGTGAGTACTCACTCATTACGTAATTTATGGAGGTTTTCCTTTAATGATGGAGACAAACACAGTCATTCAAGTCTCACATATCCGCAAAGCGTTCGGCGGCAAAATCGTCCTGGACGACATCAGCCTTGAAGTCCGCCAGGCGGAGACCTATGGGCTGCTGGGGCCATCCGGCTCCGGCAAGACGACACTTGTCAAGCTGCTGACCGGAATAGACGAAGCGGATCAGGGCGATATCACGGTGCTGGGCGTGAAGGTTCCGAAGCTGTCGCTGCTGTCGCAAATCGGCTACATGGCCCAGTCCGATGCCCTGTACAGCGAGCTGAGCGCCAAGGAGAATCTGGAGTTCTTCGCGTCTCTGTACGGATTGAAGAAGGCAGAACGCAACCGGCGCATACAAGAAGTCATGGAGATCGTCAATTTGCAGGATCATCTTCGAAAAAGAGTGGATCAATACTCCGGCGGCATGAAACGCCGCTTGTCACTCGCCATCGCCCTGCTGCACGAGCCGCCGCTTCTCATTCTCGATGAGCCGACGGTCGGCATCGATCCGGTGCTGCGCATGTCTATATGGAAGGAACTCAAAAACTTGAATGCCCGCGGAACAACGATCGTGCTCACGACCCATGTCATGGACGAGGCTGAAAAATGCGACCGGCTCGGTATGATCCGGGAAGGCCGCCTGCTCGCTGAGGACACGCCGGCCAATCTCCTGGCCAGCACCGGCTCTTCTACTATTGAGGAAACGTTTCTGTATTATGGAGGTGTCCGTCCATGAGAGTCCGCGCGCTGACGCTTCGCATTCTCCGGCAGTTCATTCACGACAAGCGGACGATGGCTCTCATGTTCATCGCTCCGCTCATTGTCTTAAACCTCATGAGCCTCGTCTTCGGCGGAGACGCCTATAAGCCAGCCATCGGGCTTACGGGCCAGGCAGCCGCGCTGTCCGGCAGCCTGGAGAAGCATGACGCCAAGACGACGGCTTACGATACGGCCGACATTGGCATGCAGGCATTGAAAGACGGCAAGATCGACGCCTTGATCAGCATGGAGCAGGGCAAAGCGCAAGTCGTGCTGGAGGGCAGCAATCCGACGGCGAACCGCGCCGTTATGCTGGCGCTGGAGCAGACCTCGGGCGATCTTCAGGCCTCCGGCGCCCCTTCGAAGCAGCAGACAGCCGCCTCGCTGAAGCCAGAGATCAGCTACCTGTATGGCTCCGCGGACATGAAGACGATCGACCGGTTCGGGCCGATCATGATCGGCGTGTTCATATTTTTCTTCGTCTTCCTGATCGCCGGGGTCTCCCTCTTGCGGGAGCGGACGACCGGCACGCTGGAACGGCTGCTCGCCACTCCGCTCAAGCGATGGGAGGTCGTCATCGGCTACGTGTGCGGCTTTGGCTTATTCACCATTGTTCAAGCATTGCTCATCTCCTGGTTCTCCATCCAGGTGCTCGGCATCCTGATGGCGGGCAGCTTCGGCTACGTGCTGCTGATTACACTGCTCCTGTCCATGACGGCGCTGACGCTCGGAACACTGTTGTCGGCTTTCGCCAGCAGCGAGCTGCAAATGATCCAATTCATCCCGCTAGTCATCGTACCGCAGATCTTTCTCTCCGGCCTGTTCCCGATGGATACTCTGCCGGATTGGCTGCAGAAGATCGGATATCTGACCCCGCTCTATTACGGGTCCGAGGCAATGATCAATATTATGATCCGCGGCAAGGGCTGGGACGCCATCTCGGTGGACGTCTTGGTGCTGGCCGGTTTCTCGGTATTGTTCATGGCGCTGAATGTGCTGGCTCTTCGCAAGCACCGCCGAATGTAACAGCGTGTTCTTTATGTTAAAATGGTCGGATAACAGTGCTAGTGGAGGGTTGTCATCATGGCGGAAGAAAAAACGGACCGAAGCGACGATCAATGGGCCCAGGAGCTGCTGGCCATCGGCGGCGAGGAGCATATGACGCCCAAGCAGATCGCCATTCTGAAAGCGGCGGTCGAAGTGTTCGCGGAAAAAGGGTACGCCGGGGCCGCAACCAGCGAGATTGCCCAGAAGGCGGGCGTTGCGGAGGGCACCGTTTTTCGCTATTACAAAACGAAGAAGGATCTCCTGATCTCCATCATCGGGCCGACGATGGGCAAGCTGCTCGCACCGTTCATCATCCGGAACTTCGGGAGCGTGCTGAATTCGCCTTACGAGACGTACGAAGACTTCCTCCGGGCTTTTATCGTGAACCGCCTCGACTTCGCCCGGAACAATTTCAAGCTGCTGAAAATTCTCGTTCAGGAAATACCCTTTCATCCGAGTCTTCGTGAGCAGTTCGTCGAGAATGTCATGAATACAATTGTGGAAAAAGTGTCTCTTCAGCTTGAGCGCTTCAAGGAGAAGGGGCAGATTGCCGATGTGCCGACGTCAGCCGCCATCCGCTTCTCGGCCTCAGCCGCCCTTGGCTTCATCATGACCCGGCTGCTGTTTCAACCCGATAAAGACTGGAATGACGAGGAAGAAGTCGAGATACTGATCCGCCTGATCATGCACGGCCTCTCCCCTAAATAACATCAACTCGTCATGAAGGGAATGCATCATGAAATGCAATCCCCTGGGACAGTATTGATTTTCGGCAGGAAACAGGTATAATTAGACCAAATTTCGTACAGTCGATGATCGGGAGAGTAGTAAAGGGGCACTGAGCCTGCAGCGAGCCGGAAGGGTGAAAGCCGGCGGCCTTCCCTTTACAAAGCGCACCCGGGAGACGGACTTCCGAAAGGTCCAGTAGGAAGCCCCGGGAACAGGCCCGTTATGCCTTAAGGTGGCCGGATTGCGTTCAATCAGCATGTCCGGCAAGCAGAGTGGTACCGCGAGAACACAAGTCCTCGTCTCTTTATTTGGAGACGGGGGCTTTTTTTATTCAGACAAAGGGGGACTTTCGAACATGCTGAGCCGGATCATTGGTCAAGAGATTGAACAAAGCGTATTGATCGCCGTACGGGAGATGGGACTGGAGGTTTCCGCACTGCCGGAGGTGAATATTGAGCAGCCCGCCAGCCTTGATCACGGGGATTATTCCAGCAATATCGCCATGAAGCTCGGCAAGACGCTGCGTATGCCGCCGCTTCACATCGCGAGCAAGCTTCGGGATGTGATGATGGCTTCGGCTTCAGAAGGTGGGCTGATCCGGCAGGTAGAGACCGCCGCTCCCGGCTTCCTTAACGTTCGGATCGACTGGAGCGTCTGGGCCGGGATGAATGAAGCGACCCCTGCGGGCAGCCAAGGCAAGGTTGTGATCGAGCACACTTCTATCAACCCGAACAAAGCTGCTCATATTGGCCATCTGCGGAACGCCTGCATTGGAGACACCCTCGCGCGTCTGCTCAGAAGAACCGGTCATACGGTGGAGGTTCATAACTACATCGACGATCTCGGCAATCAGCTGGCGGATACGGTAGTGGGGCTGCTGAACTTGCCTTTGGAGGGCGACTACGGACGTTTCGGCGATTACTGCTGGGATCTGTATTCCGCGGTCAACCGGACATACGGCTCGGACTCTCTGCTGAATGCCAAGCGGACGGAGACACTGCATGAACTGGAGCAAGGCACCGGCAATACCGCCTGGATCGGCAAGATTGCCGCAGAAAGGATCGTCCGCGACCATGTGAAGGAGATGGCAGACTTCGGTATCCTGTACGATCTCCTGGTGTGGGAGAGCAGCATTGTCAAGGAGGGCTTCTGGGATGCGGCGTTTGAGCGTCTGCGGCAGACTCCCCTGTTCGTTCTGGAGACGATCGGCAAGCTCGCTGGCTGCTGGGTGCTGAAACAGGCGGAAGATGTTGGCGGAGCCGAAGACCAGGACACTGGGGATGCCCGGCAGGACGGTGAATACACGCAGGATAAAGTGCTGGTACGTTCCAGCGGCATTTTGACTTACACCGCCAAGGATATCGCCTATCATTTATGGAAATTCGGACTGCTGGACAAGGATTTCACCTATGAAGCGTTTGACGGTGAGCTGTACACGACAGCTGCGCATGGAGCGGCCAAACCCCTCGGTCAAGCCCATACCGTCATCAATGTGATCGATTCCCGGCAGGAATATCCGCAGACGATGGTCAAGGAAGCGCTCCGGGCACTGGGTTACGGCGAGCAGGCGGACCGGCTGCATCATGCCGGTTACGGTGTCGTCTCGCTGAGCCCCGCTTCTGCGGCAGAGCTTGGCATCGATACGTCGGACGGCAGAGCTTCGTACGCCATGTCGGGCCGTCAGGGGATCGGCATCAAGGTCAGCGATCTGATCTCCCGGATGGAGCGGCATCTCGAAGATACCCGAAACGGCCGCGACGGTCTGCCGGCGCGGATGATTGCTACAGCCGCCATCCGTTATTATCTGCTCCGGTTCAATCTGGGAACCGAGGTCATTTTTGATTTGCGCCAGGCGATGGAGCTCGCCGGGAATACGGGCGTGTATCTGATGTACGCCCACGCGCGGGCAGCTAGAGTGATCCGCAAAGCTGAGAGCCTCGGGTTGCTCGCACCAGACGTTGTCAGCCGGAGCGCGGATTCCACCGAAAGCTCAAGCCAGATCGAGGACAGTAACGGCCAAACCGGCAGCCGGGCTGGGCATGACGAGTGCGCGAACGGCAGAGCCGTCCCTCTCCCGCCTCCTTCTTTCCCGGCGAAGCTGGAACCGCCAGAACTGGCGCTGCTGAGACAGCTTGGCGCATGGCCGGACACCCTGCATACGGCAAGCAAGGAATTGACGCCGAATACCATCTGCCAATACAGCCATACTCTGTCCTCGCTGTTTCATCAGTTCTATGCTTCCTGTCCCATTCTCACGGGGCCGAATGAAATCGTCGCTTTCCGGCTGTGGCTAACAGCCAAATTCAAGGAGACGCTCGGAGATTCGCTTGCGGTACTGGGACTTCCGGCGCCGGAGCGGCTATAATTTTTGCCAATTTGGAAGGATTATCCGCAAACGGTGTCGAAATATATAGACTGCTGTCGTGCCGGAGTGCAGGGCAGCAATACATACACTGGGGGAACCAAACATGAAGAAACACATGGTGCTGCTGCTCGCCGCACTGCTGCTCCTGATCGGATCGTTCACATCAATCGGCGCGGAGAAGGCCTCCGCCGCCCAAGCGCCCGTCTACACGGAGCTCGCAACCTTTGTGGACGGCAAGCTGCTCATTTCGCCTGCCAAATCACTGGTAGCCAAAGGCTCAACCTATGTTCCGGTCAAGCTCGCAGCGCAGATTCCGGGCATCTCGATCGATGCGTCTTCCGGCATTGTGCTGACAGGCGGCAAGGGAACCGCCAAGCTCGACGCGACCAACTCGATGCTGTACCAGAACTCCAATTATGTAGCGTTCAAGACGCTGCTGAAGATCGGAAATCTGGACGGCAAATATGCGTCAAGCGCGAACTGCCTGTTCGTCTGGACGACAGATGAAGGCAAAACCAAGAGCAGCGAGATGCTTTACAGCATCAGCAAGCTGCCCGGAACGATCGGCGGTGTTGTCGGCAAGAAGGTATACGCCTTCGGTCATCCCGGCTCCAACTGGGTTACGGGTGTAAGCTATGACGGCGGCTCGACGATCGAATTCACCATGCAGAAAGAAGACGGCACTGTCTGGACGCTGCTTGATCCGGCAGACGGCGCGGAATCTCTCTACACCGCTGAGTATCTTCAGTACTTGAAGACCGTCTACAACGGATATCCGGCCTGGATGAACAATTCGGTAATTCAGGACAGCCCGTTCAAGAACATGGAGAAGGTCACCATTCTTAACATCGTTCCCGATCCCGAGGACAGCACCTTGCTGATCCGGGTACGCCGGGCCAACGGGCAGGAATTTGATATGACGACAGAAGCTGCCGATGATGTGCAGGATGAAATCAACCAATATTTTTATTTCAAGAACCCGAAGACCGTATTCAAGATCAGCGACAAGATGTGGAAGGCGATTCAGGAGGAAAAGGTCGTTGTGGGGATGACGTTTGAGGAAGTATACCTCGCCTGGGGCGAGCCCGACGAGACCGATGATTCGCTGGGGCTGGCGGTGTATGGGAATACGTATTTGTATTTCCGCAACAGCAAGCTGGCGTATATCTTGTAGAATGGCGATTGCACCGGGAGTCGTGTTCAGGCACGGCTCCTTTTTATTTTATATAAGTTGAACTGAAAATCTTTATACCTGAAGAAGTAAACGGTCAATTACGGCTTGAGGAGTTCGGTTGATGCTTTTCATAAAAGCGGCCACATGGGAACGAATGACGTAGAACTTTTGGAAAAACACATTGTTCACGACATCGTGCTTTAGCCATTTCCACAAACCTTCCGTGGGATTGAGTTCCGGGCTGTACTTGGGTAAATAGACCAACTGCAATCGGGCGTGCTCCTTGAGAAAAGGCTGAATTTCATCGGCATGATGAATGTGGGCATTATCCAGGACAACCACGACCTTGCCGGAATACGTCTGTAAAATGTCGGTCAAGAAGCGTTGGAACGCTTTCGCATCCAGTTTTTCTTCTTCCCGGTGAAGGGCATGGCCGGTTTCGTAATCGATCGCTGCAAACAGCTTGGCACCCTGATGCTGGCCATACGTCTTGATTTTTCGCTGTTGTCCTCTCGGAAACCAATTGTACTGTAAGGCTAGATAGGCCCGAATAGCCGATTCGTCTTCAAACAGCAGGTGATCCACTTTTCCTTGATCTAACTGGTCTTTGAGCTCAGGTAGCGTGACTTGGCGAAACTGCTCTTGCTCCTCTGGATTGGCCTTTGCCAAAGTATAGGTGGCCTTCGTGTAGCTGAAGCCAAGGCGGTTCAGCATTTTGGAGACGCCTTTGAGCGTGTAGTCTTCGCAATACTCCCGAAGAATCCAGGCACGAATGAGTTTTAACGTCCAGGTATACTTCGCTTCAAAGCCAACATCGACAGGGCGTTTCTCAGCGATGACTTGCTTCAGCCGTTCCTCTTGCTCATTCGAAAGTCGCTTGGAACCACCCGGATATTCACCCAATTCGAGACCTTGCAGTCCATTCTTACGGTAGTTCTTCCAGTATCCGCTGATGGCCGGAAAGGATCTGCCCAAAATATCGGCAATTTCGGTGAGGGTCCGGCCCTCTAGATGCAGCCTTATCGCCAAATATCTTTCATACATCCGGGTACTTTCTGTTTCCTTCATGGCTTCTGTCAGTTTTCCGATCTCTTGTTCTGTAGTCATTTAAATCTCCACCTTTTCAGGTTCTTTCTTATCTTTTACCCGATTCTGGCGGTCCTTAATGTTACGAGTTCAATTTATATAAAGGCATTGGTTGTCTCTTCCGCCCGCTGAACCAAGCTCCCTCCCGATACATGCCATGCTACGAGTTTACACTTGCAGTTTGAGCTGCCTGTCTGGCGTGCATCTTTTTCATAACATATCTGGCAATAGGCTGGGCAATCAGCAGTTCAATCCAAAAGGCTACACCAAAGTTTCTGGGCCAAATATGGAGGAAGTTCTCAAACGGCTTCAAGCTGATTTGTCTCGTTCCGACCCACGTTCCTATAATGGACATCATGATCGATAACACCGTTACGTTTAGGACAATATGCAATAATACTCTGGCGTTAAATCCGTCATTCTGTCCCTCGATTTTTGGTGTCAGCTTGGCAACGATCGGTCCTGCAATCAAGTTCACAGATAGAACGATGATGACCCACATTACCGGTATTATTTTCAAGGTATTGAGGTACACCTCTTTACTGAATCCAAGCTCCAACCCCGTTATAACAGGCGCGATCGTGTTTACCGAAATGATTGAAATGATCAGCATAAACAGAATGCCCTCATTTCGATTTCTAGGCAGTCTTGTTTCCGCATGCAGATGGTTTGTCATCCCTGTCTCCCCCTTCTTTTTTTAGACTTTGTTATTATAGCGATATCGAAAAGCTCTTCATAAGTGAATATTTTGTGAACAAATCATTCAATTTAAAGGTGCTCACTCTATTCTCCGCATTGCGAAACAGCCGCCACTCCCTCCGCTTCCATTTCCGGACCTCTCCCACAATCGTTCTGTTAAACTATGAAGCCGAATATTTTCTTCGGAGCGTACGAATGCATACTTCCACCTCAGGGCACTAAAGCCAAAATAATTGGCATCAACATAAAAACCTTGGTCTTTTATCCCAATAATTCCATTAGTTAGACTTAAGGTGAAACAACATGTAAGCGATATCTTGACTGTCAAACCATTTTAAAGGAGGGCAAGTATGAAAGAAGTGCACAAAGCTGAGATTGGGTTCACACGCAAAGTATGGGGTTTGTTCCTCGCGCTGGTGATGCTGTCCGGCATCGGCTTGTTACCGGCTTTCAAGGTTCAAGCAGCAGGCACGACCATAGCCTCAATGGCTTATTTCTCGGCAGCGGACGGGCCTGTCATCACCAAATCCGGAGTGGGACAAGCCAGTTACGGTTTTGTTATGCCGGTCTTCAACGGAGGCGCCGCCAGTTGGAGCGACGTTTCCGGCGATTTGGGTGTTAATGTGAAGGTTGGTGGCAATTGGGTAGATATCGACAGCGCAGGCGGGTATGTCTATAACCAGAACTGGGGGCACTGGAGCGACGGCGGCATGAATGGCTACTGGTTCACGCTCACGGCCACCACAGAAATTCAGCCGTACTCCAAAGCCAATAGCGGAGTTACGCTCGATTATACGCTGGTGTTTCAGAATGTTAACAAGACCGCCATCACGTCGATGACGCCGACACAGGGTCCGGAGCTTACGGCGAGCTTCACCGGCGGAGCCGGGTTTACGTATCCGGTAATCAACAATGATTCAGGCCTTATCTATGATGCGGTAGCCGACGATTTGAAGCTGTACGTCAAGCCGGTGGGCAGCAGCGAGTGGATCGACGTCGACAACAATGCGGCCAGCGGCTGGATTTATGACAGCAATTTCGGTCAATTTACCGAAGGGGGCAAACTGGAGTCGAAGACCACTTCCGCCAGCCTCATTTACACGATCAATTTCAATGAGCCTGTGCGCAATTCGTTCGTCATCTCTGCCTACGACGGCACCACCTACACGGCGGACAACAGCGGAGCCATCGGCTTGCCGTTGCCCAAAATCGATGGGGGCGCGCCGATCGGCAGCGAACTGGGCAACTTCATGTATCAGATCAAAAAAGACGGGCAATGGGTCGATCTCAGCAGCTCCAGCCAGAGCGGATTTCTCTATGCCGGCAACGGCTACAATAATATGTCCGCCGCCAACCAGTGGGGATACTGGGACGACTACATCTACGGCCTGTGGTTCAAGCCTATCCAGGAGAACATGGAAATCCGTATCGGCTACCCGTTAAACGGGCAGTCCGGCGGAGATGTCGGCAGCAACTATGTATACTACAACTTCATCGGCAACCCTAATGCACCGCGTCCCGATGAATCCGATCAGAACGACATCGCCGTTGGAACGCCATCGCCATTGGAACGCCATCCGATCCGGCCATCGCCGGCATGAATCTCATCTGGCAGGATGAATTCAACGGCACCGCGCTCGATACAAGCAAATGGAATTATGAAACGGGCTATTACCTCAGCGAAGATCCCAACACCTGGGGCTGGGGCAATGCGGAGCTGCAGCATTACACGAACAGCACGCAGAACATATTCGTGACCGATGGACAGCTGAACATCCGGGCGTTGAACGATCACCGTTCGTTCCCGCAGGACCCGAACCGGTACGCCCAATATTCCTCCGGCAAAATCAACACCAAGAACGTTATGTCCCTGAAATACGGCCGGGTAGACATTCGCGCCAAGCTGCCCACCGGCGACGGCATCTGGCCGGCGCTCTGGATGCTGCCGGAGGATTCCGTGTACGGGACCTGGGCCGCATCCGGCGAGCGATGCCCCAGGGCCATCGCTTGGTTGTTTTTAGTCAGAAAGAGATATTTGACTACCACTTTAGCCAGGTATATCTTGCAAGAAGTTTTCGGATGTCATGCCGTCGCGCCGTATTTCTGCCTTCACCTTAACGGTCACTTCCGCCCTGACGAACTCATCGTCCCATTTCGACCTCACTTTCTTGAATGCTTGATAATGGCTGCGCATCAATTCCTCGCCGAACCCGAATATATCGACGCCGTATTTCTTCTGCACCTTGGCAATCGTTGCTTCGACATGGTCTTGGATTTCCTTCTCCGTCAACTTGCGCACTTGATCAAATCCGGATATCTTCCTTAGCATTATCCATTCACATTGGTTCTCGCTTACGGTCCCCTCGACATTGATACGGATTCTAATCTTGGGACGATTGCCGTCATAATCAACTTCCAGGTGCGTCTTGGACCTCCCAACTCGCACCTGGACATATTGACCTTTGCCACATTGTACCGTTAGCGAAGTGTTCTTGATCCGATCCTGGGTCCACAATAAATCTCGTGTCTCTTCTGTGCTCAAATGGCCAACCAGCTTCGCTCTGCGCATAACGGCTGTCCCGTCGCTAATCATTTCGGTTGGCGAATCGGTATTCTTTCCGGCGTCAACAGCATGCTGTCGTTCACTTGGATGCTCAATCGTCATGGACGACATCACTGGCTGCCGGCCCTCTGACGTAATTGCCGCAATGAATTGCTTCAAGTTCGTATTCGGCGAACCTCCCCAGTTCGCCTCAACCGAATCGAGTCCCATACGGATTTTCACAGCCGATACCCTGCTCTCCGGGACATAGAGCTTGGTGAACTCCGGTGCAGCTACTTGGTGGGCTGCAACGAGTTGAATATCGTTCCGGATGTCCTTCATCGATTCGAGAAACTCAAAGAAAAGAATGCCTTTGTCGGTTTCGAGCAGCTTGGCATCCATAATGAGCAGCATCATATGGCTTAGCTCCAGCTTGCGGGACGTCTTCCGCTCGATACGGCTGAATGCTTGGTCCATCGTATTCCCTTCCGCGTCGACGGAGAACGTTGGACTATTGCCTTTAGCACGGTCGGATACGAACTCCAGTGGATTAATCATCTGCAGATAAACATGGTAATTCGCTTGATCGCCGACCGTCACGGACATACTGCTTACGATGATGTACTCGTTCGCCGAACGCATGTCCCAGCAGCCCGTCAAGACCAGACCGAACACACAAAGTGTAAAAAGCAGCCTAATCACTACTCGTGCATTGCTCCCGATCATTTCGATGTATCCTTGTTCATATCCGATATTCGAACCAACAAATCTTTCTGCTGCTTCAATCGAAGCGGAGCGAAAGGCTTAAGGTAAGGAACACCGAAAGAGTGCAGGCTGGCCAGATGGATGACTATGACAGCCGTGCCTAAGAAGACGCCGTAAATACCTAATATTGAACTGAGCAGCAGCAATCCGAAACGGATGATTCGAGCTGTATTGCTGAATTCATAATGAGGCGTGACCAATCCGCACAACTCTGCTGCAGCTACAACGATCAGTATAATACTCGATACGATCCCGGCTTGAACAGCCGCTTGTCCGAGTATAATCGCTCCGGCGAGAGGAACAGCTTGGCCGATGTTTTTCGGCACCCGGGTGCCGGCCTCTCTAATCACCTCAAATATGAGCGTCATCGCGATAAGTATAAAGCCTGTTGGAAAGGGCGAGCCTTGTTCTTGCCCGCTGACGGAGTAGAGCAAGGTTGTCGGAATCATCTGCGAATGATAGTTGATCACGCAGAGATAATAGGCGGGCAAGAACAGAGATATCAGAAAGGCAGCATGCCGCAGCGGCCGAATCATTTGGGCAAAAAGAGGCTGGAAGTAATAGTCGCTGGCTGATATGAAAAAATGGCCGTATACGGCCGGTCCGACAAGAACAAAAGGACTACCGTCCACAATGACAGCGCAGTTGCCTTCCACCAACATGGACGCCACCGTGTCCGGTCTCTCCACATCCAGCAATGTCGGGAAGAACAAGGAGCCCTTATCTTTAATCAACTGCTCTACATTGCCGGAATCATATATAGCCTTCGCCTTAATCGCATTTAATCGTGAACGGAAATCAGACACAAGTGAGGCTTCAGCTGCGTTCTCCAAGTAGACTAAGCTAATCGAAGTTCCGGTCTCTTCCCCTGCTGTGAACGACTCGATCCGAAGGAGTGGATTTCGCAGTCGCCGCCGTATCAATGAGAGGTTTGTATCCATCGCTTCCGTGAAGGCATCATCAGAGCCGCGGTCTACACGCTGGGTCTTCGGTTCTTCGATCGATCGGGCCGCTATGCCGCCAACCTCGATGCATAAGACTTGGTTGACGCCCTCAGCCATGAGGATTGCATCGCCAGCTAACATTCGCTCGGCTGCTTCACGAATAGTTGCCGCATAGACAAACGGAAGAACGCCTAACTTATCTTGCCGTATTTTCTCCAACTGCCGGAATTGAAGTGGACTTCCTTCTGCCGTTGCCTCCTCCATAAGAGGGATAAGCAGCTTATCTGTCATCGTCTTGGAATCACCCATCGTCTTGAGCACGCACATGTAGCCATCCGCTGTGCCGATTCGGATCGCCGTAGACTGAAAATCAACCGGATTGCCGAACAATTCGCGCAATTGAAGCAGCGTCTCCTTAGGATCTGTACTGAGCGCGGAAGTATATCGGCTCTCCTGCTTTCGTTCGTTCCATCCTGCCTTCACAGTGATCCACCTTTCTTGACGCGTCCAGCGCGTTTCACACGAAGCATAATGAACATGATGAGGGGGATGACCAGCTGCATCGGAATATGCACATAGATAGACGCGAACGAGAGCCCTTCACTGATATGCTCCGCAAACGTGTTCGCAATATTAATCGAGAGTATGGCTACAAGACATGCGATCGGAAATGCCGATGTGCGATAAGGGATCCTGCATAAGTGCTCAATGCCCTTAAGCGCGCCAAACATAAACAGAGAGACCTTCACAAGAATCGTTATGAACATAACGAAGACAACGACCATATCCATCCGTTCGAAAAAGTAACCAAATGAAACGTCCCTCACCGTAACCAGAAAAGGGAAGTTCGTGCGTCCCTTCATTTTCACACCGAGAGATACCGTCTCCAGAACTGCCGCGCCTGACAGAATCAATCCGGAAATGCCGATAGCGGTACTGGATACTGCACCAACACGAGGGGCTGGGGCTATGTACTGCATAAATACGAGAAATACAACCAATTCGCCGAAAGGAAATGTGATTAGAGTTGGGAAGATGGAAGACGCAACCGGCATAAGCCCATCCCCTAGCACCGGTTTCAAATAATGGAATTGATAATCGCGGTCGATCAGAATCAACAGGAACAGAACGAGGATAATACCCATAATAAGTGGGAAAAAGAATTCTGCCGTTCTGATAATAACGCCGAACCCAAGCCAGATCATGTAAGCAATGACCATCGAGAAGGTAAACGCAAGCACCTCAATTGGCGTATCTTCAAGCACTGCATTCGATAACAATTCAAGAAGATCGCGCATTACTCTCGCTGCATCATATAAAAAATAAACAACATAGATAGCAATGATGAAGCTTCCCAGCCAACGCCCGAACGATATTCGAACAAGCTCGAACAGGTCGTATGAAGGCTGCTTCGCTTGCAGCAATCGATAAAAGGCAAATAGACCCACTCCAAATACAGTGGTTGCGGCAATCGAAATCCAGGCATCCTGCCTTGCGGAAGATCCCGCATTCATTACAATGGCGCTTCCTAATTCGAACAACACCGTGACGGCAAATAACTGCCAGGGCGAGACAACGAATCTTGCCTCTTTCATACCGCCGCCTCCATTCGATTAATTCTGCTTCCGCGCAGCATTTAGGCGCCAATCCTTCCATATGCAGTAAGACAAGCCAATGGCAAATATTGCAATTTGGTAGTAAGCTCCATTTATCGAGAGCACTGTGATCTCTTTCTTCTCCAATCCGATAACATCAATCAGATAAATGAACGCGAACATAATAGAAGTGATCATTAAAAAAACGGCAGTAAGCAATATGGATGCATCTCACTTTCATAGAAATGATGTCCATCCCATTGTCCCTCAACGGCTCATTATTTATGCAAAGTAAAGACTTCCTAGTCGGTTCAAAAAACTAATCTCCGCGCAAAAAAACCGACGTTGGTTGCTTGCCAACGTCGGTTTTACTTTTACTAAACTTATATGTCTATCCAGTGCCTATTCTACTTTCACTATCTACCCCAGTTAGAGCCTTAAATCAAACCCGCTTTGCTGAGCAGGCGCTGGACTAGTGTCGTAACTTCCGCCCGGGTAACAGACTGCTGCGGAGCAAGCCGGTTCCCCGGCAGACCGTTAATCAGACCGGCCTGTATGTTAGCTTCCGCCGCTTCGCGCGCCCAGACTGGAATATCCTCCTGATCGGCAAACTGCTGCAGAACAGCCGCATTTGATGCAGTCCCGGAATTCAGTTGGGTCAACTCCATAGCCCGCAACAGCATGAGCATGGCTTCGGCACGGGTGATCTCCTGCTGCGGCCGGAACGTGTTGTCGTCGGTTTCTAAGTATGAACTCACCCAATCGGTGTTCCATCTGGCAGGTCAGTATCCGCTTTTAATAGAACAACATCTCCCTTGTCGGGTATTCCCCCAAGAACCAATACTTCTGAATTAAACCCGGCTATACGACGCGGAGGAAAATTGACTACCCCGATCACCTGCCGCCCAATAATATCTTCGGCTGTATATCTCTTTGTAATTTGTGCACTTGATGTTTTGATTCCGATTTCTGGTCCAAAATTAATCTCAAGCTTGATCGCAGGCACTTTTGCTTTTGCGAAAAACTCAGCTTTAATAATTGTCCCAACTCGAATATCCAGTTTCAAAAAATCATCGATCGTTGCCATACAAGCATTCACCTCATCTATTGTCTTTTCTTAGGCAAGAATTATTGCCAGAACAGGCTCTCCAATAACACCTACAGAAACAGTAGTCGCTCCAATGGATTTTAACAACAGATTAAAAATATACTGTCCAAAAATAGTTGGGATTAGCGCCAGCAAAAAGAAATAGGTCCAATCTGAAAAATGTAAATCAGCAAGACGCTCCCGCCTAGAAAAAATTGATATGAAAAATAACTGGGGGTGGGAGTATGAGGTTAGTCGCGCATTTGAGTGTTTCGGAATGCACCCGGAGCTTTAAGAGAACCATTCATATGACACCTTACGACTACTTAATTAAGTACCGCATCAAGAAGAGCAGCGAGTTATTGCTCTCAACAGACTCACCAAATGGTATATATTCAGTTTCGATGCTAATCGTTATTGTTCATAAAATTCTGCTTCTCTATGTAATTCAGCACGGTCTGCGAGAACTCGAGGTGAGATTCTTTCGTATATTTAGCAACCGTATAGATTTGGGCAAGGTTCTTTAATCCCAATCGTTCGGTCATTTCTTTGAGCCGAGGGATATCCATATAGCGCTGCCATCCCTTTTCGTTTCTTTCTGCATAGATGTCTTGAATCTCTTCATCCGAATAATCCTGATACTGCTCATAATGAACAAGCCCATGCTTCGGCAAGCGGTCACGCAGCGCAGGAGCTTCTGCAGGGTATCCCAATGAATAACCGACAATCGGGACGACATTGGGCGGCAGGTTCAGCAGTTCACCAATCTGGTCGCAGTTGGCAAGCGTTGAACCCATGTAACAAATGCCTAGTCCCGCATTCTCTGCTGCCAGCGCACAGTTCTGTGCGGCCAGACATGCATCTACGGCTCCGATCATGAAGCTCATGAAATTGTCAAAATGCACAGGTGCATCCTGGAGCATCAGCCATTTTCTCATTCTATTGAAGTCAGCACAAAAGGTTAAAAGAACAGGAGCATCGACCACCATCGATTGCTCCATATGTGCGGTATATAGCTTATTCTTCAGCTCTTTGTCTCTCGTTACAATGATGGAGTATGGCTGCATATTACCGCTTGAAGACGCACGAATACCGGCATCCAATATTTGCTCCAAAAGCTCCTGGCTTACTTCCCTGTCTTCATATTCCCGTATAGATCTATGTCCGTGTATGACATCATGTAATTCCAAAACTCCCACTCCTTCAAAATATCGTTAGCAATTTGTTCTGTTCTCATTTTATCGAATCTTTTTAACCGGTGTCCAATACTCGACTTCATTTCTTCTGTTACAGCTTGCTTCGCTAAGCTGAAACTCGATTTCAGGTCGGTTCTTATGATAAGGTTCTCCGCAATGTCAGTACCGTCAAGTCTTAAGGGCCATCCTAAACGGATGGCCCTTTCATTTTCAACGATCACCATTTAGTGAAGCTTCCCTTTCAAACACGCGTATCGCGTTCCGCACTTCCTTGGCTTTATACAGAGCATGGTCCGAGTGGGTAAAAAGACGTACGGTATCCACCTGCTCGGAATATTCGGACAATCCAAAGCTGACCGTCATACTTAAGAGAGGCATATTCTCAAATTTCAGCTCGCTTACTTTGACCCGGATGTGCTCACAAATCTGTAACGCTGCATCCATGGTAACATTACGAAACAGCAGACAAAACTCATCGCCCCCATAACGGAAAGGGACAGCATTACGACTGTTTTCCTTAAGCAACCTCGCGAATTCAATCAGACAGCGATCACCCAGAGGATGTCCCCAGGTATCGTTGATTCCTTTAAAATTATCGATATCAGCAATCGCAAGGATGTATGTATGCTCCCGCCTCTCATCCTCCATATTCTTCAGCGAGTCATGCAGCGCTTTGCGGTTATAAATGCCGGTCGCTTCATCAATCTGCAGGCTGCGCTGCAGTTGCTGCCGTTCCAGTTCCATCTGGATGCTTGCCGTATTCTTTTTCTGCTCAAAACGGATAACCACCATGCAAACAACGGAAACGGAAAGCATTATGAAGAGGGATATCAAGAAATCGCCCATCCGCAGCGTGCTGGAAAAAATACTGGCTTTGTCTACATCCCATTTAATGAATAATTCCGAAACAACAATCGCAGCAATGCTAAGAACCGCTGTGATGCCGGTCACGCGATAGCTGGCATAGATCGTCGTCATCATAATGGCCACCGTAAACATATAGTAGGTCGCGGTAAAAGCGCTGTGCGTAGTGAACAGAATGAAGCAAATAACGACCAAGACCAGTGAAATAATATAGATTTTCTGAGTCTGAGACAGCCACCTGGATTTCATCGCCGCCCTGTTCAGCCCAAGAAATATGAAGTTGATTCCGCTGGGAATCACGATAAACTTCAAAATAAACCGGGGGACGGTCGTGGTCAGCATATCGGAGTTCATCAGAAATACGCCCATGGCACATTCGATGATGAAGGCAAACAGCACCAGCCCTATGGTTGTTTTATAGTGCAGCGTAAGCCAGTCGTTATCGATTCTCGTATATTCCTTCTGTATTTCGTGGATGTGTAAGTCATCGTAGCTCTCTCTACTAACATCTAGCCCACGTCCTCTTTCCACACTTGTCCCTCCATACTCTCTTGAAACATTCTCCTATTATACCTGTAGATTGATAAGAGAACTATCAAGGAAAGAAGTGGAAGTTAAAATTATGTAAAAAACGGCGAGGGACTCAAAGGGGGATCTTCATTTCTTGTATGGATTGAACGCCATGCCCCTGGCTCTCAATCCGCCGAGAACGAGCGCTTGCACTCCATCGACTTTCATGTTATAGCATGAAAAACTTGCCGTTACTTATGATACGGTTCAGCATATCATCTGTAGGGCGAAATTTGGGTGCCGCGGCGCATACAACATTCAATTCGTTCTATAGTCCATCGAAGAAAAGGCTTGGTTTGGCCTTCCATAAATTGTACAATAATATGTAATGAAGGTTTAATGAGCGGAGGCGAGTGTACGTGCTAGAGGTCAATCAACCAATTCCTCAAGACTTCACTCCATTTTTCTGGGATGTACATATGGAGGAGTTAGAACCAGCCGTTCACAGCCGCTTTATCATCGAGCGGCTTCTTAATGAAGGGGACCACCGTACCTTACAGTGGCTGTTTTCTACTTATAGCATGGAGGACATACTCCTGGCTGTCCGGAATAGCCGTAACTTGTCGCGCAAGACTGCTCGTTACTGGCAGCTTTATTTTAACCTCGAAGAGGAGGAAATGCGTTGTTTTGGAACGTCATTGACCAGACCAGACAATCTGTTCTAAAGCAGATCCTCGAAGCCCACCCGGTGCCTGAGAGCTATCTTGCAGGAGGAACCGCATTGGCTTTACTGCTCGGACATCGGGAATCCATCGACTTTGATTGGTTCACACCTATTCCCTTCTCGCCGGAACAAATTGATAGCAGCCTTTCCTCCAGAGGGCAATTGATGATTTCTGAGGCCAAGCCGAACACCTTCCATGGCATATTCAATGGTGTTCAGGTTACGTGGCTTTATTACCCCCGTCCACTTTTGGATGATTTGATCGTATCGACCGAAATGCCCCAGCTTAAAACGGCCTCTCTGCAGGACATCGGAGTCATGAAACTAATTGCAGCCAGCCAAAGAGGAGCCAAAAAAGACTTTATTGACTTATATGCTCTCGAGCAGCATGGCGTTTCTGTTACCTCACTCATCTCCCGGCTTGCGGATAAATTCTCGGGCAGCTCTATCAATTACTATCACATCGTCAAGAGCTTGGTCTTTTTCGAAGACGCCGAAGTGGAACCCATGCCCCGTATGCTGCACTCCATGGAATGGAACGTAATCAAAGACTATTTTATCCGTTTGCAAAAGCCGCTGTTGGATTTTATAGCAGACCTTTGAATCAAACCACAATTTAAACATTCGGGCCGACTGCGATGTAATCCTATCGAAGCTTATGCTCCGACGAACCCCCTGGGGATTCCTCTCATCCCTCGAACGCAAAAAAGCCTTACCCATCGGTAAGGCTTGAGGACGTCCCAAGAGGGATTCGAACCCCCGACCGTGCGCTTAGAAGGCGCATGCTCTATCCAGCTGAGCTATTGGGACATATCAGTTATGTATTCAACAACGTTAACTATTATATAACGGGTGGGCTTGGCAGATCAAGGTTGACGGTTACATTTCTTGAAAAAGATGCCGGCGGCACAGATGAACAGCCAAAATCAAAGGAGCGCCGCTTGGCCGGCAAGCCCTTGGATGAGCGCTCCTCTGATCATTGCACCGGTTAATCGTGATCGCGAAACCGGATCGCGAGCTGCTTTTTCAAATCACCGAAGATGAGCAGCTCCCGCTGGAACTTGTTCTTCTCTTCCTCAGGGCTCATGATCGGGCTGCCCGTAAAAGCGGTGGCGGTCACATCGACGAACGCGTCATGTAGACTATTGTCATACCAATCCGTTGCCGTATCGGCGTCGTTGGTTAGAATACGGATAATCTCGAAGCCCTCTTCCCGCTTGTCTTCCACAATATAGACCAATAGAGCGGGGTCGCCCGCGGCTCCCGGCAGCACTCCCACTTCAGCGCACGGCGCTCCGTCGTACTCCAGCATCCGGCGTATTTTCGCATCCTTGATGTAATACATCGGTCTTCCCTCCTTCATTGGCCGTTGTCCCCTATCTATTGTTCGGATAAGGACATACATTTTATGCCTTCCTTCGGCATATATCTGAACCAATTGGCAAAAAGACAGGGACACCCATCAGGCGCCCCGCAAGAGAGGATGAACCGTCATGTGCGGAATAACCGGATTTATAGAATGGCGCGGCGATTTGACACAGCATTCCCGGCTGCTGATCCAGATGACCGAAACCCTGGCGAACCGGGGCCCAGACGCATCGGGAACCTGGATTTCGGGCCCGGTCGCGTTCGGACACCGCAGGCTCAGCGTCATCGACCCCGAGAACGGCGCCCAGCCGATGATCGCCCGCCATGAGGACCAGACCTATGCGATTGTGTATAACGGAGAATTATATAACGCTGACGAGTTGAAAAATGAACTCAAGCAGCGGGGGCATCATTTCCTCACCCACTGCGATACAGAGGTGCTGCTGCACGCCTACATCGAATGGGGACCGGATTGCGCGGAGAAGCTGAACGGCATCTTCGCGTTTGCCGTCTGGGACGGCCTGCGGGAGCAGGTGTTTCTCGCCCGCGACCGCCTAGGCGTGAAGCCGCTGTTCTACAGCAAGGTGGATGACACGCTGGTTTTTGGCTCGGAGCCCAAAGCGCTGCTGCAGCATCCCAAAGTGCGCCCCGCCGTCGGACCGGAGGGCCTCGCCGAAGTGTTCATCATCGGACCGGCCCGGACTCCGGGTCATGGCGTCTACAAGGATATGGCCGAGCTCCGTCCGGGCCACGCGATGATCTACAGCCGCGCAGGACTGAGAAGCTACGCCTACTGGACGCTGGAAAGCCTTCCCCATCAGGACACCCCTGACGAGACGGCTGCCAAAGTGCGCGAGCTGCTGCAGGATACGCTGGAACGGCAGCTCGTGTCCGACGTGCCGGTCTGTTCGCTGCTCTCCGGAGGACTGGATTCGAGCGCATTGTCGGCGCTGGCCGTCGACTATTACAAACGCACTGGACAGGGACAGATGGACACCTACTCCGTCGATTACGTGGACAACGACAAATATTTTAAAAGCCATTCTTTCCAGCCTGGTGCGGACGCTCCCTGGGTGAAACGGATGGCTGAGGAGCTGCAGACCCGGCATCACAATGTACAGTTCGATACCGACGAATTGGTGGAGGCGCTGGATAACGCCCTTTTCACCCGGGATCTGCCCGGGATGACGGATGTTGATTCCTCGCTGTACCTGTTCTGCCAGGAGATCAAAAAAGGCGCCACCGTCGCCATCTCCGGCGAAGCGGCGGATGAAATTTTCGGCGGATACCCTTGGTTTCACCGGGAAGAAATGCTGTCCTCCGGCACCTTCCCGTGGGCAGTGGCTCCAAAAATGCGGGCCGGACTGCTGTCCCCCGAAATCCGCGAATGGATTCGCCCGCTTGAATACTTGGGTGACCGCTACAGCGACGCCGTCGCCGAGACGCCGAAGCTGGACGGGGAGAGCGGCAAGCAGGCGCAGATGCGGGTCATGTCCTATCTGAACATTACGCGCTTCATGCCGACTCTGCTGGACCGCAAAGACCGGATGAGCATGGGCGTGGGCCTGGAGGTTCGCGTGCCGTACTGCGACCACCGGCTGGTTCAGTATGTCTATAATATTCCCTGGGAAATCAAAACGGTCGGGGGCCGGGAAAAAGGAATTCTGCGCAAAGCGCTCGAAGGCGTCCTGCCGGACGATGTGCTGTACCGCAAAAAGAGTCCCTATCCCAAAACGCATAATCCGAATTTCCTCCAGACTGTCCGTCAGAAGGCGCTGGACGTTCTGGACGATCCGACCTCACCGGTCCTGCCGCTGATCGACGCCGCCAAAATCCGGGAGATTGCCGCTTCCCCCGAATCCTCAAGCAATCTGCCCTGGTTCGGACAGCTCATGTCCGGCCCTCAGCTGTTCGCCTACATCGCCCAGGTCAATCTCTGGCTGCGTACTTACAACATCTCGATTGGGTAGCTACCGGAATATCCCTGCCTCTATTTCTCATAAAAAATACCCTGGCGTGATATTTGCCGCTTACGGGTTTAGAGTCTGCTCCCAATATAAAGGTATATTTCGTATTCGCTTGGAAGGAGCAGCTCCCGGATGACCCACCACCCTTCAGCCGAAGCCCGGAGCGACCGGCTTCGGCTTACTGTGTACCTCAGCGTTACCTTTGGCTTCACCTGGCTCTGCTGGCTGCCGCTGCTGGCCAATCGCCAGTGGGCAGCCGGTCTTCCCGTCCTTCCCGGCCAGTTCTATCTCGGCTCCTTCGGACCTCTGACCGGAGCAGCGTCGGCCGAACTCCTGACCGGCGGCATCCGGGGAGCAAAGGACTGGCTCAAGCGTCTGTTCTCTCCCGCTTTCCCCCGCAGATGGCTGTGGATCGCAGTCTTGTTGCCCCTGGCTTACGGCGCCGTTTCGGTTCTGGTCCACCGGATGGTGACGGGCAGCTTCCCCGAACTGGGCCGGTTCGGGCTGACCTCCGACCTCCCTGCCGGTTTTAATCTATGGCAGACATCGCTGACCTGGATGCTGACCTTCGGCATCGGTGAAGAGAGCGGCTGGCGCGGTTTCCTCCTGCCGAAGCTACGCAAGCGGCGCTCCTTGTTCGGCTCAGCCCTCATCGTAGCCGCAGTCTGGATGCTCTGGCATCTGCCGGCTTTCGGGTTCAACGACAACTACCTGGAGATGGGCTTCGGGATCATCGGCTGGGCGATCAGCCTGACCTACGGCTCGGTTGTGCTCGCCTGGATCACCGAAGGCAGCCGTTGGAGCATCATCCCCGTTATCCTGTGGCATGGCATCTTCGACACGCTGACGGCCAGCGATCAGGCGGCCGAAGTTATGGCCATGGTATGCAGCATGCTGGTCATCATCCAGGGCGTTCTTCTAATGCGAAGCATGGGCCGCAGTGCCCGAACGCGTGAATAGCAGCGGCGGATGAATGTGGTGCCCTCCCCCAGTCGAAGGCGATACAGCGCTAAAAAAAGAAGCCCGTCCAACCGTCACGGCACTGACTCCTGTTAATAGGCAGGGGGCAGTCGCCGAAAGCGGCTTGGGGGCTTCTTTTTTCAGAAAATTATACACATGGTCCAGCCTGGTCTCAGAAGCTGAAGTTGTCCGGATCGGGACCGTAGCGCTGGTTCTTGTTCAGGTCTTCGATGGCCTTAACATCCTCGTCGCTAAGCGTAAAGTCGAAGATGCCGGCATTCTCGCGGATGCGTTTCTCATGAACCGACTTCGGAATCGTGATCACGCCCTGCTGGATATCCCAGCGGAGAACGATCTGCGCAGGCGTCCGATTGTATTTCGCCGCAAGCTCCTGCAGCAGCGGGAGATCCAGATTGCCCTGCATGAGCGGGCTCCAGGCTTCCAGCTGAATGTTCTGATCCCGGCAGTATTTCACCAGCTCGCGCTGTGTCAGCAGCGGGTGGAATTCCACCTGATTCACAGCGGGCTTGATTCCCGTTTCTTCGATGATACTGTTCAAATGATGGGGCTGGAAATTGCTGACCCCGATCGATTTGACATAGCCCTCTTGCTGCAGATGAATGAGAGCTTTCCAGGTGTCGACGAATTTGCCTTTGACCGGCCAGTGAATCAACAGCAGATCCAGGACATCAAGTCCAAGCTTCTTCAGGCTGGCATCGCACGCTTTGAGCGTCTGTTCATAGCCCTGATCGGCATTCCAGACCTTGGTCGTGATGAACAGCTCATCGCGGGGAATCCCGCTCTCCTTAATGCCTTGTCCGACACCTTCTTCGTTCTTGTAAGCAGCGGCCGTATCGATACTGCGGTAGCCGATTTCAATCGCCGTTCTGACCGCATGAATAACTTCATCCCCTGCCTTCGTCTGCCAGACGCCGAGTCCGAGCCAAGGCATCGTTCTGCCGTCGCTCAGGGTAGGTCCCCCGGTAAACGGCCCGTTCAACTGAGTCATCGCTGTTTCCCTCCACATTCATATCGGAATTGGATTGTACACAAATGTATTACCGTCTATGCCGCCATCCTAAGCAGTGTTTCTCCAAACAGTATAACAAAATCACGGGTGACCATTCAAAAAGCCAGGCAGATGCCGGGTTGTCCCTGCCACCTGCAAAAAGAAACGAAGCCCCGGCTTCACGCCTTGGACTTCGTTTCTTCATGCAGACATCCGTATATTGCGTTCATTTCCGACAACAGCCGGTTATGTTCGTCAAGTTGATGCAACATGCAAGCCTTTTGGTGCCTTTTTGGTTCCTTTTGGTGCCCCTTGTTTGCTGTTCGATGCCTGTTTGATGCTCTTTCATGCCTCTTTCACGCCTGTTCGATACCTCTTTGATGCCTGTTTGTTCCCGCCTATTCCCACTGTTCCCCGTCTATTTCTCCGCCTTGTCGATCAGCCGGAAATCGTCGTAGTGAAAGCCGGGAGCGACCACACAGGAGACGAGCACCGGCTCATCGCCGAGCGGACGCGCTGCCTGCCATACGCCGGCCGGCACAAGCGCCTGTGGCTGCTGTCCTGCCGCGATATCAAGGCCGAGTACGATCTCCTGCACATCTTCGGGCTGGTCGCCGCTTCCGCCCAGGCTTAGAACCAGGGGGCTGCCGGCATGCCACAGCCAATGCTCGTCCGACAGGACAGTATGCCACTCCGACACTTCACCGGGATGGAGAAGGAAGTAGATGGTGGACGCCGCAGGGCGCGGGCCCGAATATTCTCCGCTCAGAAGTTCCTTCGGAATTTGTACGGAGGACTGCCAAATTTCCTTGAACCAGCCGCCTTCGACATGGCGCTCCAGTCCAAGCAGTTCTACAAAGGGTGATAGCTCTTTCGTCACGAATATCCCTCTCCTCAGTTCGTTTAGTTCGATTAGTTCGTTTGATGGCCGCCAGCCCGGAAGGAGCCTTCCGTCGCCTCAGCCAGCCGTTCTGTCAGCAGACGGAGCGCTTGTCCACGGTGGCTGATCGCCTGTTTCTCGGACACAGTCAGCTCCGCCATCGTCTTGCCAAAGTCGGGAAGATAGAACAGCGGGTCATAGCCAAACCCCCCGCCTCCCGCCGGTTCCGAAGTAATCCAGCCCTCAACTGCGCCCTCTGCGGTGTATTCCTTATCGCTGAACGGGTCATACAGGGACAGGGCGCAGACGAACCGGGCCGTACTGAGCAGAGGCTGGCCGGTATCCTCCCCCTGCTTCTGTTCTTCCAGCTCGGCAAGCAGCTTCAAATTATTGTCTTCATCGGTGGCGCCGGGACCGCCGTACCGGGCGGAGTAGACGCCCGGACGGCTGTTCAGCGCATCCACGCAGAGACCGGAATCGTCGGCAAGGACAGGCAGACCGAGCGCTTTTGATACCTGCACCGACTTCTTCCGCGCGTTCTCCGCAAAGGTCACGCCATCCTCTACCACATCCGGAAGATTGGGATAATCGAACATGCTCTTGACCTCAAGTCCAAGCGGAGCAAAAGCATGCTGAAACTCCTTGACCTTGCCGGCATTCTTGGTAGCGACAATCAGAATTCCGTTCTCCGCCCGCATGCTAGACCTCCTGTCCGGCTTGACCGAGCGGAATTTTGAGCGCGATCGGTCCAAGCGCCTCCTTCTGGGCGGCGATCAGCTCCAGAACGCCCGTCTCGCCCAGCCCGAGCAAATAATCGAGTTCCTTGCGCGAGAACGGGCGCTCTTCACCGGTACCCTGAAGCTCGACGAATTCGCCGGAGCCTGTCATCACGACATTCATATCAACTTTAGCCTTGGAGTCTTCCTCATAATTCAGATCGAGCAGCGGCTTGTCATCCACAATGCCGACGCTGATGGCGGCCAGGTAATCGGTGATGGGAAAGACGCTGAGCTTGTGCTGTACCGCGATCTTGTTCACGGCAAAAGCGAGCGCCACGAAAGAGCCGGTAATCGAAGCCGTCCGCGTCCCTCCGTCAGCTTGAATCACATCGCAATCCAGCGTGATGTTCCGTTCGCCCAGCGCATGCAAATTGACGACAGAGCGAAGCGCCCGTCCGATCAGCCGCTGGATTTCCATCGTCCGCCCCGTCAGCTTGCCGCGCGCGGCTTCACGCTGATTGCGCGATTGGGTGGCCCGCGGCAGCATGGAATACTCCGCCGTCACCCAGCCCTTTCCCTGCCCCTTCAGAAAAGGAGGAACCTTCTCCTCCACCGTGGCGGTGCAGATAACCTTCGTATCCCCCATCTCAATCAGGACGGAGCCTTCCGCATATTTATTAACCTGGGTCGTTATTTTGAGCGGCCGGAGCTGGTCGTCGTTTCGCCCGTTTGATCTCATTTAGTCTGCCTCCTACATGCGTATCGCGTTAGCTTCAAATTAGCATCCTTAATTTTACCAAAGTGAAGGCACAAAAGCACTCTCCCGGAGCAAAAGCACCAAAAGCGCCGGGAGAGTATCCTTAGCCAAGCTGTCATGCACCCGCCTGCCCCAGGATTAAACCTGGCGCGGCGTCATTATTCAACCCCTCTTGCACCCTTCTGTCCCAGGATAATCGCTTGCGGCATCCTTCCGGACGCCGGGCGTTTATCGTGAAACAGAAATTTGTGTGCTTAAATTGCGGCCATTGAACAAGAAGCCCCGGACGGGCTACACCCGCCGGGGCCGCGCGCTCCACGCTTCAAGGAGGACGCATTCCTGTCCGCAAGCTGCATAAATCGGTCGGCCGCAGGTTCGCAGCCGTTGCTCTACAGAGGAAGCTCATTAATAACCTGCGGCGCCGATACCGGCTTGCCGTAATCGACGTTGTCAGTGCCGGTGACCGTCTGTTTGCCGTTCATCCGCACCTGAACCATCGCTTCATCCGAGTTGAGCGACGCGGTAAGCACGACAGATTCCAGCAGTTCGGCCGGAACCTGGCCGCCATCGTTGAACATGTCGTCCTTCAGCGAGACGGTGATAACTCCACTTTGATCTTCGGTTACCGAATCGAGCACCGTATCCGAGGTCATGACGGTTTCCAGTCCGTCCTGGGATTCGGGACCCGCGATCAGCTCGTTCATAGCCGCCTTCAGGCGGTCCTGTCCGGGCGTTACGAACCGGGTCACCGGAACGTAATACTGCACGCCGCTTGGAGAAGCCGCAGAGAAGAAGACGGTCACGGCGCTGGAGTTCAGGACGGAAGGTCCCTGGGCCGGAAGATTGATTCCGATGCTGCGGGTCAGCGGACGGTCGAGCGGCGTCCCTTTCAACGGCATTTCGCCGAGCTTCTTCCCGTCCACTGAGAGCTGCACGCTTTGAATTCCCTTTTGTCCGGTCAGCGTCCAGGTTACAGCCTCCAGCAGCTTGCGTTCATTCGCCGGAGCGTAGGAACTGAAGCTGCCGCCGAAATCGGCTGTAGCTACGCCGTTGTCCACCTTCACGCCATTAACTGCCGTGCCCTGCGGAAGCACCCCGCTGAAGCCTGCCGGCAGGTTCGCAGCATAGCCTCCGCCCTGCACGAGCGCCTCAAGCGACTGCTTCAGCGCGTCATCCTTGTTCCCGGTAGACAGGTCCAGCGCCATCGGAGCCAGGAGGCCGCTCTCGTTCTGCAGATAGACCGTAGTAAGCTCCGCTCCGCTCTTGGTGCTGCCAGCGCCGGCGCTTCCGGCTCCGGCAGCAGCCGAGTTCGCTGCCGCATCGCCGGCGGACGCCTGATTGTCGCCGGAGGTGCCGGAATCGGCGGCGGTGATGTCGCTATCCGACACGGGCGCCATGACGCCGGTATCCAGCGTATTTTCGCTCGACTGCAGCATTTGGGCCTCCACGTCTCCGGGAGGCGGATCGATTGCCGCCGAGCTGTCCCCTCCGAACCAGCCGCAGCCGGACAGAGCCAGCGGCAGCGCCAGCAGGCAGGCGGCCGAGACAGAAGCTAGTTTGTGCTTATTGTTCATTTGATTATGCCCCTTTCCAGGTTATCGATACGGTTTGTACTACTATGTATACGAGCCCCCGGAGCAAAAAATAACAACAGCTTATCCCGCTTCGTTCCCTTTATGCAGAAACCAGAAGTCTTCCCTCTAACGGCAGATTCGCATAAGACCGCCTTTCTGGACAAATACTTCCTGTACACGTACAATTTGACTACGGCGAAAGACCGGCAAGCCTGGCGCCGTACCTGATAATCCAACCAACGATAACCGAACGGGGTGACCGAACATGGCCGACGCTAAGATTCCCTACAGCCTCAACAGCAAAGCCGTTGCTCAGGCGACGCAAGCCTGGCTGCACACGCGAGGGGTCAAAGTCGAGCAGATTGCCGAACTTGTCATGCTGCTTCAACAGAAATATTATCCAAACCTGACCATGGAAGAGTGCATTCACAATGTTGAAATGGTGCTCAGCAAGCGGGAGGTGCAGAATGCCGTATTGACCGGCATCCAGCTCGATCTGCTGGCAGAGGAAGGGAAGCTGTTCTCCCCGCTTCAGGACATGATTGTTAATGACGAAGGCCTGTACGGGGTCGACGAAATTTTAGCCTTTTCCATCGTCAATGTATACGGAAGCATTGGCTTCACCAACTACGGCTATATCGACAAGCTGAAGCCGGGTATTCTGGAGAGGCTGAACGACAGAAGCACCGGTGAGGTACACACCTTCCTCGACGATATAGTTGGAGCCGTGGCCGCAGCAGCCAGCAGCCGGATCGCACATCGGAAGCAGGCGGAGCGGGAGAATGACCTTGGTCTGCCGCATGCTCCCGAGGATACCGAAGAAGCGGCCAAGCGCCTGGATGCCGAGAAGGGGCAGAAGCAATAAAGACATCATTCCTTACCGATATGAACTGCACCCGTCAAATAGACAGTACAAATAATAAAAGAGAGTTAAGCGGCCTTGGTCCTGAATTCGAGGGGACTGAGGCCGTTTCGCTTTGATTGTAATCGTTCTGGTATTTCTCAATAATTTGAAAAAAAATGCTCCCCATACAGTGACAGGTTTTTATTATTTCGCCTGTCTACTATATGGGGAGCATATTACTAAACCTCGGCCAGCCTTCTTTACTTAGCTGGAATAGATCCTGCTCAACCGCTTGAAGCGGCTTACAGGTTCAGCAGTTTATAAATGACAGTCGCAGCCTGCGCGCGGGTCGTCGCCGATTCAGGCCGGAAAGAGCCATCCTCGAAGCCGGTAATCAGACCGGCTTGTTGCACGCCTGCGACGCTTGATAAGGCGTAGCCTGCGATGCCTGCCTGGTCGGTGAAGACTGCCGCCTGTGCTTCGGCATTCACACCGAGCGTGATTCCGGCATTCACACCGAGCGTGATTCCGGCAGTTTGCACCGCGCGGGAGAGCATGACCGCCATATCTTCCCGCGTAATCGTTTCATTGGCACCGAACGTGCCATCGGCTTTGCCCTTAACGATGCCGAGCGACGTACCCGCCGCCACGGCGTTCTCGTACCAGGCGTCGGTCGGGATGTCGCGGAATGTCGCCGTCTGTGCATCCTTCGCGCTCAACCCGAGCGCGGTGACGAGCATCTGCAGGAATTCCGCGCGGGTCACGGAGCGGCCCGGTTCAAAGGAACCGGCAGAAGTGCCCTGGATAATCTGTCTGGCCGCCAGCGACTGAATCATATCTTTGGCCCACAATGCGGTATCCAGGTCTCCGAGCTTGACATCCGCGTACGCCACGGCGTAGCGGCCTAAATGCTGCGGGCTGAACTGCATGTGGCCCGAAGCTGCGTCATAGACACCGTTCTTGACCACTTCTATCTGTCCGTTCTCGCCGATGTAGTAGACCACGAGTAGGCTGGAGAGTTCGCCAGCCTTCGGCGTGTAGTCGAACGCCACCTTCACTGAGCCCTTGCCCGAGAAGGCCGAAACCTTAGCGCCGTCTACCATGAGATCAAGATCGTACACCGGATGCTCGCCGATCAGCAGCTTGGTGTCTCCGGTCAAACCTTCGGACGCCACCGGAGTGACCGCGATGCTCAATGTCTTGGCATTTTGGCCGAAGATGGCAGCATCGTCCGTTGCGAGCGTGATGCCGACTCCGCCGCTGCGGACGGTGATGGAATCAACTTGACCGGCTGCCTGAAGCAGCGGCTGCGCCGGCAGCGTAACCTCCAGCTTGCCTGCGGCCTGCTGGCTGACAATCTCAATCTGGAGCTGTCCGTTCGCTGCGCCCTGCAGCGCGGCGCGAAGCTCGCTATCCGTCAGGCTGACCGTTACATTGCCGTTGCTGTCCGGCTTGGCGGTGACGGTCGTCACCCCGCCGGTGGTGCTCACGCCGCTGCCGTCGGAGCTTGCGGCGGAAATCGTCGTACTTCCGGTGCTGCCGTTATTTCCATTATTTCCGTTACTGCCGCTTCCGGCAGCGGTTACCGTCACGACCGTCTGGGCCGTAAAGCTGCCGTCTTCGGTCGTTGCGGTGATCGTCGCCGTGCCCGCCGATTTTGCGGTAACGACACCGGCTGCGTCCACACTCGCAACCTCGCTGTTGCTGCTGGTCCAGATGACAGTTCGGTTCGTCGCATTCGCCGGTGCGACGGTTGCCGTAAGTGTGCCGCTGCCGCCCGTCGTCAGACTCAGCTCAGTCGGGTTCATACTCACGCCCGTTGCCGGCACAATCTCCGGTGCAGGGTCGGTTACCGTCACGACCGTCTGGGCCGTAAAGCTGCCGTCTTCGGTCGTTGCGGTGATCGTCGCCGTGCCCGCCGATTTTGCGGTAACGACACCGGCTGCGTCCACACTCGCAACCTCGCTGTTGCTGCTGGTCCAGATGACAGTTCGGTTCGTCGCATTCGCCGGTGCGACGGTTGCCGTAAGTGTGCCGCTGCCGCCCGTCGTCAGACTCAGCTCAGTCGGGTTCACACTCACGCCCGTTGCCGGCACAATCTCCGGTGCAGGGTCGGTCACCGTCACGATCGTCTCGGCTGTGAAGCCGCCGTCCTCCGTCGTCACGGTGATCGTCGCCGTGCCCGCCGCTTTCGCGGTGACGACGCCGTCTTCGCCCACAGTGACAATCTCATCGTCGCTGCTGCTCCAGATGACATTTGGGTTCGCTGCATCCAGCGGTTCGATGATCGCTGTCAGACTGATGCTGCCGCCCGTCGCCAGGCTCAACTCGGTCCGTTTCACGCTTACACCCGTCACCGGAATCATCTCCGGCTCGGGATCGGTCACCGTCACAACCGCTTGAGCCGTGAAGCCGCCGTCTTCGGTCGTTGCAGTGATCGTGGCCGTGCCCGCCGCCTTCGCCGTGACGACGCCGCCTTCGTCCACGCTGGCGACTGCACTGTCGCTGCTGCTCCAGGTTACCTTTTGGTTCGCGGCATCCGCCGGAGTGATGATTGCCGTCAGGCGGCCGCTGCTGCCTGTCTTCAGGCTCAGCTCCGTCCGGTCCATGCTCACGCCCGTTACTGCCACTGCATCCGCCTTAACCGTTACCGCAACGGTGAATCTCTTACCGTTTATCGTGGATGCGGTAATTTCCGCTTGTCCTGCGCCGACCGCCGTAACGACGCCCGACTCATCCACCTTGGCTACCGCTTCGTCGCTCGATGTCCAGGACACGCGAGGGTCCGCGACCACAGGCAGCACGAGCGGCTGCAGCTGCACGGTCGAGCCGATCGCCAGGGCAGCCGTGGCAGGATCGACGGAGATGCTGTCGGGGTCCGCAACGAAGGCTCCGTTTGCCTGGAATACGGTGACGCCTACCCAGTCCTTCGTGGTCGACACGCCGTAGATGTTCAATCGGATGTATCTGCCGTATGCCGACTCCGGCAGCTGCAGATCGAATACCGTCGAGGCGCTGCCTGCATAGCTGGCGCTGCTGTCATAGACCGTCTGCCAGTCGGACCCGTTGTCCGAGACGAGCAGGCTGTACTTCATCGTCTGCCAGAAGCTCATCTTGAAGCCGTCGATCCGCGCCGTCCGGCCGAGATCGATCTGCCAGTATTCCGGGGTTGCCGTCGTCTGGAGGTTGGCCCCCGTCGACCAGGCGGTGCCGGTCGCGTTCATCGTCGCCGCGTTGTCGATCGGACTCGACAGCGGATACTTGCTGACTAATTTGCTGGCCGAGACGCTGCCGCCGTTGGCCACGTAGCCGCCGGACAAATCAGTGCTCACGGTGACTGCAGCCGATCCGACTGCGCCTCCGTTCACCACCGTCGCCCGGATGTTGGCCGTACCCGCTGCAATTGCAGTCACGCGGCCGCTGTCATCCACCATGGCCACCGCCTCATTGTCCGAGGACCAGGTGATCACTTTGTCGTTCACATAAACCGGAAGCACTTCGGCCGTCAGGTTCGCCGATAAGCCCGCCGTCAGCTTCAGCGTGCTTGGGCTGACCTGGACACTCTCGGCCGCTTGGCTGCTGTCATACGCCAGAGCCGATACCGCTGCGCGGAGCGCCTGCTCCCGCTCATCGACTTCGCTCTGCCGGGATGCGCTCCAATGCTCCGCCTGCGCCTGCGCCAGAACCGTCTGCGCCGCGCTCAGCGCCGTCTTGTAAACACTCAGGCTGTCCACCGTGTAAGCCGTGTCGGCTGCCGTCTTCGCTGCAATCGCGTCATCGATGGCGGACTGCAGTTCGGACAGGTCGATAACGGCCTCACCGGTAACATGAAGATTGAACGAGGTCGCACCCGTGTAACCGCCGTGGTCCGGGTAAGCATCCACGGTCAGCGTGATAACCGCATCTCCCGCGGTCAGCGCCGTGAGGAGACCCGTGCCGGAATCGACCGAGGCGACGGACGGATCGGAGGAGCTCCAGGTCAGGCTCCGGACATCTGCCGTGGAAGGATTCAGAATCGCCTTCAGCTGCATGGACGATCCGGTATCCAGCTCCACATCGGTCTGGTCGATCGCTTGGCTATGGTCATCGTTAATGCCGATGGCTTCGACCGGAATGATCGGATGGACGCTGACGCTGGCGGAAGCCGACAGCGACGGGGCGGAGACTGATGTTGCCGTAACGGTTACGATGCCATCGCTCACCGCGGTCACGAGACCCGACGAGCTCACCGTTGCCACGGAAGCGTCGCTGGTCGTCCAGACGACCGACTGATCAACGCCGGTCACGTTCGGATTAACCGTTGCCTTCAGCTGCGCCGTATTTCCCGGAGTCCCCGGGATGTCGAGCAGGCTGACCGAGGAACGGTCCAGAGTCACGGACGACGCCACCGGCGCGGCGGCGTAGACGTTGAAGTTGTCGAACTGCGACGTCCAGCTCATGCTGCCGCCGGAGACGCGCGTCGCGTAGATCTCCAGATAGCCGAGCGATCCGCTGAAGCTCGTGCCGGACGCGAACGGCAGGTCGCTGACCGTAACGGTCTGGGACGTCGCCTTGTTCGTCAGCGTGAAGGAGGACTTCTTCGCCGTCATATCCAGCGTGACGTTGACATGATACGTCGTATTCGCCGTGGCGAAGCCGCTGGATGCAACAGCCGTGCCCGTAAGCGCCGTATTGGCCGTCAGCGTGGCGCTCGTGCTGTATAGCAGGGAGCTGGAGGCTCCCGTCGGAACGCCGAAGGTCAGATAATTGTTGTGGGCACTGTCCTGAATGCGCAGCTGCCCTGTGCCGGACGACGGCGAGCCGACGTTCCAGTCAAAATCCAGCACAATCTTGTTGTTGGTCAGATTGAAGCTCTTATACGCGGCTCTTGCGCCGCTGCCGCCCGCCGTCAGCTGCAGAAGCTGGCTGGACGCGCCGGCCGGAGAAGCCACGGCCGCTCCGATGGCGGATGCCGATCCCGCCGTCACCGACCAGTTGTCGCCGATGTTCCGGTTGTCAAAGCTCTCGCTCACTGCCGGCACATAGACGGTCGTGGAAGCGGTGAAGCCTCCGTCGCCGGTCGTTGCCGTAATGACCGCGGTTCCCGCCTTGCGCGCCGTCACGACGCCGAAGGCGTCGACGGAGGCGATGGACGGGTTGTTGCTGGACCATGCGATGTCCAGATTAGTCGCATCCTCCGGCAGCACGGTTGCCTTCAATTGGACGGTCGGAGCCGTCGAGGCCGGATTCGTCGAAGAGAAGAAATCGGATGCAAAGTAGTAAGCCTCCTCATCCAGAGCGACGCCGGTCACTGCAACCGGCGTCGATTGCACGTTGACCGTCACGGTCCGGGTATAGCCGCCGTCCTGGGTCACTGCCGTCACGGTGGCGGTTCCTTCCTTATGGCCGGTGATCCGTCCCGCCGAATCGACCGTGGCGACCGATTCGTCGGAGCTGCTCCAGAGAATGGTCTTATTATAGGCGTCGTCCGGCGAGACAACTGCCGTAATCGGCCGTGTCGTGCCGATCATCAGATTCAGCGCCGATTTGTCCAGCATCAGCCCGGTTACCATGACCGGAACGACGTTGATGACGGCGGAAGCATGGATCGTCGGATCGTCGACGGAGGTCGCCGTGATCGTCGTAGTGCCCGTTGTCAGAGTTGTGACAAGTCCGCTTGCGTCAACCGAAGCCACGTCCGGAGCCGAGGACGACCAGGTGACGTCAGCGAAGCTGGCGTTCGAGGGAGCCACGGTCGCCGTCAGCTGCTCGGTCCGGCCTAAGCTGACCGTCGCGCTCGTCTTGTTCAGCGTTACGGAGGTGACCGGAATCTTCGTTGCGTTCAGCGTGAACGAGGCAAGCGCCGTACCATCCACGGATTCCGCGGTGACCGTGGTCGTTCCGTCATGCTTGACGTTCAGCTTCACATTCTGCGTGACATTGGATTGCTGGTAGAACGTTCCGGGATTCGAGGACTGCCAGAATTCGCCCAGGAACGAAGCGACGGACGGATCGCTGGAGCGGAAAATAATCCGCTGATCCGTTGTCCCCGCCGGCAGCGTGCCCTTGAGCACGAGCTTATCCCATACGACGGCGTTCACGGTGCTTCCGGCCGCCGTGCCTCCCACCGTCAGCGTCAGGTTGCCGCTGCCGACGGTTGCCGCCGGCGTAACCGTCACAGTGGACGAAGCCGTCAGCCCGCCAGCCACGGTCTTGGCCGTAATGACGGCGGTGCCCGCTTGATGTGCGATGACATAGCCGGAGGCATTGACCTCCGCGACCGCTGGATCGCTGGTCGACCATTCCAGCGTGCTGTCGAAGACCTTTTTGTCGGAGGATGCGTTGGAATTCGGCGCGATGGTCGGCAGCAGACGATCCATCGTGCCGGCTGTCAGTGTCAGAGAAGTCCGATCCAGCGTGATTGATGTCGGCTCCGTCTTCGTAACCGAGTACGTGCCGAAGCCCTGCAGCGGCGACAGCATCGTCGCTGGCTTGTTTTTGGCGTGGCCTCTCCACAGATAGGCGTACATGCTGTCCATCATATCGCCCATTTTGCCGCCCGCCGTGCTGCCCATCTCCTTGATGGAGGTATCGCCGTTGTTGAACATCGTGCGGCGATCGACGGTGTTCGGCGCGCCTGTGCTGGCACCGGCGCCTTCAACGACGATCCAGTCGGTCTCCCAATAGAAGAAGCCGCGCATCCGGTCGTTCGGATTGGCCACATCCCGCATCGCCTGCATGTAATCGAGCAGCCAGTTGTACTGCCCGTTCGGGTTGGAGGCTGCATAATAGCTGGTCTGCCCCATCGAGCCGCTCTCGTCGGCCCAGTCGGGGTTGTATTTGGTGAAGGAATACCCCGTCTCCACATCCAGATAATCCTTGTCCGGGAACTGTGCGATGTTGTTCGTAAGCATCGACAGGATCCCATCTGAAGTATGTCCGCTGTAGAGCGAGTAGGCCTGCCCGTCGAATTTGACGCCATTCGTCTTGAAGGTGCCGAACTGCGTGTTCGAGTTGGACGGCGTATAACCGTTGTTCGAATGGATGAAGGCGCTTACTCCCGGAGCCGCATCATGCACTGCGTCGTAGGCCGCGTTGATCAGCGCCTTGTAGCCGGCTGAGGAATAGCCTTTGCCGGTCGGCCAGGCGATGCCGCCGTCCTGCTCGTTGCCGATTTTGACGCCCATTGGAACGGTGCCCTGATCGGCCAGCCCTTTGATGAAATCGTAGACGTAGTTGTACATCGTCGTCGTCATTTCGTCCAGCGACTGGTCGACCAGCTTGCCGGCCGAATCCTTGTACATCCAGTCGTAAGGCGTGAACGCCTTGCCCGCGCTCATCCAGGTGTCGCTGAAATGAAAGCCGGGCATATAGCCGATATCCAGCGCCTGCGCCCGTTTGGCGAGAGCGTAAGCGTGGGTCTTGTCGAAGTATCCGGCCTGCATGGTCAGCGGGTAGGGATTGCCGTCCTCGTCCGTATAATAATCGACATACTGCATTTGCTTGACCGTGCTCTGATCGTAGACCGGGTTGCCCGCGTGCACGAACAGCATGCCCGTAATCGCGTTCACGCCGTGGTTGGCCAGAATGGTCAGGCAGTCCTGCTGGACGCCGTTCGCAAAATATTTGCCGCCCTTGTCCTCAATGATCGGCAGGAAGGAGACGTCCGCTCCCTTCACGGTCGTGTTGTCGATCGCGAACAGGTCGAAGTTGTCCACGTACGCCTTGTCTGCACCGTTGCCCTGCCACTCGTCGTGGCTGCCGTTCGCGCCGCTTGACGTATATGTAGCCACGCTCTTGTCGTACTCAGCGTCCTTGATCGTATTAGCGTAGAGGGTGATCTGATGGTCATTCGGGCCCGTCTTGAAGCGAAGGGTCACCAGCGAGTAGCCTGCGGTGCCGGAAGGCGCCTGCCGCAGCACTTTGCCGCCCGCCGTCTTGACGCCAAGATTGACCCGGTCGCCGTATGATGTGACATTGACAAGCTGCCCCGTATTGCCAAGGTAATTCTTCTGGTAGATCGTCTCCCAGGTGTCCTGCCGGTCAACCTTGGCCCGCACGGTGGCGATATAGGTCATGTTCGGCCTTGATCGACGGTCCAGCCGCCGAGATCGCCGGTCTCGAAGCTCCAGTTGGCCAGCGGGTTGGCGTCGCTGCTGTCGAGCGTCAACTCGATATCGTCCACCGCCAGGTTGCTGCCGGTACCGGAGGTGATCGTAATTTTGACCTGTCCATTGTAGATCAGCACGTTGCGCATGGAGATCTGCTTCCACTCCGTGGTGCTGATATACGTGTCGATCATCGTCCGTGTATCCGGTCCCCCGGTCTCGGTGGCCGTGATATAGGCGCTGTTGCTGCTCGTGCCGCCCTTGACCCACGCAGAGAGCGTATAGCTGCCCTGCTCGATGCCGGTGATGGTCCGGGTGAGTGTACTGCTCGCCGCAGACAGCTTGGCAGAGTAGCTTCCGCCGTGGGCGTCCGCCGTCTGAACGGCGGCTGTGCCAGCAGCCGTCCAATCCGTCAGCGATCCGGCTTCAAAATCCAGATTCGCGCCCGGCGCATCCGCCGCGAAGACGGACGCCGCCCTCAGCGGACCTGTGCTGCCCAGTGTTAACGTGAACAATAACGCAGCGACAAGCACACAAGCCCAGTTCCTAGTCCATTTCATTGTTGCTATCCCCCATTCGTATAATGTATGATAAGCGCCGCTCTCCTTCATCGATCCGATCGTGTATAGCGCTTTCATCGCTCAAGATAGCATGATCGGGCAAGCGGGGAATACCTGACAAACCTATGATTTGCTCTAATTTTCTGAGCTGTTGGTTCACTCCTTTCCGCAAATCCGGTTCACTCCCGCGCCAAGGAAAGAAAGCGCTTTCTATATTCTCAATAATATTAAAGGAACCGAGTACGTTCCCGACACTGAGTTGTGCAACAAAATTGCATACATATTCCACGTTTCGTGTTTTTCGACCCATAAAATTCACGAGTACGCAAAGAGACCGTCCAAGAGAAGCTTCAAGGACGGTCTTTAATATCATGTTCAACCCTGTTCAGGCTCGCTCAGCCTTCTCCCGGTTCTCCTTAACCCGATAAGCCGTGATTTTGCGTATCAGCTCGTACGGGATCGTCTGGTCAAGAGGAAACTGTACCGCGCCTTTTGAACTCTTATAGGCCGACAGCTCCTGTTTAAAGGCTTCGATGCCGCTTGGCGCCGGATAAAAGCCGATATGGCGGTTGAAGGCTGCGAAATGCACCAGATTTCCGTGGAAAAAGAACGTGGGCATCCGGTAGCTGATTTTCTCTTCAGCCTCGGGAGCCGCATCCCGGATCGCCTGCCTCACCGATTGAAGCAGCTTCTGAAGGTCGGTCGGATAACCGGCGATATACTCGTCAATCGACTTCGGGACACTATGAACGGGTTCCATATCCTCTCCCTCTCTTCTTCAAGAGTCCAATCCTGCCTTCTTGTAAAACAGCACCTGCCCGTTCTTCTCCAGCGACCGGATTCTTCCCCTCCGCTCCAGCTCGACCAGGTGGGCCAGCGCTTCACCCAGCGCAAAACGAAGCTGGTGAATACCCGAAATGCGGCCCCGGAACAGGCCGCCGCACACGTCGTAGCCGCTAAGCGGCGACTCCGCCAGCAACGCCTCCGCATCATCCAGCCGCTCTTCATGATGCTGAAGCAGGCTATCGATCCGCGCCGCAAAATGCGTGAACGGCTCGCGGTGGCCCGGATAGGCGATCCGGACCGGCAGCTCCCGCAGGGCGGTCAAGCCCTGCAGGAAGGTATGCAGCGGCTGCGGGTCGCTGCCGGGCAGCAGCGCGACATTCGGCGAAATTTGCGGAAGCAAGGCGTCTCCGCACAGAATCGCCTGTTCAGCCGCGTCATAGAAGGACAGATGACCGGGAGCATGTCCTCCCGTCTCCACAGGCCGCCATATTCGGCCGCCCATGCTCCAGGATGCGCGGTCTTCCAGACAGCTTACAGTAGGCTGCGGTGTAATCTGCATCCTGATGCCGGCCTGGTGTTCGCGCAGCTCTGCGGCCAGGGATTCCGGCAGCCCGTGCCTTCTCATAAAATCAGGGAGCGCACTCTCCATATCCGATTCCGGTCCCCACATGTGAAGCACTTCGGCGTAAGCGCGCCGCGACATCCATACCCTGCAGCCGCTTCGCTCCTGCATCCACCCCGCCAGCCCGTAATGATCCGGGTGATGGTGGGTGAGAACAACCGCCCGGACCCGGCTCCACGACGCGCCGAGCCAATCCAGCGTCCGGTTCCACGTCTCTTCCGCCTCCCGGCTCCCAGGTCCGGGATCAATCACGGTCCATCCGCCATCCGGTTCGGCCAGCACGTAGCTGTTGACCACGCGCAGCGGCGGATACATGGGCACGGGCACCCGGATCAGCCCGTCCTCAAGAACAGCCGGAGGGCCTGCTTCCTCCAGCCTTCCCCGGTCCGCGCCCATCTACGGACGCTTCCCCACAAAGATCATGCGCGGCGACGTCTCCGCCTCGTACACATCCTCTTCGTAGCTGCCGTGCACCGCTTCGAGAGCCAGTCCCGCTTCCGCGATTAATCCGCGGAACTTCTCCAAGGAATACAGTTTCACACGTTCGTGATACTGGCGCGGCGTTCCGTCCGACTTGGACGTCAGTATAATATCCTTTTTCACATAGCCGTCCTCAACCCGCCGCTTCTCGTCGATCAAATTATCTCCGTCTTCCCGCGTGGAGTGGGGAACGAGATGAGCCGTTACGTAAGAAGGATTCAGAAAATCAATGATGAACCTGCCGCCCGGCTTCAGCATCCGCCAAATTTCGCGCAGCACCTTCACATGCTCCTCGTCCTTCTCGAAATATCCGAATGAGGTGAAGAGATTGACCACGGCGTCAAAGCCGCCCTCAAGCGGCAGATCCCGCATATCGGACCGAATCCACTTGACCCGACCGGCTCCCTCCTGGGCACGGGCCTCCCGCAGAAGCGCCTCCGACAGATCAACACCCGTCACCTCGTAACCCGCTTCAGCAAGCGCCAGCGAATGCCGTCCCATTCCGCAGCACAGATCCAGCACCTTCGCCTTCTCCGGCAGGCCCAGCCAGGCGATCATCTTCTCGACCTCCCGCCGGGCGCCGCCGAAATCCCGGTGTCTGTAGACAATCAAATAGTCCTCGCCGAAGCTCTCTTCATACCACTCACTCATAAGCCGTCTCCTCCCGCAAATCCGCACTCGTTCTATTATTTTTATCTATAGATCTGCAAATGTACCGCTTATTGTATCGTCTTTTGGCCGCAAACTCAAAGTAAACCGTCACTTTTCAAGCCTCTGGACAAAAAACATTCGGGAGAAAGGGAATGCTAAATTCCTCATCTTTTTTCAAAAAAAAGGAACCCGCTACGCCAAAGCGACCGTCTTCAGATAGACTCTCGCCTCGTAAGGGCGAAGGGTGAGCTGGCGCAGATCTTCGCTCTTATCCTGGGGATAGTTGGAGATCAGCAGCTCCATACCGTCCGGGGATATCTCCTGCGGCAGCTCAAAGACCGGGTTCCGGTCAAAAAAGTTCAGTATGATCAGCAGCTGCTTATCCTCCAACGTCCGCGTGAATGCATAGATTTCGGTATGCAGAGGAAGCAGCAGCTTGTATTCGCCATAGACGATAACCTGATGCTTTTTGCGCAGTGCAATCAGGTTCTTATAATAATGATAGATGGAATCCGGGTCCTTCACCGCGCTGCTTGCGTTCACTTCCACATAGTTTGAGTTCACCCGGATCCAGGGGCTGCCTGTCGTGAAGCCCGCGTTCTCCCCGCCATCCCACTGCATCGGGGTACGCGCGTTGTCGCGGCTTTTTTTATGGATGGCCTTCATAATCTCCTCTTCGGGAACGCCGTTATTGCGCTGCTCTTCATAATAATTGAGCGTTTCGACATCGCGGTAATCCTCGATCGACTGGAAGGCGGCGTTCGTCATGCCAATCTCCTCGCCCTGATACATATACGGCGTCCCCTCCAGCATGTGCAGGAAGGTCGCCAGCATTTTGGCCGAAACAACCCGGTACCGGATATCATCGCCAAAACGTGAAACCGCGCGAGGCTGATCATGATTGCATAAATAATTGGCATTCCAGCCCCGGCCATGCAGGACCGTCTGCCAACCGCTCATAATTTTCTTCAGCTCCGGCAGGTTCCAGGACACAATATCCCACTTCCCACTGCCCGCCGACGCCGCATCCAGATACATATGCTCGAACTGGAACGTCATGTTCAGCTCCCGGCGACCGTCGCCGACATATTCCAGCGCCTGCTCCGGCCCGAGTCCGGAGGTCTCGCCGACCGTCATGATGTCATAGAAATACAGGACCTGATCATTGAGATTCTGCAGCAGAGTATGCACATGCTCCAGGTTGGAGAACATCTCGTAGGCCCGCACCGTTTTGGTTCCGTTCGGATTTTGGGCGTCCGGCAGCCCTTCGGCTTTGACGATGTGAGCGATCGCGTCGAACCGGAAGCCGTCGACTCCTTTTTTCAGCCACCAGGCAACCATCTCGTGCAGCTTGTCGATAACGGCCGGGTTCTCCCAGTTCAGATCGGGCTGAAACCGGGAATACAGATGAAGGTAATACTCGTCCGTCCGCTCATCGTACTCCCAGACCGAGCCGCCGAAATACGATTCCCAGTTGTTCGGCGGGCCGCCGTTCCTGCCTTTTCTCCATATATAAAAATCACGCTTCGGATTGTCCTTCGACTGCCGTGACTCAATGAACCACGGATGCTGATGGGATGTATGGTTGAGCACCAGGTCCATCATCAGCTTCATCCCCCGGGAGTGGATCTCGCGCAGCATGTGATCGAAATCGTCCAGCGTGCCGAACTCCTTGCTGATATCGCAGTAATCGCTTATATCGTAGCCGTTGTCGTGGCCGGGCGATTTATAGATCGGGCAGATCCAGATCACATCTACACCAAGATCCTTCAAATAATCCAGCCTGGAGATAATGCCCCTTAAGTCTCCCCGGCCGTCACCGTTCGAGTCCATGAAGCTGATGGGATAGATCTGGTAGACGACGCATTCCTTCCACCATTTCGGATTCATTACTCCGCCTCCTTCTGCGTTCTGTAACCCCTCTGGCAGTAACGTTCAATATATCTTAACCGTTCGGGCGAAGCGGCATAACAAACCGTAGTCCATTCATTGAAAAATCGATACCTTGCGGAAGAAGCCGAATCATGAACTGACGACCTATTCGAAACCGGTGATGGTGGAGTGGACAAGGTCGAGTTCCTACGATCAAGGCCGTCATGGACGATTAACAGCAGCAGGCGCGGCCCAAAGCTCTCTCACGAGTCTTTTGGCCGCGCCTGCTGCATGATATGGCATAAAATAGCGTTGTTCCTTCGGGCTTCAGCTCTTCGTCTCATTTTCTGACTGCATGTTCCGTATCCTTCTTAACCGGCATACGCTTCCGGTCGCCCTTCAGAGTACATTCTTCCTCAGCCGCAGTCTTGTGGATCAATGCTTGATCGATAAAATCCACAATCTGCTGAAGCGAGGCCATTTGGTTCAATATGTTCTCCCGATGTCTTTGCAGCGCATCGAATAATTCGGGGGTATCCGCCAGTTCCTCACGGGGCCGGTCCAAAAAAGGCCTCATTTCGTCCAGCGACATCCCTGTCTTCTTCAGGCATGTAATGAGATTCATGCGCTCGATATCACCTTGGTCGTATACGCGATGCCGATTCTCTCTCCGCAGTGCATGGGGCAGCAGCCCAATCTTCTCATAATAGCGGATTGTATCCTCGCTAAGTCCTGTCATTTCCGCCGCTGTACGGATCGGGTAGGTCTCGTTTCCGCTCATTTCACCGCCTCCTTTGTTTGTTCGGAGCTATCTGCCAGTTGAAGTTATCATAACTCCTGGAGCCCGCTTCAAGTCAAGTCCGGAGGGTCATCTGAAGATTCCATATTCATGTTTGCATTCGGAACGAAATTCAGCTGCTTGACTTGGAGTCGACTCCAAGTTATAGAATGGCCTCAATCCGAAAGACAGAACACAAGGAGGTTCATTCAGATGAAAACACAAGCTAAATATACCGCGCTGATCACAGGCGCGAACAGTGGAATCGGTCTGGTGCTAACCCGGATGCTGCTCGAACGGGGATGGGATGTGATCGCCCTGATCCGTTCCTCTTTTCAAAGAGACGATTCCAGAGTCAGGGAGTTTCAGCAGCAGGGGAGGCTCCGCGTCTACCAGGGGGATTTGTCGGATTTCACCAGCCTGCGCCAAGCTCTTGATGTGATCAAAAGCTCCGAGGTCCGGATCGACGTACTGTTCAACAATGCCGGAGGCAGCTTCCCGGAGCTGCTCTTCTCCAAGCAGGGACGCGAGCTTCATTTCGAGACTCAGACTCTAGCGCCTTACGTGATTTATACAGAACTCCTCGAGCTGCTGCTTGCCGGTGATCTGAAGACCGTAATCGGCACCTCCTCGGCGGCTATAAACTATGTGAAACGGTTGAACCCGGAGAAGCTGGAGCATCCCGACACGTTCAAAAAGCTGCTCGGCCCTTATGCGGATTCCAAGCTGGCTCACTCCCTCTGGATCAAGGAAGCCGCGCCGTCCGCCTTCGCGCAAGGGATCCGGCTGCAGAGCGTTGACCCCGGTCCCAACAATACCATGAGACCCGGCAATCGCTCCGGGCTGCCCTTCTACGTGAAGCCGCTGATGAAGCTGTTCTTCCCCGGTCCCGAGCACGGAGCATCCCTGCTGTACGAAGCCGCCGTCTCGGGCAGCCAGTACCCGCCTGGCTCCTACCTCCATAAAGGCAAACCCGTCAAGCTGCCGTTCGAAGACCGTGGCCCTGCTGTACTAAAGCTGGTCAAGTCGGTGTATGAACGGGAGTTCGCAGGTGTGGAAGCGAAGTGAGTTCAAGACTAAAAGGCCGATCATCGGGGAGTCAGTCTCTCCCTCTGATCGGCCTTCTTAATGGTTAGGCACCGTATATTCGATTTCAGCAATTAGGATTCCTTCATGTTATACCACATTCTGCGTATGAGTCCGGTCCTCACGCAGCCATTCCAGCAACAAGGGCTCCGGGACATTGTCCTTGCTTGATTCGGCATATTCCCGAACCCGAGTAAGAAGACGGGACACCGTATCCGGGTCCGCTTCCAGCCCCTGCTTGCTCAGTACATGCGCGATGCCGCCTGTTCCCGAATGCTTGCCGAGCACAAATTGATGCTCACGCCCGACTTCTCGCGGATTAAACGTCTGGTATGTCTCCCGGTCCTTCATCAGACCGTCGACATGAATCCCCGATTCATGCGTGAAGGCGAGTTTGCCGACGATCGGTTTCGCGTCCCCTACACTGCGTCCGGATGCCGAGATGACAATATCGGCAGCCAGCTTTAACATCTCGGCCTTGATTGCGCTATGACCGCCATACAAATATCGCCACGCCAGAGCTACTTCCTCCATCGGGGCATTGCCGGTACGTTCGCCGATTCCGGCGATCGTTGTGCTTGCCCATACAGCTCCGGCAGCAATGCCGCTAAGCGTATTTGCCACAGCAAGACCAAAATCGTTATGGCAGTGCACCTCAAGCTCCACATCGTTCGGCACCGCTCCAAGGAGACTGCTGATCCGCTGCGACATTTGGCCCGGATGATGGGCCGATACTGTGTCTGCATACCGGAACCATCTTATGCCGCAGGATTCGTACAAGGCATTGACCAGCTCCACCAGGAAGCCCATATCCGCGCGCGAAGCGTCTTCCATCCCGACCGATACCGTCATTCCAAACTCCCGGGCATAATCCGCAGCCTGCAGCAACTTCGTCAGCCCTTCATCAGGCGCTAATCCCAGCTTGCCACGCAGCTGTACATCGGAGACCGGGAGGGATATATGGCACCAGTTCACGCCCGTCGCCCGCGCCTTGTCGATATCGCTTCTCAGCGCCCGGTTCCAGGTCATGAGCTTCATTGGAAGACCAAGCGCGGCAATGGCCGCGATATCCTCTTGTTCTCTTGTTCCCATAGCAGGAATACCTATCTCCGCCTGCTCTACACCGCACTCCGACAGCACCTTTGCGATCTCCAGCTTTTCTGCCCTCGTGAATGAAACTCCAGCCGCCTGTTCACCGTCCCTCAGCGTTGTGTCACATAGCTTGAGACTTTTCACGGTTTACCTCCTTCTCCGCAGCAAGCGCAATTCGGATTACGGGTAAGTCGGACACTGTATGTGGTAAAGTCGAGTGAGTTAAAACGATGCATTATGCCGGTATAGGTCGTCCCTACCCTTGTAATCCATTTTACGGCTTCCAGCGCAGCCAGGCAACCTGCAATACCGGAAGTTGCACCCAGTACTGGAAATCCAAAAGGTTCCCACTGCGGCTGATTGCCCGGATACAGGCATTCCAGACAAGGCGTTTCGCCGGGAACCATAGTCGTCAATGAAATTTCATAACCATACATGGCGGCTTCAACCATCGGCTTGCCAGCCTCAACGCATACCCGGTTAAGCTCATACCGTTCGGGGAAATCATAGCGGGCATCAATTACAATATCCGCTTTCTCAACCCAGGGCTTCGCGTTGCCGCCCTCGATCTTGGCATTGTAGCCTTCGATTTCTACTTCGGGATTAAGACGCTGCAGATGCCGGATGGCCGTGCTCATCCGCTCTTCACCCAAATGATCGGAGTCCATGAGAATCTGCCGGTTCAAGTCCGGGAGGAGAATTTTGCCTTCATGGGTGAGTATGAGTCTGCCGATGCCCGCGGCAGCCAAATAAATGGCCGCCGTACCCCCGAGTCCGCCGATACCGGCGATCATGACCGTCGCTTCTTTCAGCGCCTTCTGACCGTCTTCACCCAGCAGCTTAAGCTGCCGTGCATAACGTTCCATCTCCACTGTCTGCATAAATCCTTGCTCCATGTCTTTACCCCTTCGTTATTGCTCATGGCTTCATTATTTCCGTCCAGTATAGAATCGGAGGCGTTCCATGACAGTGAAGTTTATCCCTCCAGATTGAGAAGACTCTGCACTTCTGCCAGATCTTTATATTTATCCAGGAAGGTAAGCCCTTCCTCTACACATGCCACTCCATAAGCAACCGTCTTCGCAAGTGAGGTGAACGGGAACGGAAAGCCCGCACGAAGGCTCTTGATCACCAGGATAATCCGGCCGCTATACAGCAGCCCGCGGCCAAAGCCTTCGACATTGATCTCGGCCGAGCTCTGAATCATCAGCCCGCTCTTCTCCTCCAGCACGCCGGCAATCGCCTGAAACAACACCGGCACCTGGGAACGCACTTCATCGGATACGGTGCAATTGATATCGGACTTGGCCTTGTCATCTGCAGAAGCGAGGAACAGCTTCGAGATCTTCTCCTCCGGCGTCAGGGAAGCGTAGCGCCCGAAATAATCGCTGGCGCTGAGCAGATCATTTAGCCGGCGGATCAGCTGTTCCGATTTCTCGGGATCGGGCAGAGGTTTAGTCCGGCGCTTCGGCGAAACAGGAGCCTGTTCCGGAGTCTGACCATTCACACCCGCGAATTCATCAGCCATTCGTTCCATTGACTTCCGCTCCTTCCTCTTCGGCCCGAAGCACCTTGGCCAGCCACATCGGAGGCTTGCCCTGCAGCATTTCTCCCAGCCGCTTGACCTGCTCTTCGATCGGGCTGCCGAAAGGAACCTTGACCGGCATGATTTTGCGGCGTGTAACTTTGGCCGCAGCCGATGCGCCGATCTGCATGATAAATATCAGCGTACAATCCTCGATGGCCTGAATCCGCGAGTCGATCTTGCCCATTTCATCCTGTGCTGCGATATCGGGGATTCTGCGAAGCTCGAGGAGCTCGCTTCCGCCTCTTGTTACATTGTATACGGCGAACATAGAACTTTGTCCGAAGTGGGCGTTAACCCGGATTCCATCATCTGTGGCGAATGCTACTTTCACGGTGCTCCGCCTCCCTTCTCATTAATTGATTACCTGCTTTATTGGTCCATTCCATCGCTCCACGGTAGCCGACGGATACATTCATATAAGAGCCAAGCTCGTTCCAGATCGGGAACCCGGCGGGCAAATGGGCCGCTCCGATGCGTTCCGCGCCCGCCATGCCGTGCGAGCTGCTGATCAATAGATCGGCTCCGCTGCCCAGCACCTCGGCGTCGTCCAGGTCGCCGACCCATACATCGCGCTCCATCTCGGCAACCGCAGTCGTCTCGCAAGAGGTAACCAGCGCCTTCTGCTCCACTCCAAGCTCTTCCAGCCAGGAAGAGACCGAACAGATATGATCGGGCTCCAGCGCTGCCACAGCGGACATGCCGGCAAATTGGAAATGCGCATCCAGCATGCAGTCGAGCAGATTTTCCCGCTGCCAGCAATACCGGATCGGAACCGGAACACCGCTGATCTGATGAAGGAAATGAAAGAGTTCGTCGGAAGCCTTAAGTCCCATCGTGCTCTGGAACACCTTATACGGCGTGCCAAGCGCGTTATGCAGTCTTCTTGCGGGACGCTCCATACTGGAGCCGAAGGCGATTGTCAATCCGGACTGCAGGCTCTGCAGCATGGAATCGAGCGGAACGCCGCCTCTTGTCAGCGGCGAAAATCCGGTCAGCAGATGCCCGGACAACGAAGTCGAAATATCCGGCAGCGCGATGACTTCAAAACCGAAAGAGGACACGATTTCCTTAAGCTCCATCACGTCACCAGGCGTCAGATACGAACCGGGCAGCAGCGTAATCTGGCGGGAATTCACATTGCGCTGTCCCCGCAGACCTGCCTGCTGAATTAGCTCATCGATCATCGCCTCGACCGTTACGCTGAACCCCGATTCCAGAGAACCGCGAAAATCGGGCAATGTGACGGAAAAGGCAAGCCCACCCCGCATGTTCCGTTCTCGTTTATACGACTTCAGCATGCTCTGATAATCCACGCCCGCTACGTCTGTCAGCTCTGTACCGATGATGCCGATAATGTCGGGGCGGTGCTTGGACAGGACGGCGTTAATTGCTTCCTCCAGATTGCGGTTGGCGTCAAAGATCACGTCCATTTCCTGAAGGGCGGAGGTCTGAACCGCGATCGGTTCGCGAAAATGGCGGGTCAACAGAGCCTTGGGAAAGGCGGAGCAGCCTTGTGAGCCATGAACAATCGGCATTGCCCGGTAACAGCCCTGCATGGCAAGGATGCCCCCCAGCGACTGCCCGATTTTGAGAGGATTCACCGATACCGGCTTGCTACGTCTCTTAACGGTCATAGGAATCCTCCTTATCCCACGGCGCAGGAGAGGATGCGAGTCTCCAGATCGGATTGTCGAGTGAATCGACCAATTCCTTAGCGAGCCGCAGCAATCCTTCGTAACCTGCATAAGCTTTATGACGTTCCTGGTTAATGTCTACGAACGGAATCTGTTCTTTCATCGCGACATACATATTCCGTCCGCCAGCGATCATGATATCCGCTTTGCGCTCTCTAACCGTCTTGATTATCCGAGAGGCGCCGCCTTCCGGGATATACTCCGTATCATCGCTGACCCGGTCGGCAATGCGCTGAACATCCTCGTCGGAGCTCTTGTTCGTTCCGACGCCGACCACCTGAATGCCAAGCTCTTTCAGAGCGGAGATGACAGACCAGCTCTTGACGCCTCCGGTATAGAGCACTGCCTTCTTGCCTTTCAGAATTTTGCGGTATGGCCGAAGGTCATGCGACAGCCGGTTCTCTTCGCGTTCGGTGAGGCGGTCGACCCGGCGCTCCATTTCCCTGTCGTTCAACAGATATGCCATCTGGCGCAGCGAATAGGTCGTCTCCTTCGCTCCGTAGAATGATCCTTCGAAATAAGGGATGCCGTATTTCGATTCCATCTGCTTCGCCAAGCCCAGCAGCGCACGGCTGCACACCACCATGTTGGCCTTGGCCCGGTGAGCCCAGGTAATCTCCTTATACCGGGCATCGCCCGTAATACGCGATAATAGGGTAATTCCCGCCTGGTTCATCAGCTTCTCGATTTCCCACATCTCGCCGGCGATGTTATACTCGCCAATCAGGTTGACGCCGAGCGGCGTCTCCTGCTCGGGTTCACCCGTGCCGATGACGTATTGGAGCAGCGCATCGCCCGCGAGCCGGTTGCCGAGGTTCTTGCTTCCGACAAAACCGGGGCCGTTCACGGGGACAACGGGAATTCCAAGGCGACCGGACGCTTCCTTGCAGACGGCGTCCATATCTTCACCGATCAGGGCGGTGACGCAGGTCGCATATACAAATATAGCCGGAGGCGCAAAACGCCCGGCAATATAATCAATACTGTCTTTCAGCTTTTTTTCCCCGCCAAAAATGATGTCGTTGTTACTGAGATCCGTTGCAAATCCATATTGGGAGAGGGTGGGCCCGCTCGAAAGGCTGCCCCGGCTTTCCCAGCTGTTGCCGGCGCAAGCGACCGGTCCATGCACGAGATGCGCAGCATCCATAATAGGAAGCAGTGTAATTTGCGCTCCGTCGAAGGAGCAACCTCCGGCTGCCTCGCCCGGCTTCGGCCGTGGACAAGGCTTGGATTTGGGAGCCTGGCTCCCGCAGGCCTGATCATCGAATTCCTCTTTTCGAATAGGCTCCATCGGATCATCAACTCCTTCGCTAAGGATCAGTGCTTTCATTGTGACATACCAAACCGGCAGAAAATATGACAAATGCCATGAAAACGGAATGAAAGGAGGCATTCTACTGAAAATTTTACATCAAAATGTCCGATTTTCATACCGTATATGGGATTATTTATAACACGGATTATGCTGTAAAATAGGATGAGGGAGCAGATTTATCCAAGATAAATCTGCTCCCTGTATTCTTTGATTAGCGGACCAGGTCGTAGTTGAAGCCGGAATTGTTGTTGTCCAACTGCTCCAGAACAGTGTTGACGATCAAAGTCAGAAGATTCAGCGCGCCTTGGTATCCGATAGTCGGATTACGGTGCATATGATGACGGTCAAAGATCGGGAAGCCTACGCGAATGAGCGGCGTGTTCGAATCCTTAGCAGCAAACTTCACATGCGAGCTGCCGATTACCAGATCAACCGGATCGTTGATCAGCAGCGAGCGCAGATGCCACAAGTCTTTGCCGACATAGACGGTAGCTTCGGAACCGAACGGGCTTGAGGCCAGCAGAGCTTCGGCTTCTTCTTTGAACTTCACATCATTGTATTCCACATCGCCATTGGAGCAGAGGATGTGAACCGGCTCCATGCCGACTTCCAGACAGAATCCGATCAGACCGATCAGAAGGTCGGGGTCGCCTACCAGCGATACACGCTTGCCATGCAGATAAGGATGGCTGTCGGTGTAAGCGTCAATGACACGGCCGCGTTCTTCAATCAGGGATGCAGGAACCGGAAGTCCTGTCAGCTCGCTGATCGCTTCAAGCAGCTTGTCGGTCGCTTTGACGCCCAGCGGAGTCGACATTGCGGAAACCTGCTGTTTCCAGGTGCCTTTGATAAAGTCCTGGGTCTTCTTCAGCGTATATTTCTGAAGTACGAGCGAACCCAGAGCATTAGCAGCCTTTGGAACATCATCCAGCTTGGTGCCGCCATAGTAGTACTCGTATTCGCCGGTAGCCGGGGAATCGAAGTTGCCGCTATGGTCGCCAAGGAGGGTGTATTTCGTATCAAATGCGTTCAGGATTTTGCGGATCTCGGCAAAGTTGCCGGTGTATCCTTCGAATCCAAGCAGAACATTCAGCTTCTCGCCGCTTTCTTCGCCTGTTCCCGGAGCAGCTTGAAGACCGGAACGCTCATACAGCTGGCTCAGGATATTCTTGATCATGGCGTCGTAACCTGTGGTATGCGAACCGATGAAGCTCGGAGTGTTCGCGAATGTAACCGGCAGGTCCTGAGCGATGGCTCCTTTTTGACGAGCTGTTCCGATAAAGGCCGACAGGTCATCACCAATAACTTCCGCCATACAAGTCGTACAGACAGCAACCATATCCGGTTTGTACAGAGCGACTGCATTCTCCAGACCGTCAACCATGTTGCTCAGACCGCCGAATACGGCTGCGTCTTCAGTCATCGAGGAGGAAACGGCCGGCGTCGGCTCTTTAAAGTGACGGCTCAGATGGCTGCGGAAGTAAGAGTTACAACCCTGGGAGCCGTGAACGAACGGCAGGGTCTTCTCAAATCCGAGAGCGGCCATCATGGCGCCAAGCGGCTGGCAGGCCTTGTGCGGGTTAATAACAACCGCTTTGCGGTCAAAGTTCTTCTCCAGGTACTCTGCAGACTTGGAGTAAGCGAGGGCTTCGGCAGTCTCCTGCGCGCTGCAAGGCGCTTCGAACTGCTTCTTGTTCTCACGTTGCTGAACAAAGCGTTCTTCCGTGAACAGTGTGTTATAATCCGGAATATTCAATCTTTCCTTGCTCATATGCTCGCCCCCTCTGGTTGAACCTTTTCTTTCTTATTCATCAGGCCCCAAATCGGGCTGTTCACGGTCATATCCATGTCCTTGGCAAAAATCTTGAAGCCGTCGAAACCATGGTACGGACCGCTGTAATCCCAAGAGTGCATTTGACGGAACGGAATGCCCATCTTGTGGTATACGTATTTCTCCTTGACGCCGGAGCCTACGAGGTCAACGCCCATCTTCTGAGCCAGTTCTTCCAATTCGTATGCAGTCGGGTCGTCCATGATGATCGATCCTTCCTGCATCATTGGGAAGGTTCTTTCATAGTCGTCCTTGTGGGCGAATTCGTAACCGGAAGCCACGATGTCCATGCCCAGATCTTCATATGCGCCCACTGTATGGCGGGAACGCAGACCGCCGATCATCAGCAGCACTTTCTTGCCTTCCAGACGAGGTCTGTACTTGGCGATGATTTTGTCCATTTCAACCTTGTGCTTGGCGATCATCTTCTCGCAGTTCTCTTGAATCTTCTCGTCGAACATAGCGGCGATGGCGCGCAGGCTTTCATAGGTCTTGGAAGGTCCGAAGAAGTTATATTCAAACCACGGAATACCGTAAGCTTTCTCCATATGGTCAACCATGTAGTTCATGGAGCGGTGACAGTGAATGAGGTTCAGCTTCGCCTTATGGGCAATTTCCAGCTCGTTCAGCGTGCCGTCGCCGGACCATTGGGCGATAACGCGAAGGCCCATTTCTTCCAGCAGGATACGGGAAGCCCAAGCATCGCCGCCGATGTTGTAGTCACCGATAATATTAACATCGTAAGGACCTGTTTCCTTCAGATCGGCTTTGCCGAGAACGAAGTCGCGGATAGCATCGTTCGCAATATGGTGACCAAGCGATTGGCTGACGCCGCGGAAGCCTTCGCAGCGGACCGGAACGATCGGCATGTCAAGCTCCTTGCTCATCTTCTTGGATACCGCTTCGATGTCGTCGCCGATCAGACCGACCGGACATTCCGATTGTACGGAGATCCCTTTTGCCAGCGGGAACATTTCCTTGATTTCGCGGCAGATGATTTCCAGCTTCTTGTCGCCGCCGAAGACGATGTCCGTCTCGGAGAAATCACTGGTAATCTGCATAGCGGTGAAGTTGTCGATGCCGAGCGTGCCGTTTGCATAGTTGCGACGCGTACCCCAGCTGTACTGTCCGCAGCCGATCGGGCCGTGGGAGATGTGAACCATGTCCTTGATCGGGCCCCATACTACGCCTTTCGAACCGGCATAGGAGCAGCCGCGTGGCGTCATTACGCCCGGACGGGATTTAATGTTCGATTTCAGGGAGCAGCTGCAGCTTTCTTTCGATTCCTCGGTGTTTACCTGAAAGTGCTTTTTGCGATCCTTCCTTGCTTTATCGGGATAGGCTTCCAGAATTTCTTCAACTAGTTTTTTATTAGCCTCAATATCCAGTCCCATTCGTTGAACCTCCTTTTTCATTTAGCAGCATGACTGCATCCTTGCGGCATTTTCCACGTTCGCCTTACTCTCGGCGGATGATCGTCTCCCCACTCCATCCGCCGGATAAATTGTATTGTTATGCGAAGTAGTCCCGCGATATATCTAATCTCAAGTTCTTTTCTTGTTATTAGTGACCTGCAGCTTCGAGCTTCTTGATGGCTGTTTCTTCATCTTCTACAACACCGAATTCGATCAGCAGCTGCTCGAGTTCGTCCATTTCGATTGGAGTCGGGATGGTCAGCATTTCGTTGTGCAGAATCTTGTCAGCCAATTGCTTGTACTCGTTGGCTTGATTGTGTTCCGGGTTGTACTGGGTAACCGTCATTCTTCTCAGCTCGGCATGCTGTACGACGTTGTCGCGAGGCACGAAGTGAATCATCTGCGTGTTCAGACGGCGAGCCAGTTCCATGATCAGCTCATCTTCACGGTCAGTGTTACGGGAGTTACAGATCAGACCACCCAGACGAACGCCGCCGCTGTGCGCGTATTTCAGAATACCGCGAGCGATGTTGTTGGCTGCGTACATAGCCATCATTTCACCGGAGCATACAATGTAGATTTCTTGCGCTTTGTTCTCGCGGATCGGCATTGCGAAACCGCCGCACACAACGTCACCCAGTACGTCGTAGGAGATGAAGTCCATGCCGTCGTAAGCGCCCTGCTCTTCCAGGAAGTTGATCGAAGTGATGATACCGCGTCCTGCGCAGCCTACGCCTGGTTCCGGACCGCCGGATTCAACGCAGAGGATGCCGCCGAAGCCGGTAGCTACTACGTCTTCGAGCTCGAGATCTTCAACCGAACCCATTTCAGCAGCCAGGTGAAGCACGGTTTGCTGAGCTTTCGTATTCAGAATCAGACGAGTGGAGTCAGCTTTCGGGTCACAGCCAACGATCATGATCTTCTGACCGAAAGTGGTGGCCAGCTGAGCCAGTGTATTTTGGGAAGTGGTGGATTTACCGATACCGCCTTTGCCGTAGAATGCGATTTGTCTCAGTTTCTTAGTCATGTTACATCATCCCTTCGAAATATTTATGTGTTCAAAATAAGAACCGTATTTTACACTTTCAAGAATTGCTTCTTGAATTCCGCCTTTGCGGACCAGCGGCAGGATGCCAGCCTTGTTCAACGCCATGCGAGGCGCATCGCCGATTCCAGAGCTTAAGAGGATCCGGCAGTCGCTCAGGATCGATGTAATCTCCTGAAGCGTTTCGCCTTTCTCTCCGTTGCAATCCGCCGTACCGTGGCAGTAAGCCTGTATCTTACGCATACCGATGAACTTCACTTCGGTTCCGTCTGTATCGTAGATCATGAATTCCGTCGCGTGGCCAAAATGCTGATTAACCTTGTCTCCGCCGCGGGAAGCAACAGCGACCCGGGTTCTCTTGTTCTCGTCCAGTATGGAGCGCTGGTTCGACTTCGCAATCATGCGCTGCCGGATCTTGGCGTCCAATTCCTGCTGGAACTGCTCTCTGGCATCGAGGTCGATCACCAGATCATCATCCATCTTATCGAGCTGGAAATCCTGATTGCGGTCCTGTCCGAGCAATCCTACCGCGTCCGCGCGGCACTGCCGGCAGTGGCGCATCAGCTTGGTTCCGCCCTCGCTCAGCTTCTCTTGCAGCTGAATCAATTCTTTGGGGCGCGGCGCCTTGCGTCCGTCTTTCTCGTACTGGCTGCCCGGAGCGATAATCAGCGGCGTCACATTATGAATCGTTGCGCCAAGCTCCTTGACTTTCTTCGATACTTCGAGCAGATGCTCGTCGTTGACTCCCGGAATCATGATCGAGTTAACTTTGACGAGAATGCCTCTCTTGGCCAGTTCCTCCACGCCCTGAAGCTGGCGGCTGATCAGGAGAGCGGCGGCTTCTCTTCCTTCGTAACGAACCCCTTCATCAAATACCCAGGGATAAATCTCCTTGCCTACGTCCGGGTCGATTGCATTGATCGTGATCGTTACGTGTCCGATCCCCAATTCCACGATTCGATCAATGTGCCGATACAGCGTCAGGCCGTTCGTACTGAGGCAGGTCATGACATCGGGCACATGCTTCTTGACTCTGGCGAACGTGTCAAACGTCTTGTCCGCGTTGGCCAGCGGATCGCCGGGCCCTGCAATGCCGACTACCGACAGCTGCATAAGCTGCGCTGCCACACCCTTAACCTTCCGCTCCGCTTGCTCTGGAGAGAGCACCTCACTGACAACCCCCGGTCTGCTTTCGTTCACACAGTCGAATTTGCGGTTGCAGTAATTGCACTGAATGTTGCAGGCGGGAGCGACCGGAATATGCATCCGGGCAAAGAACCGATGGGCTTCTTCGTTGTAGCAAGGGTGGCGACTGATATCATCCACTGCTGCGTTTGATGAACACGATGTCGGCTCCGGCTTCATTGTTCCCACCTCCTTAATATAATGAGGAGACTCTAGCTCCCTACGCACGCCTCGCTTCGTTCCCGTGTCGGAAGCGTGCGCCCAAGTTCCTTCGAAACGCCGTCACAAACATTGTTGTTTCAGAAGCGTATCCTCGGGGGTAATTCCCGATTAGCGACATGTAAGTTAACCTTCAATTTCTTGTTAGGTTTCCTCACTCTAACCTTGCTTGACTGCCTTTGTTGTATCACAATCATATTTTCAAACCCGTATATCGTCAATTAGCCTCTCCACGAAAAAACCTGTCATCACCGTGTGTTTACATTTTCGTCAAATCATATGTTAGGAAAAGTGACACTCAAATATCATGTTTCCGTTTTCATATCTTGTTTTCATTGAAAATCAATGTCAATGCAGCACAGATTTGATGCAGATTTAACGCGGTCTTTAACGCCCGATAACGTTCTTTCGACATAGCCCGGGAAAATTCGCGGAACCCGCAGCCAAACATCCGTTTATTAATAGAAAGGGATTTCTTTCTTTGGTTGACATTCTGTCTCTCCTCCTATATGATCGTAATAGAGTTAAGGCCCAACCGAATATCCCGTAAAGGGGAGTAGCTGTTAAGCAAAGTCGTCAATACGAGAAGAGCTTCATATTCTCCGGCTTTGTTGGCAATTATCCAATTGTTAGCGAGACCTTTACCATTCAGATTGATTCTCTTTTTAGGGACTCAGCCTGTTTGGTAAAGGTCTTTTTTATATAATTTTAGGCCATTCTAAATTCAGGGAGGTTGTAAGAAATGGATGTAGGTTTGTTATTGGAATACGGCTGGGTGCTTCTCGTGCTGGTTGCGCTGGAAGGACTGCTTGCGGCCGACAACGCGCTGGTGCTCGCCATTATGGTGAAGCATCTGCCCGAGGAAACAAGGAAGAAAGCTCTCTTCTACGGGCTGTTCGGCGCCTTTATTTTCCGCTTTGGATCGCTGTTCGTGATTTCCTACCTCGTGGATATTTGGCAGGTTCAGGCGATTGGAGCCCTCTACCTGCTGTTCATCGCGGGAAATCATATCATCCGGAAAGTCGTCGCGGCCCGCAGGCCGGAGGCGCAATCAATTACGGAAGAAGCGGCCGCAACAGATGGCAAGGAATCCGGCGGAAAGAAGTCCAGTTTCTGGCTGACCGTGCTAAAAGTCGAAATCGCAGATATCGCATTTGCCGTTGATTCGATCCTGGCTGCAGTCGCATTGGCTGTGGCGCTTCCGGCGAGTGGTCTTCCGCAGATCGGCGGTCTGGACGGCGGCGTGTTCCTCGTTATTTTTGCCGGCGGCTTTATCGGGCTTGTCATTATGCGGTTCGCTGCTTCCTTCTTCGTCAAATTGCTTCACTCGCGCCCGGGTCTTGAAGTTGCCGCGTTCGTTATCGTAGGCTGGGTTGGCGTCAAGCTGGCCGTCATTACACTCGCGCATCCGTCTCTCGGCGTTCTGTCGGAGCACTTCGCGCACAGTACCGCTTGGAAGGCGACTTTCTATATCGTGCTGGTACTCATTGCCGCCATCGGCTGGTTCATGAGCAAAGAAGTCACGGAAGAGCATAAAGACGAGAATCCGGTACGAGAAGTAGACTCGCAATTAGGCAAGTAGTCTCCGCAAATAACCTCCAGAGAGAGGCAACCGTATCGCTAGCTGATCACTCCTCTCGATAGGGATCACAGCAAAAAGGCCGTTCCGACTTCCAGAATGGAAGAAGGTTCGGCCTGCGGTGATCCGCTCAACTGTAATATTCCAACTTTCTTGATAGGATTATAATGTATTATTTTCAAGCACGTCAATATTCATCGCGGTGAAAAAGAGAAATTTACCATCAAATGTTACAATCGTGTGAGGAAATGGATGGATATTACAAAAACCCGCTTACGCCGGATCAGCGCAAGCGGGTTTTTTCAGTAAACAATAGAGTTGATCTTAGCACAATGTTTATCCGAGAGCCGTTTGTTTAATCTCTTTGATCTGTTTGCTCCGCAGTTGGCCGCAGGCGGCATCGATGTCACTGCCTTGCTCCAGACGCGTGCTGACGCTGATGCCCTGCTTCTTCAGGGTATCAAAGAAAGCCCGGACCGTCTCACGGTCGCTCCGCTGATACTGGCTGTGCTCATCTACCGGGTTGTAAGGGATAAGATTGACATTCACAAGCGGACCGTAGCCGCGAATCAGTTCAGCCAGCTCAAGCGCATGCTCCTGCTGGTCGTTGATATCCCGGAGAAGGATATATTCAAGCGTCGTTCTGCGCTTCGTCTTCTGAAGATAATACTCCAATGCAGACATCAGTTTCTCGATCGGCACGGCACGATTGATCTTCATAATTTTGGTGCGGAGCTCATTGCTGGGAGCATGCAGGGAGATCGCCAGATTCACCTGCAGGTTGCAGTCCGTAAATTCGATGATTTTGTCCGCAAGTCCGCTGGTGGAGACCGTAATATGGCGCCCGGCGATATCGAGACCCTTCTGGTTCTTGATAATCTGGATGAATGCTGTTAAATTCTCGAAGTTGTCGAAAGGCTCTCCGATCCCCATGACCACGATATGACTGACCGATTCTCCCTTGCCCCGCGCGTCCAGATACATCTGAACCTGCATGATCTGCTCCACGATCTCGCCTGCGGACAGATCCCGGTCCTTCTTCAACAGCCCGCTTGCGCAGAAGCTGCAGCCGATGTTACAGCCCACCTGGGTCGTTACGCAGACGGCAAGGCCGTATTTCTGGCGCATCAGCACCGTCTCGATCAGATTGCCGTCCTGCAGTCTGAACAGAAATTTAACGGTTCCGTCCACGGATTCCTGCTTCACATGCTCGGCCAATGTGTTTATCGTAAAATGCTCGGCCAACAGCCCGAGCGCCTCCGGATTCACTTCCTCCATTTGCCCGAAATCCGTAACCCGCTTCACATAGAGATAATCCCATACCTGAAGCGCCCGGAATTTGCGGTGTCCGCGTTCCAGCAGCCAGGCGGCGAACCCGTCAAAGGTCAAACCGTAAATGGATGTTTTGCTCATGATCTATCCTCTCTCCAAGGCTTGCAGCGCAAGCCTGTCAATTCTAGCCTTCGGCTTCCCGTAAGGAAGACAATCGTATCTTATTGTCCCAAATTTTTTATATTAAAACAAGAGGAAAAGACAGCCGCCTCGCTATTTTGCACAAAAACCAGCTAATACTTGTCAAGCTTTTTGCTCTTGGTCTGCAAATGGTTTGTTGGTATACTATTTTATGAGCATGACAAATAACCTTCATGAGTAAAGGATATTTGGGGAAATATGGATTTAAGGGTTATAGGGCTGGTTCTTACTGAGGATGGCGAATATGTGATGAAGAAGCTTGTTGGCGCAAGCGATCACGACCACCTTGTAAGCCTTGCCCTCTTTTCTTTTTCTATCATAATAATCTCGAAGCTTACGGTTGATGCTCCCGCGTATCCCACACTGTACCGCTAAATATAAAGCACGTCGCAGTCTCTTGGAACCACGTTTCGTGATCTTCGAGCTTGTCGCCTTAAACTTCCCTGAGCTGAATATGCCAGGGTCTAAGCCTGCAAAAGCAACGAGTTGTTTCGGGTTTTGAAACTGTCCTACGTCCCCTATTTCAGCGACAAGGGCTGCTGCAAGCTTATCTCCTACGCCAGGTATACTCTTCATTAGTTCTACTTCGTGGAGACTGGATGCCATCTTCTCCATTTGCTTCTCCAATGTACTTAGCTGCTCCGAAAACTGAAGCAATAAGCTAACCATACCGTGCAAAGCAACGCTTTGAGAAGAACTTCTCCTCTGCTTTTTCCAATGCGTCAGCACTTCCTGGAGCCGTTCGGCTTTTTCTTGAACCCAGCGTTTCGACCGCGACTTCCCTGCGCCACTGTTCTCGATGATCTGATGAAGATCTCCCGGTTCTCCCTCCAGACAACGCGCCAGCACCTTTAGAGACGTAACCGAAAACAGATCCCGAAAGACCTTCTCGTACCCCGGGAAAACCTGATCTAATAAAGCTCTGGTGTTTAACTTCGCCTGCACAAACATCCCCGTCACAAACTCATGTTGCCGGGTCACATGCTGCAACTCTGTAAACGCTTCGTCCCATATACGATGTGGTGTAACGTCTCCGCGGTAATACATATCTGCTAAATGCCATGCATCTGCAGCATCTGTTTTAACCTTGCGCAGTTGCGTTCCTTTGGCCCGTTTCGACTGCAACGGATTCACGATAAAGTACCTCCAGCCGCCACGCTCCAGATACGCTACCAGTACCCGGTGGTAGTGCCCTGTCGCTTCCAAAACCACTACCGGAGTACATTTTGTTGTCTCCTGCAACTCCGCGAGGAGCTCCCCCAACCGTTCAAGCCCGTGCTCCTCATGCGACAGGCTTTCTGCCCTTCCATAAGGTTCGTTTCGTCTCGTAAAGGCTTGAAGCACACTAAACCCTTTTGCCACATCCACACCTATAACTGGTTCCATAACAACCTCCAAATAAAAGATTTACCGGCTATCCCACGATGGTTCCAAACCCATAGCTTCGCTTGTGATGCGAGGTCAATAGCCTCTACCAGCTCAAACATGGTCATTGGAGGTCGTGGGAGAACAGTTTTTGTGACGGGGTCATTGCCCCTAAAACCACCACGTTCTCCCGGCTTCCTCATCGTAAAACGACCATAAAAAAAGGCCAACCAGTAATTACTGGCTAACCTGATAATACGAAAAACCGGCTGAAGCTTAATCAAGCCTCAGCCGGGCACTCCTCTTGTTATGCTCTTAAGACGTTCGTCAGCCATTCATCAGCTGTGCATTAATAGTAGCGGCTCTGCCCGATCGTCTGATCCGTCTTGCCCTGAAGCTCTACAAGCTTCATTATAACTTGTGCAGCATCGGCGCGGGTTACGGCTCCGGTCGGATTGAATTTGCCGCTTTGGCCTTCAAGCAGGCCCAGTCTGACCGCGACGGCTACTGCTCCTTTGTGGGAGATCTGTGCGGCATCGGAAAATCCGGTAACGGAAGGATCATTCTCCAGAAAGGCCGAGAATTTATCATATCCCGTAAGGGAGGTCAACAGAACGGCAAATTGCTCCCGTGTCAGCGGTGTTTCCGGGTTGAACGTGCTGCCCGAAGCGATCCACTTGTTCTGAGCGGCATAAGCAACCGCCGGGTAATAGGAGCTGTCCGGGGCTACACCCGCAACAGCTTTGCGATCCTGTCCACTCATCACATAGACGCCCAGATTGCCTGCCGTGAGGGCATTGCCCATCCACGTTAGCCATTCACCGGTTGTGAGCTGCGCGTCCGGCTTCACCTTGCCGCTCTCGTCAGGAATGAGGATGTTGTACTTCACGAGCGTCGAAAGCGCCTCTTCGGACGGATTGCCCTTAATATCGGTGACGGAGGCATCATTCTGCAACTGGCTCTGGATCTGGTATTGAGGCGTCAACACGCCGGTAACAGCGTCGAGTATACGCTGAGGGCCGGTGACGGCATCACTTTCAACAGGAGTATACACCAGCTTGACAACCGGGTCCGTGTATCCTGAAGCATTGTAGCCTCCAAAGGACTGATATTGCAGCTTCGTTGTATACAGGCTGAGAATTTGAGCCAGAGCATCATCCTTGGAAACCTTGACGTCAGACTGCTTCAGCTTCGACGTATCAAGTTCTGTCAGCTGAGACGTATAATAATTCACCAAATTGCCGTCTCCATCCAGTGTAACGATAACACCGCCGTCATCGACCCGGATGCCGCCTGCAAACCGGATAAACTGGAAGCCATAACCGCCGTCCGCATTCGCAACGCTATTCTCTGGAACCACCAGCTTCAAGTTGTTGGAAGCGTTCGGATACAGCTTGTTGATCAGGGCGATGGCTTTATCCTTGGACTGCTTGTAGGTGAGCTTGCCAGTCTTCGGCTTGGCGGAATCCGCGGCTGAGCCGCCCGTCATGTCCTGGCTTTTGTTGTAGCTAAGAATCTGTCCCGTCAGGGCATCCACCGTCGCATAGGACTGGGACACCATGCCCCCGATTCCGCCGGATTGAATCCAGAACAGGCTCCAGGCCTTGCGGTCGGTGCCCGGGTAACCGCCGAAGAGCGTGCTGGAATTCAGCCGCAGGTTCGTTGGGATCGTGACAATCTTCTTCACGGCCTGGACCGCCTCATCGTTCGTCATCTCTTCGCTAGAGCTTCTCGGGGTGAAGCGGGCCTGCAGCTGCGGTACATCGGCATACACCGTCCGGGAGACCGTGCTTACAGTTCCGTCAATACTCAGCCTGCTTCCGGAAGCAGCGTCGATCGGGTACAATGCCGGCTCAACGGGCTTCCAGCCCAATACCCAGCGGTTGAGTCCGCTTGTGCCGTACACCGGGATATATACAAGCTCGACATCAAACTTGCTCTTGAAAGCCTGCTCCGCCTGCTGCGCTGTCCAGGCGGCTTTCGTCGAAGGGTAGCTCCAGTGCGCAGGCGTTTTGTTGAACATCTTCACGCGGCCGTTCCCGTCGATTCCGATGGTTATGTTCTCAAAGGCGGAAGGAATGCCTCCATGCTTGACGGTAAAATAGAAGCCATACTGGGCGGGGCCGAACAGGGAGGGATTCGATGCATAATAATAATTGCTGCTTGAGACCTCCAGATCATCAGCCGAAATGGATGACGCGGCCTTGGCAATAAAAGCTTTCGCCTTCTCCAGCGCCTGATCGCGGGTAATCGCAGGCGGATAATAGCTCTCATTGTCCTGATCGCCCAAATTTATATATGTACTGATCAGGTCGCCGTTAATGGCATCCACCTGGCTGCTGAAGCCGAAGGAGCCGGTACCGGTACGGAAACTCCATTGAATATCCCAGACCATCTGATTGGACGGGGCCGGAGATACGTTCGTAATCCCGAGCTGGACATTGGAGACTTCCGCGTCCTTCAGTTCGGGGAACAGCTCCCTGACCTTGGCAATCGCCTGCTCCTTCGTAAATTTTGCTTTCGTTGGATCTGCCGTACTGCTCTGCTCCGAGCCTGATGGAGAGCTTGCATTCACCACGACAGTATTTGAAACTGACGCGCTGGCAGCCGACGTTGCCGAGTCCGCATACACCCATCCGCCCGGAACCGCCAAGGCGAGAACCATAAGCCCGCTGGCAGCCGACTTGGCCGCTATGCCGGTGATTCTTTTTGCCACTCTGTCTGTTTTACTCAAATCCTCATCCTCCTTTTAGTATTTCTTCTATAATTATATAGTCTATTGTATTTATTTTCCATAGAAAAATAACCCCCTGATACTAAACACCTTATCGTGTGAATTAGATGCTGTTTATTTACCGGAAGATTAAGTGGAAATAAGTGATTGAGATTTCATATCCCTTCTTAATATAGATACATGACAAAAAGCCCTCTTTCGCCAACAGGCAAAAGAAGGCTGCCTAACAATGACAACGCCTAGCCGGTCCGCCATTTCATAAAGACACGGTCCAGCAGATCGACGATGAGAAACAGAATGAACCCAACCAGGCTGAAGAGCAGAATGCCTGCATACATCTGCGGATAATCGAGCCGCTGCCAGGCATCCATGATGAAATAGCCCATCCCGTGCTCCGTCCCGTAAATCTCGGTGAAGAACAGCACCGAAATGGCGGTGCCCAGCGAGACCCGGATCGTGCTCAGTATTACAGAGAGGGCACCCGGAAGCGTTACGTTCCGGAATTTATGCAGCGGTGAAGCTCCGATGCTGGTCAGCACCTCATAGGTTCCGGCCGGTATCGCCTTGACCCCGTCGCGTACGGAAATGATGATCTGGAAGATCAGAATCAGCATGATCATCAGGATTTTGGACCACTCGCCCAGACCGAAGAGGAGCATGACCACCGGCAGCAGCGCGATCTTCGGGATCGGATAGGTCAAGTACACCACCGGGTCCAGGACACGGTTCCAGAAGAGGGAGCGGCCCATGAGCAGGCCAATCAGCAGGCCGAGAACAAGCGCAAGCACCAGACCCGCGAATACCCGGTACAGGCTGTAGCCGATGTTCAGCCAGACAGCTCCCGGACTGAGCGAGAACATGGCGGCATATACGGCGGCGGGACCGGGAAGAATCGGCATATCGACCAGTACGGACAGCATGTACCAGACCAGATGAAGGCCGATCAGCACAGACAGAAGTCTGAGCGCAGACACCGTTCGGTTCTTCTTCACCATTTCGTCCGCATCACCTTTCGGATATACCTTGTCTGCTCGAAGAAAGCTTCACTGTCCCGCTTGTCTTCATCCTTCAGCATAAACACGGGATTGTCCACAATCTCCGGCTCCCCGCTCGCGCCCGGGATCATGACGACAATCTTCTGTCCCAGCAGAACCGCCTCCTCCACGTCATGCGTGACGAAGAGCGCGGTGATTCGGCGGGTCCGCCAGTTCTCGAGGAACACCCGCTGCAGCGCTTCGCGCGTCATGGCGTCCAGCGCCGAGAACGGCTCGTCCAGCAGCATGATCTCCGGCTGCAGGGCGAATGCCCTGGCGACGGCGGCACGCTGCTGCTGGCCGCCGCTAAGTGAGAGCGGATAGCGCCCCGACAGCTCGGCGATGCCCATCGCCTGAAGCTCGCGGGCAATCCGCTCCTCCCGCTCCTGCTTCCGGCTCCGCCCCGGAAGCGTCACAGCAAGCGCCGCGCGGAGATTCGCGGCGACGGTCTTCCAGGGCAGCAGGCCATAATTCTGGGGAACCAGCCCGATGAGCGGTTCCCTTCCGGCAGCGCGCTGCCCGTTGTAGGTAATCTCCCCCTCATAGCGGGGGAGAAGCCCGGCGACGGCGCGGAGCAGCGTCGTCTTCCCGCATCCCGACGGCCCGACCAGGGTGTACAGGCCGTGCTCCGGGATGCGGAGATCGACGGGCCCGAGCGCAGCCGGGCCGTCATGGTAACGGACGGTCAGCCCCGTAAGGCGCAGACCGTCCTCAGTTCTTGAACTGGACATCGGAGATCACATCCTCCGGGGTCAGATCTTTCGTCAGCAGGCCTTTCTCCTTGGCCCAGGCGAAGGCTTCCTCGACCTGCTTCGGATCGACCTGCGCGGCGGGGGTGTACGCCGGAACCTTGATTTTGTCCTTCAAATCTTCAGGGTAGCCGACGGTCTTGATGATCGTATCAATGTAGTCGCTCTGATCATGGGACTTCATATAATCGACGGCTTCATCATAGGCCGCATACATCGCCCGGATCGCCTCCGGTTTCGCGTCGATTGCCTTCTGCGGGACCGCCAGTACGAACGGATTGATGCCCGCGGTCACTGTGGAGCCAAGGTTGCGGAGTCCTGCGGTCTCGCCCATCGTGACATAAGGCTCCGGCAGAATGGCCGCATCCGACTTCTTGTTCTTCAGCAGCTCCAGCCGGGTTGGAATCTGCGGAACCTCGGTCACCTGGATATCGTCTTCGGTGAGCCCAGCCTGCTTCAGCATGGTAGCCACCGTGTATTCGGTGGATGTATTTTTGGACAGGATCAGGCTCTTGCCTTTCAGGTCCTTGACCTCCTTGACATCATCGCTTCCCGTCAGCAGATCGAACTCGCCGAAGGTGCTGCTGGCGATTTTGACATCAAGTCCCGCATTATTGTAGATGGCCACCGCAATCAGATCGGCGCTTAGCGCATCGAGCTTCCCTGCTTGAAAGGCCGCGTCGCGGTCCTTGGCGCTCTTGAAGGTCTGGATATCCAGATTGACGCCGTGCTCGGTGTCAAAGCCCTGCTCATGCGCAATGATAAAAGGAATTTCATCAATGGACGGCAGCATTCCCATCGACAAAACCGTGGCTTCGGCAGGCTTCGCAGAGCTCCCAGGAGCAGCCGTAGCGGTGCCTGCATTCTCGCTGCCACTGTTCCCCGAGCCACAGGCGGAGAGCAGCGATCCCGTCAGCGCAAGCGCAGCCAGGGGCAGTATGTATTTTCGGCCAGCAGATGATGCGTTGTTTCTTGTCTTGAAGTTGTTCATATGTTCAGCAATCCTCCGTCATCCAAGTATGGTTCAAATGCCCGTTCAGGCTCAAATAATGCCATTTTACACCCGGTCTCTCATTTTGTATATTTTTAAATTTGATTGACATAGAGACGATCCAACATTTCCGGCCTTCATTTTTCCGCTTTAGGCACATTCTAATTCGCCAATCCACAGTGTCCACCATATAAAGACATAGCTCTCTTCAATACGCACAAAAACTAATAAATTCACAGTTTATTCTCTTGTTTTTGTCTTTTCCTCGCGGACACCCCCTTTTAAATCTCACGTAATATGTTATAATGTAACCGTAACCAAAGTATTGGATTTCTACTCGATCCATCGTCCAAGGAGGATGAAGGAAATGCTGGCAGGACTCAAAGAGCTGAAGAACCGAATCACCGGAACACGGCAGCCGTGGATACCCACGGAAGGGGAAGATTACTGGAAGATCGAATACGGCGCAGAGCGCCTGTTGCACAATCCGCAGCCCCGAAGCCCGCTGACTTATGAGCAGGAGGCCCGGATCAAGACAGTCAAATACCACTAACAACAAGCGGTCCCTGGACCGCCGTTACATGAACCGCTTTCCATAAACCGACTGCACAACAACAAACCGCAGAGCACCGAACCTGTTTGGGCGTCCTGCGGTTTGTTCTATATAAAGTCTCTATTTCTATTTGCCCTCTTTATGTTCGTTATGTATCAGCCTCTGCAGTTGCAAATCCTTCCCGCCTGGCACCCAAATTCAGGAAGGGGGGAACTAATAAATATCGCTAGTGCCTTGAAGTTGGGGCTACTTTACAGGACGAGTTGAGTATAATTCCAGTTCCTTCATATCCACGATGAGTCCGTATGTTTTCAAAATATCCAGACCGAGCAAGCCTTTATGGGTCTTGGGGAGAATGCCGACATCAACTTCCACGTGTTCAATTTTCAATGTATCAATGACAATTTGATCCATGACTTTGGTGTAAAAAGGCACCGTACCGCCTATGCCATACGCTTCGTATACAGAGTCGCCGTTTTCATACGTTACCCCGATTTCTTCCAGCACGTCAGGACTGAAAATCGTATGAGACGAACCCGTATCTATAATGATATCTGTCATCGTCAAGCTTCTCCCGCGATAGCAGAGCGTTATTGAAGCAGTCAGGAGTTGCCCATCATATGTTAACTTCACGAGTTCCGTCTCACTCTCATTAGAGGGTCTCTGCGTAGATGAACGATGCATTCCTCATTGGAGGTATGATAGACGAGACGTCCAGCTTCCGCATTGAAAAACTCCCTATTGGCATCCTTCTCAGCAACTGCTCGAATCGGCGCTACATCCGTAATGACTTTCTTATCGTCTTCCTCGTGGAAGTCAATAATGGAAAGCAGAACAAATTGGTCGGGAAACAACTCTCTGACTTGCTGCCACTGCATCGTATATCCCTCCAGTTCAAATCGAAGTTTTATTATCATAAGTTATTTTATCACTCATCAACCGTTGCTGCACTGGACTCGAAAATTTGATTCAGCCCCTCACTTGCTTTTTTCAAAAAATTTCCACACAACAAAAAACCTCCTCTCGGCCATCGGCCAAAAGAAGGCTTTACGCGCAACGCGGGCTCGCTAAATCTTGAGTTCGCCGAGCTTGATCAGTTCTACAACTGCTTGTGAACGGCCTTTTACATTGAGCTTCTGCATAACATTGGAAATGTGATTCCGCACTGTTTTTTCGCTGATGAACAGCATGCCTGCGATGTCCCGCGTCGTTTTGTCTTGAACAAGAAGCTCGAACACTTCGCGTTCTCGATGAGTCAGCAAAAATTTGCTGGGATGTTCGTTCCCCTTCATGGTGGTGTCACCCCTCCTTGCCCGGGATTGTTTGGTCTAACAAGGTAAAGGGATACAGTCAAACCATACTATGAGCGGGAGGTTTCAATGGTGCCGTAGCGCCCGCAAAATGGGCGCGGCGATGCAGCGTTTCCGAAATCCGAATGTGGCTGCCTGTAACTGCAAGGAGCGATATGCCTAATTCAGACATTCCGTCCCTGCCCGCTGCCGGGGATTCCATCTTCCTTCATCTTTATTAGATGAGGTTTATTGCTATTTGACCTGGGTGCAATCGGCAGATAATCAGCAGCCTTAAGTCCCCTTTTCCCCTAAAAATGAAAAACAGCGTGCGAGCGAGATAATGGGCCGATAAACGTCAACATATATGCGTTTAGCCACTCTGTTTCATTCACTCCACCCAATTTAACCGAAACTCGCCATTGCGCCTCCCTTTTCCTTTTTTACAAAAACAGCCCCGAAAGAGTATGATTCGTTTTGAAAGTTATTCATGAAAAATTACAAGAACGCTGAATTCCCGGCGCACGGGAAACGGGGGAACCACCAGGCGAAAGCCTACTTGGGGTGAATCCTTAGGAGACTACAGAAATGCGGTCTCACAGGGTAGGGCGACTCTCACCGTCCGAATCCGACAGCTAACCTCGCAAGCGTATAGAGAGAGATCCTGATCCGCCACGCTTTTGCGCCAGGTTTGTTAAAGCCTGTATCGAGTAGGAGGGGGCGGCAAGCCCCCGTCTCCGGGTAGAAGGGCCACCCAACTGGTGACCCGAACCCCCACAGAACCCGGCGTGCGGATTTCCCGCACCGGGCTCTTCAGAACTGGTTTTACAGCATCGCGTATGTCTTCAACCGTTGATACGGGATGAAGATTTTCGGTCGCATCAGTGGAAACAATGAACGTAATCGCTGGTATTCTTCCCAGGTAACGTAGCTCTTTCGGCTTCGTCTACTCAGCACTTTCCGCCAGTAGGTGACGGCTGTCGCGTAGACTTTGCTCAGACACCTCATGTTGCCTGCCATTCCATAATAGGCATAATGTCCTTGCAACATTTGGTTAATCTTCTTTGCTTGTACCTCCAGCGGTTCATGCTGCATTCTTCTCATGGTTTCCTGCATGTTTCCCATACTTCGCTTCAGTCGCTTTTTCTCCGTCTTTCTCCCCACCATAAAGTTCCCTTGCCGGTTTCGCGTGCAGTAATGTGTGAATCCCAGAAAATAGAGCGTATCCGGCTTCCTCTTCCCTTTACTTTGGCTATGTTTGCTTGCAAATCTCCCAAACTCGATTAATCTGGTTTTACTCGGCTCCAGCTCCAGCTTGAACTTATGAAGCCGATTCACCAGCCCTTCCTGAAATCGGATGGCGTCGCTTCGGTATTGAAAACAGACGATAAAGTCGTCGATATACCGAATGAGATAGGCTTCGCCTCTAAGTCGCGGCTTCACGGCTTTCTCAAACCATAAGTCCAGCACATAGTGCAGGTACACATTGCTTAAAACCACACTAATGGAGCCGCCCTGCGGCGTGCCTTCTTCACTGGCGTGGATTTTCCCGTCTTCCAATACGCCAACTTTAAGCCAGCGCTGGATCAGCCGGAGAATTCGTGGATCACCAATTCGATGCTCCACAAATTTCATCATCCACTCATGATCAAGGCTGCCAAAGAAATTCTTTAAATCGGCTTCGAATACCCAACCCACCTTTTCTCCGGCTATGATCTCATTCAGTGTTGCTAACGCGTTGTGCTGCCCTCTGCCCGGTCTACCTCCAAACGAACAATTCAGAAAATCTTGCTCGTAGATAGCGGTTAGTATCTCTGCTGTGCACCGTTGTAAAGCTCGGTCTGCCACGGCCGGGACACCTAACGGACGTTTCTCCTTCTTTCCAGGCTTCGGTATCCAGACTCTTCTTACGGCTGGCGGATGGTAGCCTTTCCGGTGGATGGACGTGAGCATTTCTTCTGCCCACACCTCGAAGCTTTTCATCGCTTCGTCTCGGGTAACCCCATCTACGCCGGGTGCTGTTCGTTTGGGAATATGCTGCAAACATTCTTCTAGACGTTCTTTAGAGATATGGTGAGTAAGCGAAGTAAACTGTAGCTTCGAATCCTCTTGTGCTTTTGCTGCTATTCTTTCCAATCCTGTTGTCATGGCTAGGTTCTTCCTTCCGTTGTATGAAGGCCTGTGTCCTCCCGTTGTATGGAGCCCATGTTGCCTTAGAAAGATTCCATTTCTGCTGACCGCTTCCCCATGTAGCAGGCTCTCCCTGCCTCGGAGTACTATCCGTCAGTAAGACTTCCGGCAAGTCATTGAGCCTCCCTTGCTTTGCAGGCTTGTTCGGCTCTACCAAAAAAAAATTTGGAACTGCCGGATCTCCCTTGTTCCCAAGAAACCCTTGGACAGCATGCTGTAGGTACGAACCCCGGAAGCCTCGGTCATCCTCTTGCCCTTTCGATGATGCCGCTTCTGCCTTCTCCACAGAGAAATAGGATCGGCTGCTTCAACCACGTTTGATTTCGGGGCTAATCATCCTCTTCACTTGATTCCGGCCTACTGTCTCCCTGTCTACGCTTCGCCGTACATGTTACCATGCACCACGCAAGACTCGGTACAGGACTGCTGGCTAGGCTTTGTCCTGATCACCATTTCAGGCGATACGTGTTTCTTGAGCTTTTCAAGGCGCAACTCTCACACCACCGTACATGCGGGTCCGCATACGGCGGTTCCAAAAGGTTAACAAAGTTCCAGATAACGTGAAAGCAAACTTTTCAGACCTTTCGCTTCCCAGTAGGAAGTCGGAAGGGCATTATTCGTGTTCCGGGACATTTCCCATGCGCCTCGCCGCGAGTTGGCCATCCTAAAACAAGCCCACTCTGGAACCCCAAGTGCCCGGAGTTCGCGGATTCGTGTGCGCACTCGCTTCCATTGTTTCCACAGACACATTCGCAGTCTTCTCCGAATCCACTGGTCTAGTGTTTGGAGGTGTTTCTTCGCCGATGCCAGATGGAAATAGCCGAGCCAACCCATTAAATACTGGTTTAGCCGGCGAATTCGTTCTTCCATGGAAATGGACCAGGTTCGATTCGTCAGTTCACGAATTCTTTCCTTGAACCGTGAGATTGTTTTCGGTGCTAATCGAATGGTTGCCTGTTTCTGGCTCAGGAAACTAAACCCTAGAAACTTCCGGTGCCAAGGTCTGGCTACCGCACTTTTCTCCCGGTTCACTTTCAGTTGTAGCTTTCCTTCCACAAATCGGCTGACCGACTCCATGACTCGTTCGCCCGCTCGTTTACTCGCCACAAAGATATTACAGTCGTCCGCGTAGCGTACGAAACGTAGGCCACGTCCGGTCAATTCCTTATCCAGATCATCCAGTAGAATGTTTGCCAAAAGCGGACTGAGCGGACCGCCTTGTGGCGTTCCTTCCCGGCTGCGCTCCAGCTTTCCGTCCACCATGACTCCGGCGTTCAGAAAAGCACGAATCAGGGTCAGCACTCTTTTGTCCGCCACTTTCCGCGCCACTCTTGCCATCAGCATGTCGTGATTGACCTGGTCAAAGAACTTTTCCAGATCGAGATCCACGACCCATCTCAGGCCACTTCGGATGTATCTTTGGGCTTGTTTGACGGCGTCATGCGCACTCTTTCCCGGCCGAAAGCCGTAGCTATACCAAGAAAAATGGGCGTCAAAGATCGGGTTCATCACTTGTAGAAGGGCTTGCTGGAGAAAACGGTCCATCACGGTCGGGATGCCTAGCAGCCGCACACCGCCTCCGGGTTTGGGGATTTCCACCCGTTTGACTGGCGCAGGTCTGTATGTTCCCGCCAGGAGTTTGGTTTTCACCGCTACCCAGTGCGTATTCAGGTAAGCTTGTAGATTCGCTACTGTTACACTGTCCACACCGGGTGCTCCTCCGTTTTGCACCACTCGCTTGTACGCGAGCCGAAGGTTATCTCCTTCGAGCATTCGTTCCAGCAAGTTGTTCTCTGCTTTGCGAGAGGAAGGGACGACTTGTGCCGACGAAGAACTCGGCGCTCCAGCATACCCGGGCGGCTTCACCGCTTCTCTTTGCTGGCAGCTCTCTTGCGAGATATTCGGCTGTCTTTGCTCTTCATACGAACGCATCGCTTTCCTCTCTCCTTTCGGTTCAGCCCTTCCGTAAGCTGTTGCAACAGCTTACGTACTATGGCTTCTGCTGACTCCTGCCAGTTCAGCGTAGCCTCTCGACTACGGTTACAAGTTTTTTTTTCTACGCCTGCCCAACTAACGAACAGACGCGTTGTTCAAGCTGAGCTAAATACTGCTGAGGCTCTCGTCGAAACCGGAGCCGTTTCGTTCCTTCAAGCAGTCGGGATTCCCATTGACGCCGTTCCTGAAAGTAGGTTTCATAAGGAACCTGCTGAAGTCGGTGCTGCACATTTTCTTGCATCAAGGCATCCTCTACCCAAATCACAAACTCGCCATTACGCCAAAGATACCGGTTCCAGCTACGAAGACCCGTCATTCGGCGGTGTCGGGTCTTCGTTCGGCGGAAACAGCGTTCCTGGTCGTTATTCGTCCGGGGAAGATAAGCGGTGTTGTAGCAAGCAAACAGTCCCGTCCAAAATCCGGTTGTATACCGTTCGAAATTCTCCACCATGGGCTGGTCTTCTTTTCGGATAAACTTCGCTCTTAGTTCGAACTTCAGCCAGTTCATTCGAACTTGCGTTGTCTCACTGCTTGTCCCAGACGGAGCACCCAAAATATGGGCGGCATCCTCAAGAGGCTGGCACCAACGCTTTACCTTTCGGTATGCAGGACGGAAGGAATCCAGTTTTTCAAACAGCTTCAAGAGTTTCTCGCTGTAGGTGAACCCCCTTTTTTAGCGCTTCGTTTCAAGGAATTTCGGATCGCTTCTGCTTCTTCAAACACTCGTACTCCGGGAAGGTCGAGCGGTGGGTTGCCGTCTTCGAGCAGAACGGAGCGCACAGCGGCCAGGTAATCTTTAGCGAGGGTTGCTTCTTCGGAAGGGTCAGCCTGAACTTGTTTTTCCAGTTCGCGAATACCACGTAAGTTTTTCTTAATCCCGGTTTTGAGTTTGCGATCCAACTCCACGACCGGTTTGGCAATGTCTTTCAGGTAATGGTACTGGCAGTATTGGTAGGGTACTTCCGGCCACAGGCCGGACATCGCCAGGCGGATAGAATGTTGGCCGTCGCTGAGCAGTCCAATTATGGGAAAACCTAAAGCTTCCACGGGTCTCAGCAGTTGTTTCAATTCTTCGGCGCTGCCGCTTTTGAGGTTTTGCGCGGCCAGAATGCTTCCACTGAATCCTTCGCGGACCACATACAGAGTTTCATTGCCTTTCTCAGGCTGTATGCCATCCATGGATAGCAGTAATCCGCCGTGTTCACGGACTACTTCTTTCAAGTTTTCCCGGAGATGGTCGGTGACGGAAGCGCGAAGCAGCGTGAGATAACGCTCATACAGCCGCTCGCAATTACGCTCGGAGGTGACAACGCCCCGTCGATTCAATTCCTCATGCAATTCAGACAAGGTGTAGTGATGTTTGAAACGAAGTTCGCCTACAAGCGCGAGGACGTCAAACCCATATGAGGTATGCTTCATGACTAGCGCATCGGCTTCAGCTGAGCGATAATACGATCCGGGATAGGGGCATTCCGAATTCGGACAGGCATAGGCCATATTCCACACGTCATAGATGCCGCTTAATGTATTCACGTATTTATGCCAAGCGGTATGATGCCGCTTGAGTTTGGTGCCACAATGCGGACATTGCCGCAATTCACTGTGAAAGTAGATCCGTTGTTCCGGAGTAATTCGGTTTTTGGTTGAAGGCATTATAACCTCCTCCTTCCTTACCCTCTATTACCCGGTTTGTGCTTGTATTCTGCCAACGTTAGTAAAACGGGCAGGCGTAGTTTTTTTTCTTGCATGCCTAGCAGGTCTCCCCAGATAAGAACGTCATCTTTCCGCCCGCGACCACTGGAGTTTACCGCACCAGCCCTTAGCGGCTTTGGATTTCGTCATGTAGTGGTGACTCATCCGACTGGCACAGCCTCGAATCCAGTTCGTGTACCTTGGCCCGTGCTTTTGCCTCCGGCTTCCTTCAGATTCCACCTCACGATGGACACCCTTGCCCTTGGCTAACGGTAGGCGCTCGCCAGCCCCCGTTCGGGACTTTCACCCTAAAGATAACGCCCATGCTGGGCGTACACTGAAGCCGCAGCAGAGGTCCTCCTCTGCTGCGGTTTTTTGTCGTACCTGCATATGCTGATTTTGGGAGATTAAGTGATTCGAAACTTAGGGAATTGGAATTCTGAGGAGGAAAAGCTGAAATGGATCAGCGCAGTCTGTCACGTATTGAGGTGTTTGTATTCAAAGCTCCTTGGCCCGCCTTTTGCGGCCCGGAATCGTCCGGTAACTCCCGCTTTGGCATTCTGAAGCTGACCTGCAAGGCAGGATACAGCTGGGCCCAGGGCTTATTGTGCGCAAATGATAGGGATTTTGACTTGATGAAATGGAGCAGCTTCCTGCGCACCATCCGTCATTGCCGACTGGATGAAGCCATCGAGATCGTCCGCCGCCAGAGCCCGGAATGGGAACAAACACAGCGGGAGATGGTACAGATAGCCCTGCTGGATTTACAAGCGAAGCTGCAGGGAAAAGTACGGTCCGCGCACATCCAGACAGACTTGCGACTTCATGCAGTTGCCGCAGGCAACGGCTTAAGTCCGGGACAGATGTACTATAAACCCTCAAGAAGCCTGACGCACCCGCAGAGCTGGACGGGGCTGGACATGGCGGAGCTTATCGACAGATCCATCGCTTATTGCTCCATACTATAGATTTCATATTCAGAGAGGACTGTGAGATCATGCCTGACCCTTTATCGCAACAGCCGCCTTCCTCGGCCGGGTACGCGCAGTATGTTCAGAAATACAGCGGGAGCATCTATGCACTCAGCAGACTGCTGCTTGGGCTGGAAACCGAGGCGGAGGAGGCTGCGGTGAAGACCTTTGCCGCGCTCTATGAGCCTTACCTGCAAAAACGCTTAGATCCGCTTGCCTTCTCCCTTGATGCTTACCGTGAGTGCATCCAGCAATGCTCCCGGCTAACACAAGCCCGCAAGCCCTGTTCTGCAAATACGCTGACCTGGGAAAGCCGGCTTATTCTGGCGCTCCGCTACGGCTTGCAGCTCCCCCTGCCCGAAATCAGCGCCATTCTCCAGCGAAGTGTCCCCGATCTTAAGGCGCAGCTCAGACAGGTGCGCGAACAAATGGCTGGACAGGAGAGCTTGCTGCCGAAATCCGGTTTAACCGCCGGGTGAAGATCGAAGTCTAACAAGAAAGCTTAGTGACTGCGGCCTCAATAAAATCATGATTTTGCAGACAACAGAGCTGCGGCACCTTGCCGCGGCTCTCTTTATTTTGACGTTCAGTATACAGCTGGCAGCCCAGAGCATCTAGTTTGAAGATACGCCTTAGTAATTTTAGATTTTAAAAAGGCATTAATTCAAATTTGATATTGACATCGATTTACTAGCCCGCTATGATAAGTGCAGTTTAGGTGATAATGATTATCATTTACATTATACATAAGGGGTGTTTGACGTGAAATTCCGTTATACCGTTCCCGCAGGTATGCTTGCGGCCACGATCCTATTATCCGGATGCTCAAAAGGAGGCGAAGAAGCTGCCGGAGAAGCCGTACAGACAGCGAAGGCTTCGACAGCTCCTTCTCCTTCTCCATCCGCTTCATCAGCCACCTCCCAGGCGGATTTCACTTCCGCGATCTCGCAATACCGCGAGTATGTGATCGCCGAATGCGACGAATTCGTCAAGCAGACGGAAGCCTTCGTTCAGGCCGTCAAAGCCGGCAAGCTGGAGGAAGCGAAGAACCTGTACGCGCCCGCGCGAATGCACTATGAACGAATCGAGCCGATTGCCGAAGCGCTCGGTGATCTTGATCCGAATATCGACGCCCGGGAAGGCGATGTGGATGACAGCGAATGGCGGGGCTTCCACCGAATCGAGAAGCTGCTCTGGCAGGACGGCAAGACCGCCGGAGCAGAGGAATACGCCGACCGTCTGCTGAGCGATGCCCAGCTTCTCCGGGCCAAGGTCGAAACAGCGAGCATCGATGCCTCTCTCCTCGTGACGGGCGCGGTCGAGCTGCTTAACGAAGTATCCACTTCCAAGGTGACCGGCGAAGAGGAGCGGTATTCCCATACCGACCTGTACGATTTCGCAGCGAACGTGGAGGGTGCGGAGAAAATCTATGAGCTGCTGAAGCCCCAACTGGAACAGCAGGACCCTGAGCTGAGCCAGACGATCAGCGAACGCTTCAAGGCGCTGTACAACGAGCTTGCTCCTTTCAAGCAAGGCGACGGCTACGCTTCTTACACGCTTCTTAAGCAGGACGAAGTCCGCAAGCTGAGCCAGAACCTCGACGCGCTGGCCGAGCCGCTGTCCAATATGGGCACGATTCTTGGAGTGTGAGACCGATGAAATCGAATCGTCACGAGCCGGGACATCAAGACTCCGGCAGACAAGAACATGATATTGAACAGCCTTCTTCGGGCACCAAAATCAGCCGCCGCGACATGCTGCGGCTGACCGGCGCTTCCGGACTTGGCCTGCTGCTGGGCGGCGGCGCCGTGGGCGGACTGCTCGCGGTTAATTCGGCGGAAGGAACGTCATCCGCAGGTACCGCTGATGGCGGCAATGAATTTCCGTTCTACGGCGAGCACCAGGCGGGCATCGTAACTCCGGCCCAGAACTTTCTCTGCTTCGCTTCCTTTGATGTCACTTCAGACAATATTGCCGACCTCAGGAAGCTGCTGAAGTCATGGACGGAAGCGGCGGACGCCATGATCTCGGGAACGCTGATCGGCAGCACCAATGATCATCCGAATCTTCCCCCGTCCGATACCGGGGAAGCCGACGGACTGGCGCCCTCACGGCTGACGCTGACCTTCGGCGCCGGCCCTTCCCTGTTTGACGGCCGCTTCGGCCTGTCAGGCAGCAAGCCCGCCGGATTTCAGGATCTGCCGGTCTTCCGGGGCGATCAGCTCGACCCGAAGTGGTGCGGCGGGGACTTATGCGTGCAGGCATGCGCCGACGATCTGCAGGTCGCCTTCCATGCGATCCGCAACCTGGCCCGGATTGCCCGGGGCACAGCTGTCCTCCGCTGGACCCAGGAAGGCTTCCAGCGCACGGGATCGGCCGACCCGAAAGGCGGAACTCCGCGCAATCTGCTCGGATTCAAGGACGGCACGGGCAACCCGGATACACAGGACGCTGCTATCATGAACGAGGTGGTCTGGGCTGGCAGTGAAGCGCCCGCCTGGCTGAAAGGCGGAACCTATATGGCGGTTCGCCGCGCCCGGATGCGGATCGAGGTCTGGGACCGCTCCTCGCTCAGCGACCAGGAGGCGACCTTCGGCCGTCACCGGGCCAGCGGCGCTCCGATTGGATCGAAGAACGAGTTCGATACGCTTGATCTCTCCGCAACTGACAGCGGAGGCCGGCCGCTGATTCCGGCCGATTCGCATGCCGCGATCGCCCACGGCGACGGCTCCGTGAAGATGCTGCGCCGCTCCTATTCCTACTCGAGCGGCCTTGACAACATAACCGGCCAGCTTGATGCCGGGCTGCTCTTCATCAGCTTCCAGCGGGATCTTCAGAAGCAGTTCGTCGAGACCCAGAAGAAGCTGGCCGCAAGCGACCGCCTGAACGAATACATCACCAATATGGGAAGCGCCGTATTCGCCTGCTTCCCCGGAACCCGGCAGGGAGGCTACATCGGCCAAAGCCTGCTGGGCTGACCTTGACTTGGATGACTAATTTGGGATGACTAATTATAGAAGTAATTCGTTAAAGGGGGCTTACCGGATGACAAGCGTACAGCTAAGCGGGATGAGAACCAAGCGCAAGCGCCCGCTCCCGCTTCTCGCCGCGGGAGCGCTGCTGCTCGCGCTCTGCGCGCAGCAGCCTTCCTCCGCTGCCGCCGCCGCAGCGGACAAGACCGACGCGCTGCTGCCGCCTGTCGGCAGCGCGCTCGTAGAAGCGGGAGACGGCCGCTGGAGCGAAGCCGCGGCCGATACCGAGACCTTCGCCGCGCTGTGGCGCGAGGCGAAGGCCTCGGAGGCGGACCCGGAGCTTGCGGGTCCGGCCGCCAAGGTCGACGCCGCGCTCGCGGAGGCGTCGAAGGCGCTGCAGGCGGGCGGCGGAGCGCCCGCCAAGGCCGCGCTGTCCACGCTCGCAGGAGCCGTGGACGCGTATGTGACCGCCGCCGCTGCAGACGGCGGTCAGGGTGAAGCCGCCGGGCCGGAGGCGGCGGCGAAGCTGCTTCCCGCAGCGGATCGCGCGCGGGAAGCGGCGGGCCGGGCCGACTGGGACGCGGCCCGGAAGGCGTACAGCGACATCGCCAAGGGCTGGACGGCTGCGGAGCAGGCCATCAGGCAGGGCAATGCCGCTCTGTACGGACAGCTTGAGACGAAGATGAGTCTCTTGCGGATCGCGCTGCAGGCCGAACCTGTCCGCGCCGACGCGGCCAAGACCCAGGCCGAGTCGCTGTACCGGCTGCTGGACGATTACAGCGCCGGACGAACGGCTGCGGCAGCTGCCGAAAGCAGCGGCGCGAAGACTCCGACCATCGACAGCCTGATCGCCAGTCTCCAGAAGGCGAAGACGGCTGTTCAGGGTAGCGACGCCGCTGCGGCGGCGGCTGTTATGGAGACCTTTATCACGGACTGGCCTTCCGCCGAAGGCAAAGTCCAGGTCGCCTCTCCGTCTGCCTACACGTATATCGAGAATGAGAGCGCCGCTGCCGCTGGCTATCTGGAATCATCCCCGCCGAAGCTGGAGAAAGCCGCCCAGTCTATCGACGGTATGCTGGCGAAGCTGACGCCGCTGGCGGGCGAAAGCTCTTATACCGCCTGGGATGCAGCGCTTGTGCTGCTGCGCGAGGGCATGGAGGCCGTGCTTGTACTGGCCGCCTTGCTCGCTTATCTGAAGCGGAGCGATAGCCCGCAGGCACGCAAATGGGTGTGGAGCGGCGCGGTCAGCGGCCTGATCCTCAGCCTTGCGCTTGCGGCGGGGCTGACCTACGCTGTGTCGCTGGCCTCGGCAGGCGGAACGCGGGAAGCCATTGAAGGCATCACGGGACTGGTCGCCGTCGTCATGATGCTGTTCGTCAGCCGCTGGCTGCATGCGAAATCAAACACGCAGGCATGGAACCGCTATGTCGGCCGTCAAGTTGAAGGCGCGTTAGCCAAGGGCAACCTCTGGTCGCTCTTCCTGATCTCGGCTCTGGCCATTCTGCGCGAAGGTGCGGAGACGACGATCTTCTATGCCGGCATGGCGCCTTCCATGAAGACGTCCCAGCTGCTAACCGGTATCTCGGGCGCGCTTGCGGTTCTCGTATTGGCCGCCTATGCGGTCATCACGCTAAGCGCGAAACTGCCGATCGGCCTGTTCTTCAGGACCGCATCGTTGCTGATCTATTTCCTGATCTTCCGCTTCCTCGGCGAGAGCATTCATGCTCTCCAGGTCGCCGGAAGTGTACCGGCGCATACATCGGAGGCGCTGCCGTCCATAAGCGGCCTGGGCCTGTATCCCACATGGGAGAGCCAGTTGCCGCAGGCGGTCCTGCTGCTCGCGCTGCTCTTCGGCTTCCTGCGGAGCCGGCTGTTCTCCGCTCCGCGTGCGGCAGAGTAGCTGCTCAGAGGCACCGCACCGGCGGCGGGGAATTGCACTGCTCGAGCATTACATCGTACACCGGTCAGGAATTACACTGCCAAGGAATTGGAGCACTTTGGAATTACACCGCTCGGCATTACCGTTCAGGAATTGCAGCGGATGCCGGGATCGTCACCCGGGCCGGCATCCCCATCTCCTTGCATCAAGCAAACAGCTGCAGTCCATGGTTCTTTTGGGGAACCTGACTGCAGCTGTTTTTTTACCATAGATGATGTATTTTGTTAGGCCGCGCATCTGCACTTCTACTGAGAATGGGATGCCCGCTCTTATTGCCTTCAGCAAGCATGAATAAACGCCCGGAACAGCGCGAGACTGCTGTCGTCGGAGCGGTAGGTGAATTCGGGATGCCACTGGACGGCAAGCACGAACTTCCGGTCCGGAAGCGTAATGGCCTCAACGAGCCCGTCCTCCGCCAGTCCGACGGCAAGCAGCTCTGTGGCCAGCTTCTTGATTCCCTGGTGGTGATAGCTGTTGACGTCCAGCGTTTCTCTCCCTACGATGTCATGCAGGAGATTTCCCTTTTCGATGTAGATCTTGTGCACAGGCCGGTCATGGGGAGGCTTCTGAACGTGAACGATCTCCGTCTCCGTTCTCCGCTGGGAGGGAAGGTCCTGGTACAGCGTTCCGCCAAGCAGAACATTGAACAGCTGGAGTCCCCGGCAAATGCCGAAGGCCGGCTTATCAAGCGCGAGAACATCCGCGAACAGCCGCCGCTCCAGCTCATCCCTCTCATTTGATACTTGACCGCATACCTCCAGCGCTTCCTCGCCGTACAGAGCGGGATTTACATCCTGTCCGCCGGTAAACAAAAACCCGTCGAATGTCTCGGCCAGTCTCCGGATGTAATCCTTGTCAGATGTCAGCGGCAGCATAACCGGGATCCCGCCCGCCTCTTCAATGCCTTTCATGTAACCCGGAAGCATCCAGTAGCTGTCTCTTTCTACGTCCATCAAAGGCAGGACGCCAATCATCGGTTGTTGTGCCATGGTCTTCTCCTCTCTGTCTTTCTTGTCTGACATAAAAATCACTGCTGCCCCGCGCAGCTCCGCCGAACCAGTCATCCCGGTTTTAGGTCCTGGTATGAGGTTCCAGCCAATGCACGGGCTTGTCCAGCCGGGGCGGCAGCTTCGTGCTGCGGCTGCCATGCGCCGCATTAAGCTGTGCCTGGGTCAAATAAATGCCGCCAGTCAGGTCGGCGCCGCTTAAATCCGCGTCCCGCAAATCGGCGCCGATCCATTCGGCGTACCGGAGATCGGCATCCCGAAGGTCCGCCGCAATCAGCAGCGTTCCGCGCAAATTGATTCCCGGCAGATCGGCTCCCCTTAAATGCGCCCCGATCCAATCCATCCCTTTGGGTGTCCGGCGTGCGGCATTCTTCCCGCCTCTATTCGCAGGTGCCTGGGCCCGCACGAGAGCGCCCGCTTTCAGCAGCCATTCATTCACTTCCGCGCGATGTCTCTGGATGTCCAGACCCAGCACATCCTCAGCGCTCTTACTGGCAAGCTCCACGGTCTTCTCCAGCATCTCCTTCAGACCCGGATGGACAGAACGTGCCGCATCCGCATGCAGGGCGTCGTCCAGGTAGTAGAGCATTTCGTGAAGCTGCTGCATCACGGGAAACACCTGGTACATGTTCTCGGCTAGCTCCGGATGGGTTCTCCAGTCCTTACCGGCGAAGGTAATCTGCGAGACCCGCTGCCCGGCCCCGAAGCAGTCGTATACCGTACATCCCTTCATCCCCTTGGCCCGCAGTCCGGCATGAACATCGCATCGGAAATCGTCTTTGAGGTTCGAGCAGGGAATGCCCCCCGCCTTGTCAAAGGCAAAATCGGCCGAACGGGCAAAAGGCAGCGCGACGCAGCACAGGCCGAAGCAGCTCGCGCAGTCGGCGGTCCACTCGCTTTTGCCGGCGGCATTACGTTTAGTCATTGGTGCACTTCCTTCTATAGTATGAACTCTGTCGATCTTTCATTAGAATACCATAGACGGCCGCACAAGAGACGGGGGTTTATCTGAACTTCACCTTTGACTTCTCCACTATCATTTCCGGGTCCACGTATTTCAGATAGGGGACGATCTTGCCGGGCTGCTCAACCTTCGGCCCCAGGATGATTTTCGAAGCGCGGAACGGCTTGCCGTCGTCTTTTTCCAGATACAATTCGGGAACGGGCGAAGCTTCCATGTTCAATTTAATGTCGGGAGAATCCGCAGGAGCATAACGGATAAGCCGAAGCTCTTGCTCATAGGCATAATCTTCGGTTTTGAACAAGAATCTGATCTGGTCGATCGCCTCCGTCAAATGAAGGAGAATTTTATCTTTTAACGCTTCGTACGTAGAGTCGCTCTCGCATTCCCTGGAGAAAAAGCTGAATTCATTGACGATTTCCTTAAGTTCCCTGGCTACAATCTGTTCGTTCTTCTCCAATTGTTCCAATTCTTCTTTCGGCTGCTTGTCTTCATCTTTGCCGAATTTCAGTCTGATTTCGTCCTTGCAATCATTATGGATATAGGCTACCCGATAGGGGATATATTTCTTCGATGAACGATCCGCCAATTCCCATTCGCTCTTGAAATCATGCTCCAGCATATCGTAGTCGCTGTCGAAGAAATCGCTTCGCATCACAAGACAATAACCCTTCCCCTGGTCACCGTATTGCGCCCACATGGGCAGTTGGTCGATCTGCATCGTCAGACTGTGCAAATATACATTGCTGGACTGCATATCCGTATCGGCCGAGTTGTAGAAATTATCCCGCACCTCATTCAGCAGGGGGCTCTCCTGTTCATGGCATTGAATCAACGCATCGATCAGCATCAGCCCTTCGGAGGGATCGTTCATATATGCGGCGTTGTTAAGCCGCAGTTTCACGGCTTTGGAGTTATCCTCTTCCGGCTTCTTCATCACTTTTGACAGCACGCTCATACGGGAATAATGGGCCAGATGCTGTCCTTTGGTGACATCGAAAGCACAGGCATTCATCATATTCCTCAACCGGATTTGCATCGTAATCAGCCTTAACTGAATATCTTCCTGATCACTGAAATCCTCTATAATTTTGCTTAGAAAATAAAACTGGGTATCCTCCAATAATTCGGCGTGCACAGACACGAAATATTGAATAATCCGGTAGTCTTCAGGAATATTGTCCCGTTTTCTCCTGATGATCATTTTTAGAAAAGAGGTAACATTATTACTCAACTTTCGCACCTGGAAAAATGGCTTAAACCCTTGAGCGCGTAAGGAGAATTCAATAGATTTACTCGTATTGACAAAAAACACCTCGCTTGTTTGGTATCATGGAAGTGTCGAGCTTACCATGCCAACAAGAAAGGTGCGTAACCCTATGTTACAACAACATTCCCTGTCTGAACAGTCTCGCTTTTCCAAACTTTTTGCCACTCTTCACATTGGAAAAACCTTACGGCAAGCGGGCATTTCTAAATCTTTCGGTCTTTCCAGTCTAGCCATTTTTCAAATCATATTCTCTTTGGTTTTCGAAGGGAAGAACTGGTTTCGGCTTTTGGAAAGTGACCGAGGAGCAGATCTTCCTGGCAAAGATGTTGTTTATCGGTTCTTAAATCAAGCTTCTTTTGCGTGGCGACGCTTTTTGCAGGCTTTAAGTCTTCGCATCGTGCGCCATTTTGAATCGCTTATTTCGTCACATCGAATACGTGTGTTCATTATCGACGATTCTGTTTTGAGTCGAAACCGGAGCAAAAAAGCAGAGTTATTGGCACGAGTTTTTGACCACTCTACGGGCAAATTCACCAAAGGCTACACCATGCTGACTCTAGGTTGGTCTGACGGTTTTAGCTTTGCTCCGATTGACTTTGTCATGCTGTCTTCAGCCAAATTAGCCAACCGTCTGTGCGAAATGGCTTCGACTCTCTCCAAACGCAGTAACGGCTACAAGCGCCGGATGGAGGCCTTATTTCGGAAGCCGGATGCTGTCGTAGCCTTGTTGGAACGAGCTTTACGTGCCGGATTGGCCGCCGACTACGTGCTTATGGATAGCTGGTTTACTCAAGCTCCACTGCTCCGTGAGCTCGCCGCCAAAGGGCTTCCCGTGATTGGTATGGTGAAGGAAATGAAACAACGCTACCTGGTTCAAGGTAAGCGAATGACACTCGGCGAGGTGTTTCAAAGCCTTCCCGCATCGAACGCGAAAGACATTAAAGGCTCGGTCATCGTGCACACCGCCTGCGGTTTGCCTGTGAAGCTTGTGTTTGTCCGCAACCGGAATAAAAAACGGGAGTGGCTGGCCATTTTAAGTACCGATGTGACGCTGGATGCAGCTGAAATCGTACGAATCTATGGCATGCGCTGGAGCATAGAGACCTTTTTCAAAGTCACCAAAAGCTATTTGAAACTGGGAACTGAATTTCAGGGCCGTTCCTTTGACGGGCTGATTAGCCATACGACGATTGTATTCAGCCGATATTTGGCAATGGAATACGAACGGCGTCAATCGAGTGATGACCGAACCTTGGGAGGGCTCTTCTTTCTCTTTGCCGACGAGGTCCGCGATCTGGACTACCAGACCGCGCTCCAGCAGCTCATGAGTTTATTTCTCGAAATGTCCCAGGCGAAAACCAAGAAGAACAAAATAGCTGTTTTTTGTCAACTACAGGAATGGATCTCCGGTTTACCCAGCTATATCAAGGGTTTGTTTGGAGATTTGAGCTGCGAAAGTTGAGTTATTATCTTCCCGTCTAGCGAATTTTTTTCCTTCTACGAATAATGACTTCGCCTGTTCAAGATCACCGATCTTCAAATAAGACAACCAGCCCAAAAAATAATAGTGACTTGGATCTCCATTCTCTCTCCGATTGCCCCGATCGATCTTGACCACCTGTTCCGAATATTTTAACGCTTGTTCCAAATGGCCATCATAATAATGTGCGACTGAAAGATGATAATAGAGATAGGATTTCTCCGGAGATATTCGGATAGCTGCTTCAAATGCGCTGCATGCCTTAGAAAAGTTCTTCTGTCTGATATATGCAAGGCCCAGTCGATTATGGTAGCCAGCTTCCTTTGGTTTTAACTCAATCGCCTTTAATCTGGCTTGTATTTCCTCGTTAACTGCTCCCATATTCCGATAAGAATTTCCAATACTATTCCAGTAATCGTCATTGTCCCCTTTCAGCTTAATTGCCGTCTTTTTCGCTGCTATCGCCGCTTTATAATCCCCCCTTGCATCCTGACTGTTTCCCAAGCTGCTCCAATAGCCTGCATTGTCCGGCTGCAGTTCTGTCGCTTTGATTTTCGCTTCTACAGCTGCTTCATAATCCCCTTTTGCATGTTGACTGATTCCTAAACTATCCCAAAAAACCGCATTCCGGGGCTCCAGTTCCGTTGCTTTCTCAGTTGCTGAAACAGCCGCCGCAAACTCCCCTTTCTTATGATAGCTTGTGCTCAGACTATCCCAATACAACGCATTTTGCGGCTCCAGCTCCGCCGCTTTCTTTTTCGCCGCTACCGCTTCTTCATAATCTCCCTTGGCCTGCTGGCTGCTCCCCAGGTTATACCAATAACTTGCATTATTAGGATCTAATTCTGTCGCTTCTATTCTACAGGCAATTGCCTCTTGTAATTCGCGTTTTCCTCGATAACACAGCCCCAGGGCATTCCAGTATCTTCCTCTTCCCGCATCAATTCTCTTAGCTTTTTGTAACGCTTCTATCGCATCATCAAAATTTCTTACTTCTAAGTAGGCTGACCCCAAATTCCCCCAAATTACAGCATCCTCCGGTTGTAAATCCGTGGCTTCCGAATATTCTTTGATCGATTCATCATACAAGAAATGCTTGTAATAAAAGTTACCCAAGTTATTGATAGCTTTCGCTATCGACTCGTTGTTCCCGCCTGTCCGCTTATTCTCCGCATCCGTCATTAAAGCAGCCAGTTCGGTAAACCACTCATATGTATCCGATTCTTTGCACACAATCGTTATGTTCCGTATGTCACCATCCGCTTTGAGAAAACACAATATTTCCTTCAGCAGAATGGCTTCGGCCTTGCCAGCCGGATAACCGATCGCCTTAATGCTCTCGCAAGAAACAGCGACCGTCTCCGCCTGATGCGATTCTGCAAGTTCGAGTGAACGCCGGCAGCATGACACCACTTGGTCCTCCTCATCAGCATTCCCCTCTGCCCATCCGGGCGCTGACGCATGAATGATCCATTTGATTCTGTCTGACAGCTCATAGGCCCCCGTTATAAAAGCTTCACCGGCAACGCAATTGCCTTGCCTCCTGCATTCTTCCAGCAATCCCTCTCCCGCTTCTCTAAAAATGACATCTCCGGCCCCTTCGCCAAAAGGGGTGCCCTCAACATAAAAATGGATTAATGCGTCAAACTGCTGACCCGTCAGATCTCCCTCTCGAATTTCTAGTTTATCCATCAATATCTTCACTCCTAATTTCAAAGTTAAAATCATCACTCACCCGTCAATCCCCACCTCTTCCATATTTCAACATTCTTCGAGACAAATCCTGTCTGGTATTCGTATTGCCTGCGCATCGTGCTGCTCTTGTCTGAATTTACCGGGCTTGCATTTTGACGAAAGGCAGTTTATTCTATACTCAGAAAATAATTTTTATGTATTATCGTTAAATTCAGAAAATAATTTTCAAGCTATTTTGATTAAACCGAGCCTAGAGGAGGCTGTCCATGTCCCCCATTCTGCATACCCTGGAGTCCGAGCTCCCGCGTCTCTCGCTGACCGAGCGCAAGCTGGCCGAGCGGATTCTTCACGCTCCCGGGGATATCGTTCACCTCGGCATCACCGAGCTTGCGGAGCAATGCGGCATCAGTCCAGCGGCGGTAACGCGCTTCTGCAAGGAATTTCATTTCAAGGGCTTTCCCGACTTCAAGGTCAAGCTGGCCGCCGAGCTGGCGCACACCGAAGTCGGCCAACAGGGCGGTCCGGCATCCTATCAGGATATTGTGGCGGGCAATCCGCTGGCGACGATTGTTGAAGCGATGCAGGCCAATCACCTCGCCTCCATCCGCGACACGACTTCGCTTCTGGACCTGGACAATCTGGAACAGGCGGTGAAGCTGCTCTGCGGCGCGCGCCGGATCGACCTTTACGGAATAGCGACCTCTTCGGTCGTCGCCCAGGATTTCTACCAGAAGCTGATCCGGATCGGCGTGAACTGCACCGCCTTTGCCGACCCGCATATGCAGATCACCTCGGCGTCCACGCTGTCGGAGGGCGATGTCGCTTTTGCCATCTCGTATTCGGGGGAGACGCCCGAGACAATCGAATCGCTGTCCTGCGCGAAGGAGAACGGCGCATCCACCATCTCGCTCACTTCCTACGGCACCAGCACGCTGGCTTCGCTGAGCGGAATCGCGCTCTTCGCCTCTTCGCTGGAGACAGGCATGCGCCGGGGCGACATGGCGTCAAGAATCGCCCAGCTTCATATTATCGATATTTTATTTACCGGAATGGTCAGCGCGCGGTTCGGCGATTACATCCCCAGACTGGAGCAATCCTACCGCAACGTCCGCCGGTTCAGACATAAAAGAGGAGGCAGCGATACATGAATCTGTTCAAAATCAGCAAGAACGAAGACTTCGCGCAGACGGGAGCCAATCTGGTTGCCGGACTGCTCCAGACCAATCCCAGAGCCGTGCTCGGCCTTGCCACCGGCAGCTCGCCCATCAGCGTCTACGAGGAACTGATCTCCATGCACCGCAGAGGACTTGTCAGCTTCTCCAAGGCATCTTCCTTCAATCTGGATGAGTATGTCGGACTGCCGGCGGATCATCCCGAGAGCTACCGGAGCTTCATGAACCGGAATCTGTTCGATCATATCGATATCGACCTTGCCCGCACGCATATCCCGAACGGCAACGCTCCGGATCTTGCCGCCGAGTGCCGGGCCTACGATGCCATGCTGGAGGAGCAAGGCCCTGTCGATCTTCAGATTCTCGGTATCGGCGGCAACGGCCATATCGGCTTCAACGAGCCGGGCGCCGGCCTTGAGGGCGGAACTCACGTCGTCGGCCTGCTGCCGGAGACGCGCCAGGCCAACTCCCGGTTCTTCCCCTCCATCGACGAGGTTCCGCGCCAGGCGGTCACGATGGGCATCGGCACGATCCTCAAGGCGCGGCAGATTCTTCTGCTGGCGAGAGGGGCCGAGAAGGCGGAGGCAATCCGCAAGGCGGTGCGCGGACCGATCACGACGGAATGCCCTGCCTCCCTGCTTCAAACTCATCCAAATGTTGTCGTTCTGCTCGACGAGGAGGCCGGACAATGGGTGGACTGAATTCCGGCAAGCTGCTGCTGTTCGGACGGGTGATGACACCGGAGGGAGTGCTGAATGACGGCGTTGTCGCCGTCGAGGATGGAGTCATCTTCTACGCAGGCGATGCGAAGGGTCTGCCTGCCCCCTGCTCAGGCTGGCCGGAGAACGGGCGGGGCGAGGATGCGCTCCTGATTCCCGGCTTCGTCGACGTGCATGTCCACGGAGGAGCGGGACATGACTTCATGTATGCGGATCTTCAGGCGATCTCGGAGACTGCCGCCTTTCACGCCGCGAACGGAACAACGACGATGTTAGCCACAACGATGACCGCTTCGAAGAAGGATCTCGATCTGGCGCTGTCCCGGATTCACGCCTACCGGAGCGGGGACATGCCGTACGCGCAAATCGCGGGCGTGCATCTGGAGGGTCCCTTCATCAGCCCGGACTGGCCCGGAGCCCAGAACCCGGAGCATATCGTACTCCCGTCGACGGAATGGCTGGAGGAATGGGAGGCGGCTTATCCGGGAATGATCCGGCAGGTCACCTTCGCTCCCGAGCGCGACGGGGCGGATAAGCTTATTCCCTGGCTCAGAGAGAGAGGCATTACTGCAGCGCTCGGGCATACCGGCGCCACCTACGAGCAGGTCATCGCCGCCGCCGATCTCGGCTTGAATCAGGCGGTCCATACATTCAACCAGATGACCCCGCTTCATCACCGGAAGCCGGGAGCGGCGGGAGCCGTGCTTGCGGATGACCGGATACGGGCCGAGGTAATTGCGGACGGGATTCACGTTCATCCCGCCGCCATCTCGATTCTGGCCCGCCTCAAGGGGCCGTCGGGCCTCATTCTGATCACCGACGCCATGGCGGCGGCGGGGCTTCCGGACGGCAGCTATGCCATCGGCGATCTCCCCGTCACCGTGAAGGACGGCGTCGCCCGTCTGCGTGACAACCCGGACGCTCTGGCCGGAAGCACACTGACGATGATTCGAGGCTTCCGCTTCCTCATACAGGAAGCTGGGCTTTCTCTGGAGGACGCCTCCAGAGCAGCCAGCCTGATACCGGCACAATCGCTCGGTCTGGATCATGTGATCGGCTCGCTGGAGGCCGGCAAGCAAGGAGACATCCTGAAGCTGGACTCGAAGCTTGAGCTTACCGGTGTCTGGATCAAGGGACGGGCGTTATCCTCATAGTTCCGTGCCTCATAATTCGGTTATGTAACGATACAAGCAGTCATTATTCCCTCGCAGGGAATGAATGGCTGCTTGTTTTGGCATTCTAAGCTTAAGTCTAGCGGGCCGTTGTCGTACCGCTGCGTGTCGGGAAAATGCGTTCAACGAGCGTACTGAACTCGTTCGCAAAGCCCGCAATCGGATGGCCGGCACGGACCTGATCAGCGAAGCCGCCGATCCGGTCTACGAAATCCGGGTTGGCTGACACATAGACGTTGTCTATATGAGGGGCGCTTCGCTTGACCTCAACCGAGATTTTGTCCTTCATCGCAGGAGTCACGGCATCAGTAGTGGTGGAAGTGCTGGTGGAATACATGCCGTAGGTATTGCCTCCGCGAGCGGTTGGATACGTGCCTGTGCCCGTCATTGTTTTGCCGTCTTGCGTAAGCGTGCCGATCCGGTTCGTACCTGTTATCCCCGCGCCGCGGTTCTGATACAGAGTACCTCCTCCGGTTCCATAGCCGGTGCCGTTACCCGTACCGTAACCGGTGCTGCCGGGAGTCATGTTCATTCCTTTGGATGTGATGCCATCGGGAGCAACGGTTCTCGGTGTTACAGCATTAGGTGTTACGACTCCCGGTGCAACAGCTTTTGGTGTTACAGTTCCCGGTGCAACAGCTTTTGGTGTTACGGCTCCTGGTGCAACAGTTCTCGGTGTAACGCCTTTGGTCGTGGTGCCTTTGACGGCTGCAGGGGCCTGATTATCCAGAGAGACCGCCACATATGCGCTTCTGCCAACAACGAAGACGTTGGCGTTCTTTACGCCCTTCATGGCGGCAATCCGGCGAGACAACGCATCGTTCATGCTGAGGCTCGTCATGTCCTCTCCACGAACGGAGCGGATTCCGAGACGTCCGTCACGAACGCTTTGGGTGTTAACGGTATTAGTGCCTACTGCCCCCTGATTGTTGTTGTTCGTAGTGCAGCCAGTCAAGCCGATCATGCTGAGCAGCAAAGCGGCCGAAACGGTCATGCCTATTTTTGCCCGTAACATGCAGTCATCCTCCTCTGATTTATAGGTCCAACCATAGTTAGGATGACTCCGCAAGCCCGGAACTATGCTGAAAGGATTTGGCATCGGCGGCCGTTCCGTCTACCCCCCGAGCGAAGTGATGAGCCCGCGAAGCGGCTCGCGATAGCGGGCATTCGTAGCCTCCGCTTCCGCCAGAATCGCCTCGCGGTGCCGGATGGTTCCCATGCCTTCATGCCGCCGATAGCCGGTCAGAGTCTGGTTCAGCATGACGGGGAAATATCCGTTCAGTATGGCCCGATACCACAAATCAAAATCATGTGTGTACGGAAGAGATTCGTCGAACAGCCCGATCGCGCCGAACAGCTCTTTTTTGAACATTACCGTGCAGCCGTTGATGGGGTTGCCCTGCAGGAAGCAGCGGAGCAGTTCGATCGGACTGCCAAAGACGAGACCGGCGTTTAACTGAGTGGCCTGGGAAGCCGCATTGATGTAATTAAAGTTGGTGAATGAAATCAGCAGCCGGTTCTGCTCCATGAACAGCGCCTGATTGTTGATTTTGTCGTGATAAAAAATGTCGTCTGAGCTCAGCCAGGCTACATAATCGCCTGATGCACTGCGGATGCCGTGATTCAGGGCGGAAGCGGTGCCGCCGTTGGCCTTGCCCAAATAATGGACATTCGGGTGCACAAGAAACGGCGTGATCTGGGCGGCATGATACACGGAGCCGTCATCGACCACGATAATTTCGTGAGGAGGCAGGGATTGAGCCAGCGCACTTCCGATCGCCTGCTCGACATAGGGACAGTTGTAGAACGGAATCACGACCGATACTTTCGGCTTCATTGACTTTCTCCTTTCCCGCTGCTGCGGCAATATTCCAGAATATCTCTCAGAGAACGGTCAAGGTTGATTTCCGGACTCCATCCCAGTTCGGAGGCATGGGCATCACAGGCATCCTCCCGCACTAAGAGTGAACCAGGTGCAGACGAAGCCCCCCAATCTACGGGAACCTGGGCCGAAGTCATGGCTAGCAGCCGCGACGCCACCTCCCCGAGCGTCAGGAAGCGTCCGGTATCCACCCTGTAGACCCGCCCCGGCTCCCCTTGGCGAAGAATTAAGCCATAAGCGCGTACTGCATCCCGGACATCCAGAAAATCACGCCGGTCCTGCGCCGAGGACAGTCGGAACGGCGAAGGCGCAGCTCCCCGCTCGCAGGCGGCGATCTTCCCGGCAAGCAGCGAGCAGAACCCGGTCGACGGGCCGGGTCCTATCAAATTGCACGGTTCCACTACGAGAACCCGCTGCCGGAACAAACGGCTCCAGGCCAAAGCCACCCATTCCTCCAGCGTCTTGCTGAGACTATAGGGATGGGAAGGCTGCTCGCCGAGCTCCGGCCTAAATTTCAGCAGGGAGCCGGCGACCAGCACAGGCACGGACGGGCGCCGGCAGAGCGCCTCCAGCACATTCGCTGTCGCCATGACGTTAGCCTCCAGAACCTGCGTCGGCCGTTCCCAGGATTCCGGCACCGAATTCCGGCCGGCCAGATGCAGCACCTCATCGGGAGCCGCGTCGGACATGAGCCTAAGGGCCGCCTCGCGGTCCCGCAGGTCGCAGTACATGACGCGCACCCCCGGAGGGAACGGGGGAACCGTTCCGTCTTGCTGAACGGGCCCCCGCAGCACTGCCGTCACCTCCGCGCCCTCGGCCGCAAAGAAGGCTGCGGCGTGCCGGCCCGTAAAGCCTGCCGCGCCGGTGATAAGAAGCCTCCGGGCGCTCATGTGTATCGCCCGCTTCTCGACATCCACCCGGCCAGCTCTGCCAGCATATCCGGGTAGGATGGCAGTTCGAAGGCCGCGTCTGTCCGGGTCACGGCAAGCGTCCGGTCTTGAACGGGATCATTCGTCGGTACGATCACGACATCCGACTTGCCGAATGCCGAAGCCATCTGGCCGAGTAGTTCCAGCTTGCTGACCGGCGCGGGATGTGCCAAATGAATAAGGCCGGATACCGGCGAGTTCAGCAGGCTGCCGACCGCCTTGGCCAGCTCCAGCGTCGTCACCCCGTTCCACATGACCCGGCGGTAACCCGGCACCCGGCCCGATTGCGCCAGGAACCAGCCCATCAGCCCGATTCCGCCGGGGCGGATTTCCGGCCCGATGATCGAGGTCCGGACCGTAACATGCCCGGACTCCCGAACCTCGCCGAGCGCCTTCGTCACGGCATAGATGGAGGTTCCGTCCGGAGAGTCCTCCTCCGTGTAGCTTCCGCGCGTGCCTTCGAATACACAGTCGGTGCTGATATGGATCAGGCGCGCGGACACCAGATCGGCCGCCCGCCGGAGCCGGTGAGGCAAAAAGCCGTTGATATGATAAGCGGCGATTTTGTCAGCTTCTGCGAATCGGTTAAGCACCCCGACTGCGTTGATGATGCAGTCCGGCGAGACGATGCTTACCGTCTGCTCCACCGCCGCGATGTTGTCAACATCGACGATAAGCCCGTGAGGGTCGCTGCGGTCCCGGGTGGTATAGAAGACCTGGTGCCGGCCCTCAAGGCGGAAATAGTCCGCCAGCATATGCCCCGCCATGCCGTTCCCCCCGAAGATGAGCAGCTTCATTGCAGGAAGCCTCCCCGGAACAGAATGTCGCGGATCTGGCTTTTGGACATCAGATTATTCCCGGAGCTGAAGCTGCTGAAGGTGACCGGCTCACAGCCGGCATACCGGTCCTTCAATTCCGGGATGTTGAGCGTCGGCAGAATGACGAGATACTGGCTGTCGTATACTACGGTTGAGAGGCTCTCGAAATCGCTCATCAGTATTTCATCGATCTTCTCTCCGGGCCGCGTTCCGGTCTCCACAATTTTCACGCCGGCCTTGCCCGACGCCTCGATCAACACCTCGGCCAGATCGACGATCCGGCAGGTGGGCATGGTCATTACGAAGATTTCACCGCCTATGGCGGCCTCGGACGCCTTGAACAGAAGGGTGATGGCATCCCGCAGCGTGAGGAAGAAACGGGTCATTTTGAGATCGGTGATCCGGACTTCCCCTTTATCCCGGATTTGCTTCATGAACAGATGGACGACGCTGCCGTTCGTTCCCAGCACATTCCCGCCCCTTACGGTTACGAACTGCGTACTTGAGCCAAGAAGATTCGCATAGACCATCAGCTTCTCGCCAATGGCTTTGGTCATGCCGTAGAAGTTGGACGGGTTGGCCGCTTTGTCGGTGGAAATGTAGATCACCTTCTTCACATGGCTTGCGGCTGCGGATTCAATGACGTTCTGCGTCCCGATCACATTGGTCTTGAGCGCCTCGTACGGCTGATCCTCGCAGACGGGCACATGCTTCAGGGCGGCCAGATGAAATACATAATCCACTCCCCGGCAGGCTGCGGCAAGCGCCTCCCTGTCCCGGATATCCCCGATTACAAAGGTCAGGCGGGCGTCCTCAAATTCACGGCTCATGGCGACCTGGGCCGACTCGCCGCGCGAGAAGACGATGATCTCCTTCGGGCTCTGCTGCAGCAGCTGCCGGACTAGCTCATGCCCCCAGGAACCGGTGCCGCCTGTAACCAGAATCCGTTGATTATTGAACATACAGGTTCCCTCCAAGCAAAAATTTAACGACCTTGCGCGATACATCCGGCGCCAGATAGCCCTCCGGAATTTCCCAGTTGCGATCCATCTCCGTCATCAGCTTCGCGCTGCGCAGGATGGCCCCGGCAGTGACGCCCGATACGATATTGCTGCCGCAGTCCACTGTCTCCGGCCTTTCAGTCGTCCGTCTTACGGTGACTGTCGGCACACCCATCAGGCAGCATTCCTCCTGTACCGTGCCGCTGTCGGTGACGGCGCAGAAGGCATTCTTCTCAAGCGAGACAAAATCAAAAAAACCGAACGGCTCATGAAATTCCACCAGGCTGTGCATCTGCAGCGGGAAGTCATTGCCGAGTCTTGATCTGGTGCGGGGATGAATGCTGCAGATGAGCCGCTTGCCGAAATGCTCCGCAATCCGGTTCAGTCCGGTCATGATCTCAAGCAGCGGCACGGGCCGGTCGACATTCTCGGCCCGGTGGGCCGTCACGAGAAAATAGCTCCCCTCTTCAAGGCCAAGCCTTGCCAGAACCTCGCTTGACTCGATTTGGTGGCGGTAATGATCCATGACTTCATGAATCGGATTGCCGGTCAGCATAATCCGGCCGGGAGGCATGCCCTCCGCAATCAGATTCCGCTTGCTCTGCGGAGTGTAGGGCATATTCACACTCGACACGGCGTCAATAACCCGCCGGTTCTTCTCTTCGGGCACCTCAAGGTCGTAGCAGCGGTTGCCCGCCTCCATATGCACGACCGGAATGCCCATCCGCTCGGCCAGAATAGCGCAGAGGGCGCTGTTGGTATCCCCGAGCAGCAGAACCCGGTCGGGCCGCTCCTTCATGAGAATCGGCTCCAGCGCGCCGAACATGGCCGCCAGCTGGCCCCCGATTCCCGCCTGCTTCTCCTGCAGGTAATAGTCGGGCGCCCGAAGACCCAGCTCCTTGAAGAAGATGCCGCTGAGGCTTTCGGTAAAATTCTGGCCGGTGTGCACCAACACATGCTGATCCGCGAACCGGTCGAGCAGCGGCACAATCACGCTCAGTCGAATGATCTCCGGCCGTGTGCCGAGAATGGTCATGATCTTCATGTCTTCACTCCCTGTAAGCTCTTGTTGGGCCAAATGCCGATTCAGCGCCGCTTCCGTACGCGGACACGGGCTCTGCCGCCTCGCCGCGCCCGGCGCCGGACCACCGTCTTCGCGGGCTTTGGCTTCCGCAGCTTCCGGCGCAGGCGCGGAGCTTGGCGCCGGGAGAGCCGGCGGCGCGCCCCGCCGCGCGCCTTCCCGGAGCGGCGGGCCCGAAGCCCCTTGGCCCGCTTGCCTTCGGAGCCCCCACCCCCTTCAGCGGGGGGAGGCTCCGGTGCCGGCGGAAGGATGACCGCCGGTGGCGCAGGCCAGCGGAGAAGCCAATGCTCCGCCAGAATTCTCAGGCGCTCGCGGTAAGCGGCCGGTCCGTACAGGGCGGTCGCCCGAAGCCGGACGTTATAGCCGATGTCACCCGCAAGCGAAGGGTTCAGGAAGCGGAGGACGCGCTCCGCAAGCCCTCCGTGATTCTCCGGCGCCGCCAGGCCTTCCTCGAAGCCGACGGCGCGGAGAATCTCGCCCAGCCCGCCGGAATCATAGGCGACGACCGGCTTGCCGAAGACGAGACCTTCGAGCGCGGTCATGCCGAAGCCTTCGCGGACAAGGCTTGGAACAACGACTACATCCATCGCGCAATAAGCCTGAGGCGGACAGGATTCATAACCGGTGAAGCGGAAGCGGGACATCAGGCCCTCAAGCTTCACTTTCTTGATACAACGGGCATAGTACGCCTTATCGCCGGGCTCGCCGATTACGAGAAAGCGGCAGTCCGGCCGCTCCGCCGCCACCGCAACCGCCATATGAATGAAGTGCTCCAGCCCTTTCGGCTCATTTATATATGAAGAAATATATCCGACCAGCGGATGCCCGGGCTTGATGTTCAGCTCCCGCCGCCGTTCAGAACGAAGCTTGCTCCAGGCCGGCTCCATCAGCTCTCCGTCATTCCATGTAGGCGGCAGCAGCGCGATATGCTCCCGCGCTTCCGGTCCGAACGGCTCCGCCGCCGTTTCGGATATGCAGAGGATCTGATCGCTGAGCCTGCGGATAATTCCGGTACCGATCGCGGTGTGCTCGTTCTTCGCGATCGTCTCGCTGATCTTCCACACTACCGGGATTCCCAGGCTTTTGGCCGCCGCAGCGGGCAGCACGTTCACACAGGTGCTCGTAACGATGAACGCGGGCCGCCGCTCCCCGAGCCATGCCGCCAGCTCCCGGAACTCCCGGCCGCCCTGAAGCTCGGCCAGATCCTTCTCCAGTCCTGCGTAAGGGGTATACACTCCGTACAGCAGCGGTATGGGCAGTAACTCAACCGATATGCCGGACTGCCGGGCTTGACGGGTCACCTTGCCTTCCTTCGGAGCCGCCAGCAGGATATCGAAATAAGGAGCCAGCTCTCTGGCAAAGGTAAGCAGCAGCTTCTCGGCGCCCGTAATGCTGCTGACGTTGGATACATGGGAAAACAGAACAACCGCAGGTTTGTCGGCCATTGGCATATTGCCGCTCCCAGCCCTCTCGGCGGCGGGAGCGGCTCTTCACCTCCCTGTTCGATATTCGGGAGCCGTCTATCCGAAGATAATGGTAAGCAGCTCGTTGACCCGCTTCGGATACGTATGATCCCGCAGCGTCCGCTCCAGCCCCTTCAGCGCGATCCGCTGCCGCTCTTCTTCGTTGGCCAGATAGTAGCGGATTTTATCCATCAGCTCCTGCTGCGTGTTGAACGTAACGATCTCTTCGTCCGGTGTGTAGAAGGTTGCCAGGTCATCACGGGCATCGCTAAGCTGCAGGGTACCGCTGGCCATAATTTCAAAGGTCCGGGGATTCGGCGATGCCGCCGGAACCGCCAGCGTGTTATTGTTGACGACGTCGTCGACATGGGAACGATGAAGGTTGATGACGATTCTCGAGCTGCTGTACGCCGCCGCTGTCTCTTGCGGAGACATCCACTTGCCCACCTCGATCCGCTCTCCGTAGATCGGAGCCTCCGGAAGGCGGTCCCACCAGATGCCGTTGAACACCGTGTTGAACTCCATCAGCTGCGGCATGATCTCACGGAAGAAGTTAACCCGGTTCCAGTAAGCTGAGCCGATGAAGCTGATGTCTCTCGGCGATCCCGGACGGGTGATCAGCGGGCGGTAATGCGGCCGGTATGCCGCGAACGGCAAATAATGCACCTGTGCGCAGCCGAGCTGGCGGTAATATTCGATGCAGTTTCGCTCCAGTGTGAAGACGTAATCGTAGTGGGGTGCGAGTACGAGCGTAAAGTCGGTGTAATAAGGGTCGTCAGTCAGCCAGACCGCAGTCCGGATGCCCATGCCCCGAAGCTCGTCAATCTGCTCCGTCGGCAGATCCATCCCATCAAGCACAAGCACAAGGTCGGGCCGGTTGCTGCGGGCCAATTCGACGAGATTCTGGCGGACATCGGTTACGGTCACCGTTGCCGTCAGGGACTGAACCGAAGCCAGCACCGCTTCATCCAGCGGTGAATAGGGATAGCCTTTGCCGGAAGCAACATACATCACGTGAACGTCACGAACGGGCAGCGGCTCCTCGGGGCGTCCATCCAGCACGGCGAAACGCCCCCGCAAATACCCTTGATCAAATCCGCTTCGGAACCCGTTCAGCCTCCCCTGCAGCTTCGCTTCCTGCGCCGGTGTCAGGGGAATCGGCGGAACCGGAAGGATGAAATCTTTAATCATACGCGTCCTCTCCTTTATGTGAGTGTTTCCTCGCACGCCCGGGCTTCATGAATCGTGTCGAGCAGCTCGGGCAGCCTTGCCATAAACGTATGACGGGTCAGTGTGGTCCGCAGGCTCCTCAATGCGAATTTTTGGCGCTCCATCGGATGCTTCAGGTAATACTCGATTTTTGACTCCAGTTCGTTCGCGGATTCGAAAGTCTCCAGATCATAGCCGGGCTCATAATGGTCCTTCAGATCGTCACGGATATCCGTCAGCTGCATCGTACCGCATGCGCTGATTTCATAAGTCCGAGGATTGATCGATCTGGCTGGGATTCCGAATGCATTGCGGTTATCGGATCCCGGCTCCCAGGGCCGGTGAATGTTGATGACAAGCTTGGCTCCGGTGTAATAGTTGGCCGTCTCCTCCGGCGGAATGTAACCGCCGTGAATGAGCGGGGACAGCCTGTCATAGGTCTGCAGCCGCTCCCAGAACCCGCCCGCGATGAAGGTCCGGTGACGGCACAGCACAGGTGCGAGCTTGTCGAACAGCTCGGTCCGGTTATAGAATGCATTGCCGATGAACACGATGTCATACCGGTATTCCGGTCCGATCTTCCGGGGATGGAACATGGCCGGATTAACGCATAAGGGCAAATAATGCACCGACTGCGCACCCACTGAGCGGTAGAATTCCACACAGCCCAGTTCATGCGTGAACACATGGTCGTAGTGGCGGCACAATTCGGCGGTATCCGCCGTAAAATAAGGATCGTCCACGAACCAGACAGCGACCGGAATGCCCAGGCTGCGAATGCCCGCAATCTGCTCCAGGTGATTCTCCGGGAAGACATGCAGCCCATTCATTACTAGCACTGCCTGCGGAGATTCGCGGACAGCGGTCTCCAGCATGTCGTTCGCCGGGGCTATAATCAGTTCCGTGACAAGTCCTGCCAGCGCTTCGGAGACGCCGGCATCTATGGCGTCAAAGCCCTGGGGGACATACATCAGCTTCAAAGGCCGCCGGGCTCCCTGAGCCGGCGGATTCTGCGCCCTTACCGCTTCGCATAGGCCGAGACGGTAGCCCTGGCGGTAACCGTCGCGGTAGCCCATCTTGCGCGTCTTCCTCATATTTGCTTCCACAGCCTCACCCTGCCCTGTCTCAATCTGCCTAACAGTATAGCTATATGCGGGGGAGATAGTTGACTCATGGACACCTGTCCGTCTCATTAATAAATTGGCAGATGCCCTGTGGCAGAAGTACAAGCTGAAGCCATGAGCCTGGACACCTGGGACATTCCATTAACAAGCACTGGACGGTGCGGGAGAAGGATCTTGCGTCCGCCGCCAAACACTAAGCAGGGAGACATGCGCCGTGCCGGTCTATGCTTTCATCCTATATACTTTAGTATTCGAACTTTAAGGAGGAGGTTGTTTCACTGTGATTATCGGCACCGCCGTCAACGCCTGCGGCTTGGCTCAGGCCCTGCTCATGGCGCGCTCGGTAAAGCGACAAATGCCTTGGGCCAAAATAGCATTATGTCTGGTTGAGAAGTTCCCGGCTCATACGTTGCCGGACGTTGACTGGATATTTACGGCCAGAGAAATTTCCGAACACCTGGGGCTTCCGGATTTTGAGAGCCATATGTTCAAGTTCAACTCTCTCCAGTGCGGCGTGGCGATGAAGGGGCGGATGCTCGCGTACCTGCTCGAATCGTTCCCGTTCGAGGAGCATGTCGTTTATCTGGACCCGGAGATGTATGCGTTGCAGCCATTTCACGAAATCGTGCACATGCTGGAGAATCGCGACGTTGTGCTGACTCCCCATCATCTCGAACCCTCCTCCCCGGGAGACTGCTCCCGTGAAATCGGGACATTGGCGGATGGTACCTTCCACAGCGGTATAGTGGCGGTCAAGAACAGCCCGGAAGGACGTCATTTTGCAAAGTGGTGGATGAAGATCGCCTCCGGCGATTTTGAAGGCGAGCCGTCCGGTATGTTCAAGGATCAGCCTTATCTGAATTTCGCGCCTGCTTATTTCAATGCCGGTGTGTTGCGCCATCCGGGTTACAATCTGGCATTCTGGAATCTGCATGAGAACGGCAGGAAGGTCTTCAGAGTGGATGGAGATTTTGTCCTGACCCATCAAGTGCCCCTCTGCTGTGTGAATTTCAGCAACTTTCTGGGCCTGCTTGAGAGCTGTATGAACCAGTATGTCCACGACGACGGAGCATTCCGGCAATTGTGGAGCGAATACCAGCACGAACTGTCGCTTAGCCGCTCAGAGAATCCTTCCCCTCCATGGTCGTACAGCTTCTTCTACAGCGGCGAGACCATTTCCAATGAGACCAGGCTCCGCTACAAGGCAGCTCTTATCAACCGGAAGCCAGGCGGCAATCCCTTCTCCCTATCCAATCAGAGCGAGTTTTAAACCTCTCCAGACAAGGAGGTCCAACATGATCATTTGTTCAGTAACCTGTGCGGACAATCTGCATGAAGCCAAATTAATGGCAAGGGCCGTGAAATATCACATGCCGTATGCCCAGGTCGCCATCTGCTTGATGGAACGGGAAATTCACCCGGCGGCACTGGACGTTCCCTGGTTTGACGAAGTCATTCTCGCCAAGGATCTCGGAATCCCCCGTTTTGAAGCAAGCATTTTTAAGTACAGTCTGCTTGAAGGAGTCACGTCGATTAAGCCGGCGTTTCTCCGCTGCTTGTTTGACCGGCATCCGGAAGAAATGAATGTGGTGTTCATGGATACCGATATTGTCTGCTATGCCCCCTTCGACGACCTGCTGTTCGAGCTGGAACACAGCGATATTCTGCTGGTGCCGCACCGGATTCTGCCAAGCGACTATCCGATGGGTTATCTGCATCATGGCATTTTCAACACCGGTTTTCTGGCTCTCCGCCGGTCGGAGGAAGCCTTTCGGTTCCTGAAATGGTGGGGTGACCGGCTGTACAGTTATTGCTATTACGACGCACCCTTTTTTGTGGATCAGAAATGGGCCGATCTGGCGCCGGCTTTGTTTAACGTAACAGTATGGAAGCATCCCGGATATAACGTAGCCGCGTGGAATTTACACGAAAGCTGCCGGATTATTGTGGGCGAGGAGAACGGGCGGTACTGGCTGGCAGACCAGAAACCGTTCGTATGCTTTCACTACTCGGGAACGCACGGCATGCTGCAGTACTGCATGAACGAATGGATTCCCGACCGGAACAACCCGCTGTACCAGCTGTTTCATCTGTACCTGGAGGAGCTTGAGGTTATGGGAAAAGCCGAGCTATCCCAGATTCCGTGGAGCTATGATTATTATCTGGATGGCACCCCGGTGACGGCGGAGGAGAAGAAAGCCTACGGCGCCGATATCGACGCTTGGAATTCCGGCCGCGATCCCTTTGCATCCAAGCTCTGGGCGAGCGGAGACGAAGGGGCATGAAGGGGCTGATTGTCTGCGCGGGGAAGGGCCAGCGGCTGAGACCGTTCACATTGACCCAGCCGAAAACGCTGCTGCCTGTTGCCAATACCCCCATCCTGTTCTATGCCATTGAGAAGCTTGCAGGCGAAGGAATCCGGGATATCGGAATTGTGATTCATCCTTCCCAGGAAGAGATGATCCGTAAGGCGGCGGGGGACGGGGAACGGTTTGGCGTATCCCTGACCTACCTGTACCAGCAGGAACCGCGGGGGATTGCCGATGCCGTGGCTGCCGCCGAAGATTTTATCGAATCAAATGATTTCATTCTGCTTCTCGGAGACAATCTCGTCAAAGAACCCCTTCGCACCCTGATAGACCGGTTTGAGCAATCGGACGCCTGCATTCTGCTGACGAGTGTCGACAATCCGGAACAGTTCGGCGTGGCGGAAATCAAGGATAACCGCATCGTCTCCCTGGAAGAGAAACCGCTTGTCCCAAGAAGCAATCTGGCTGTCGTCGGCATCTATGCGTTCAGAGCCAGCATCTTTGACCATATCCGCAGCCTCACGCCTTCCGGGCGGGGAGAATATGAAATAACGGACGCCATTCAGAGCTTGATCATAAGCGGACAAAAAGTAGCTTTCGCCCTTACCCGTCAGCCCTGCTCTGACGTCGGAACCTCCCAGCGCTGGCTTGCGGCCAGCCGCTGGGTGATGGATGAATTATGCGGAGACGCAAATAGCATTTCTCCCGGGGCTTCTTTGGAAGGCTGTACGGTCCTCGCTCCGGTAGTCATCGGTGCCGGTTGCGAGCTGCGAAACTGCACGATTGGCCCCTATGTAGCGGTCATGCCCGGAGCCCGTTTGGAGGACTGTCATATTGAACACAGCATTCTGCTAAGCGGTGTTGTAATCAGCGGAACCGGCACAGAGCCAATGACCGGAATATTTGGCGAAGAAGCAAGTATCGTCCGTTCCTCCGTCCAGGGCAGCTACCTCCCGGCTCCGAAGCCTTCATTGAATTTTCGTATGAATGCACATGGGAGGGATCATGGATGAAGATCATTCCACGAAGACTGAAGGGCGTGTTCGAGATCAGGCTGTCTCCGCTGTATGATCACCGGGGTCAGTTCATGAGAGTATACGATGAGACCATCTTCTCCGAGAGCGGACTCCACCGGCGCTGGCTTCAGGAGAATCAGTCCGTGACACTTCGCAAGGGAACGATCCGGGGTCTTCATTTCCAGCATGCTCCCTCTACGGAGACCAAGCTCGTCAGAGCCGTCAAAGGAGCCGTGTATGATGTATTCGTTGATCTAAGAACCGATTCTCCTACATTCGGAGAGTGGGACAGTATCGAGTTATCCGAAGATAATCTGACCATGATCTATATTCCCAGCGGATTCGCACACGGGTTCTGCACAAGAACCGATTACTGTGCCGTTCAGTACAAGGTGGACCGGGAATTCTCTCCCGCTGCGGATGGCGGCATCCGTTGGAACGATCCTTCCATTGGTGTCCGGTGGCCAACCGAGGCCCCCATTCTCTCGGATAAAGACAAGAACTTGCCCACGCTCGAAATGTTCCTTGCTCAGCACAAAGGACTTGATGTGACATGAGAGTGATCGTTACGGGTGCTGGAGGATTTATCGGCAGCTTTCTGTGCGAGCAGCTCTGCCGTGACGGCCATGAGGTCATACGAATCTTCCGCCGTCTGCCGGACGCAGCGGAACGAACGAAGCTCGGGGAAGCGATAGAGGCCGATGTACGGTCGGGCAGCTTCCCCGCTCTAGTACTCCCCGGCGACGCCGTGATTCATCTGGCTGCGGCCAATGATATTATTTCGAAGGATGGCCATGCAGGACTGAGTCTCTCGATACTGGGAACCAAAAATGTACTCGATTTCGCTGTCAACAATCGTATTCCCCGAATGATCTTCTTCTCCACCATTCAGGTTCTCGGATCGGAGCTCGCGGGCGAATATAGTGAGGATTCGGCCATGCAGCCCGAGAACGATTATGCGGCCAATCACGCAATGGCTGAAATTTACACGGAGATGTACGCCAGAAGAGGCCTGCTCCAGGCTGTCAGCATCAGACCAACCAATGTATACGGACACTTTGCCTATCCGACTATCAACCGCTGGAGCCTGGTTCCCGCATGCCTGTGCAGGGAAGCCTTCCTGGACAGGACTATTACGATACGTTCCTCGGGAAGACAGAGAAGAAACTTTATCAGCGTGCAAAGTGTGGCCAAAGCAACAAGCGCCATTTTGACCAACTTCCCAGCATCCTATGATACCGTCAATCTGGGCTCCCCCCTGTATATGACTATTGAGGAAGCCGCCCGCTGCGTGAAGCAGGTGTATGACGAACGGTACGACGAACCGGTGCGCCTCACCCTTCAGGGAGATGAACCAAGGCAGGAGAACCGGTTCCATCTGTCGCTGAGCAGACTGGAGGACCAGTACGGTTTCAAAGAGCACCTCGGCGCAGAGGATTTCCGCAGTCAGATCTCCCTGCTGTTTCAGCAGCTCGAGCATTCTCGCTGATATAGATGCAGCAATCCAACGCCTGAACAGTGTCCAATCCTGCTCCAAGCGTACACCGGGGATAACAATTTCAATTCGAAGCAAGAAGCATAATAGGTATCAAACAAGGAAAGGCCCGTTAAGCGGACACCTGAAGGTGTTCTTGCTTAACGGGCCTTGGCTTGCCGGCCGTAGATTAGCGCTTCGATTAACCGCGGGACTGTTCGAACAACTCGATCTGTGAGCGGCAAATCTGAAGCATGTCTTTTCCATCCAAATAAGCTTTATACCAAGCGGCTGTCTGTGACAAAGCCGTATCCAGATTCCATCGGGGCTTCCAGCCGAGCCGGGCCTTCGCCTTGGAGCAGTCGAGCTTCAACGCCGTAGCTTCATGCAGGTCGCCGCCGGGAACGACTTCATATGCGGCACCTTCTCCCCATATCCCGCAAAATCGGCTGACTACCTTCTCCACATTTTGCGAATCCCGTTCCTCAGGCCCGAAGTTCCAGGCTTCCGCATACGCGGCTCCTTCCTCGTAGAGCCGCTGCGCCAGAAGCAGATAGCCTCCAAGAGGCTCCAGTACATGCTGCCAGGGACGAACCGCATACGGACTTCGAAGGACGGAAGGAGCCTGCTGGCCGAAGGCTCTGACGCAGTCCGGGATCAGCCTTTCGGAGGCCCAGTCGCCGCCACCGATCACATTGCCTGCTCTTGCCGACGCAATGGCAACCCCATGCCGCCCATAATGGGCGGGATTAAAGAAGGAGTCGCGGTAAGCTGCCGTAACGAGCTCGGAACAGGCTTTGCTGTTGGAATACGGATCAAAGCCGCCAAGCGCATCATCCTCCCGGTATCCCCAGAACCATTCTTTGTTGCTGTAGCTTTTGTCCGTGGTTACGTTGACGAACGCCTTCACCTTGCCTCCCTGGAGGTTATGAAGGCGGACCGCCTCAAGCACATGGACGGTTCCCAGCACATTAATGGCATAGGTGTCCACCGGCCGCTGATAGGACGCCCTGACAAGCGGCTGTGCGGCGAGATGGAGCACAATATCCGGGTCAGCCGCTTTCACGGCGGACTGCAAGCGGGCTTCATCCCGGACATCTCCGGTGACCGGAGTCACAAGCTGATCGACACCGCAGCATTGATACAGGTTCGGATCGGTTGGGGGAGCGTCGGAATATCCGGTGACCTGAGCGCCGAGCTGGTCCAGCCAAATCGACAACCAGGAGCCTTTAAACCCCATATGGCCGGTCATGAATACTTTTTTACCTCGCCAAAAATTTATTTTCTCCACGGCGCATTCCCCGATTTCCATAGCTGGTCAAGATGATTTTTATCTCTTAAAGTGTCCATGGGATGCCAGAAGCCATCGAAGCGGTAACCCATCAGCTGCCCTTCGCGCGCAAGAGTTTCAAGCGGTTCCTGCTCAAATACGGTATGATCGCCTTCAATGTAGTCGAAGACTTTCGGTTCCAGCACAAAGAAACCGGCATTGATCCAGGAATTGTCGCCTTTGGGCTTCTCCTGAAATACCTTAACCTTGTGCCGGGAATCCAGCTGCATGGCACCGAATCTGCCCGGAGGCTGGGTAACGGTTACCGAAGCAAGCTTCCCGTGACTTTGGTGGAATTTGAGCAGCGCGTCAAGATCAATCGAAGACAGGCCGTCACCGTAAGTCATCATACAAGTCTCATTACCGATGAAATCGGCTATCCTCTTCAGTCTACCGCCCGTCAGCGTCTCAAGACCCGTATCCACCAGAGTAACCCTCCACGGCTCGGCCTTGCGCTGATGAATGATGACTTCATTGCCGCCGGCATAATCAAAGGTCACATCCGAATTGTAGAGATAATAGTTGGAAAAATACTCCTTGATCACATTGCCTTTATAGCCGAGGCAGATCACAAAGTCGTTAAAGCCGTAGTGCGAATACAATTTCATGATATGCCAAAGAATCGGCTTCTCCCCAATCTCAATCATCGGCTTCGGACGCAGATGCGATTCCTCGCTTATACGAGTGCCGTAGCCTCCTGCCAAAATGACGGCTTTCATTAACAGACATCCCCTTCCTTGATTAAGCCCGGTTATCCCTTCAGCACCTGGTTCAGTACATTCATCAAGGCCGCTTGATCATATCTTCTGACCTCAAGGTTCCGGGCAAGAATCTTCATGATCCAATCCCGCTCGGATTGGGAGCGGGTCCGGCCGAAGCATAACTGGCGATGAAGCTCCCATTCTGTAGGAGATAGATGAAGTCCCAGACGGCATAGTAAGTCCATCCGAACCCGATCCGCCTGCTTCCGCTGTTCCATGCTCTGGGTCCGGCTCAACTGCTGATCATGAAGCCGATAGCACAAGCCGTGCTGCTTCAGGTTGGCAATACGCGTAATAGAGGACAGCCGTGCCCAAAGATTGTAGTCTTCCGCATATTGGTAGGCAGGGTCGTATGGAGGTCCCGAAAGTTGGTCCAGAACCCGTCTGCGCATCATTACGGTAGGATGTGTCAGACAGCAGTGAAACAGCAGGGAGCATTCCAGAATATCCGGATCGCAAGGAAGAGCGGTAAGGGCCTCGTTCGGAAGGGTGTTCATAATCCGGTACTGCGTTCCGCAGACCCCGATATCAGGATTCAGATCCATATAGTCAATCTGAATCTTGAAGCGGTCCGGCAGGCTGTAGTCATCCGCATCCATTCTCGCAATGTATGTTCCCGAAGCCAGATTCAGGCCATGATTCAGGCTGTACACAATACCTCTATTCGTCCCGTTATCCATCAGCCTGATCCGGGAGTCCGAATACTGCTCCAGAATCTTCAGGCTGTCATCCGTTGATCCGTCATTGATGATAATGAATTCAAAGTCGGAATAGCTCTGCTGAAGCACACTTTCCACCGCAAGTCCCAGAAACCGGGAAGCGTTATAGACGGGCATCAGAACGGAAAGGTTCGGCATCCAAATCTCCTCCTTAAACAGTAAATTCCTGCCTGCGGTTCGCAGATTGGACAATTTCACCGGGTGATCCGCACATTTATGGTTGTTCATCATAGTTATTTGGAGGAGGTGGGCGTACTTCACATGCATTGGCGGCAGCGGAATCATAGGATACATCATCTCGTATGCAAAAGCTGATCAGGAGGGTTCTCCATGAGAATTTTGCAAGTCGCTCCAAATCATGAAACGGTCCCTCCCTGCAGGGATGGCGGAACTGAACGCATCATCTATCAACTGTCCGAAGGACTGGCACGCAGAAATCATGAAGTCATTTTGTTCGCTCCGCAGGGAAGCCATTTCTCGGGAACCGTGATCCCTTACCCGTTCTATGGGGATTACTCCATCGGTTCCTATGTCATGGAGCATCTGCCTCAGGACATCGATATCATTCATGACCATACTTTCGATTCAGCTCTGAGCCGTACCGGAGCTCACTTCCCGCTGGTCCATACCCTTCATCTGCCTGTCAACAACGCAGTGGAATTTCCAATCTATGTAAGCCATTCCGCCCAACAAGTAATTGGAGGCGGATACGGATATTATGTACACAACGGAGTGGAAGCGGAGAGCTACGAATTCAGCGCCGAGAAGGATGATTATCTGCTGTTCATGGGGAGAATCGTCCGGGAGAAAGGCATCGTTGAAGCCATGTCGCTTGCGGAAACGACTGGTCGGCGGCTCGTAATCGCAGGTCCTTTGCATGATGAAGGGCTGTATTTGAATGAGATGGTCCCCCGGCTGAAGCGCAACCCGCTTATGCAGTACGTCGGCCCGGTCGGCGGCAGAATCCGCCACGATTTATTAAAGCGCGCCCGCTGTCTGCTGTTCCCTATTCAATGGGAAGAACCCTTCGGACTCGTTCTGCTAGAGGCCATGGCCTGCGGTACTCCCGTTCTCGCTTTATCAAGAGGTGCGGTACCCGAAATTTTGTATCCTTTTCCCGAAATGAGCTGCGACTCTCTCGATCAAATGACGGAAAAGCTTCTGTACTACTCTCCCCCTTATCCTCCCGAGCAACTAAGACATCATGTGCAGGAGCAGTTTTCCGAATCCAAAATGATTGACGGTTACCTTTCCCTGTACCAGTTGGCCGTCTCGGAGTATAGAAGCAAAGGAGGGATTGTCGATGTATGAGCGGAGTATCCTGCATTTTGACGGGAATGAATGGATCAAATTCGAGCGAAGCTGCAGAATCAGCGATACCTTCACCTATGAATTCTGGGTCAAAGCGGATGAAGCTCAGATTATGGATGAAGAACGGAACACCGGAGCAGACGGTATAGGCGGGAGAAACTTTCTGGTGGGCCCGGGCTTCTACCCGGAGGGCGCCGCCGGCTGCGGAATTTCGGTTGGCACCAACGGAATCTCGGTCTACGAGCACTCTGTCAACCATCTTCCCGCGAGAATGGTCTTCGCCTATGACTTCTCGGATTGGCAGCATGTTGCTGTTGTATGTGATGAGAAGAAACTGCGGCTGTATATTAACGGAGTGGGGGTTAAGGGGGAAAGTCTGCCGACCAGCGCCGGGCAGCTTATTCCCTCTCTCTGTCTGGGCGGACATGAACACTACGGCACGTTCAAGGGCCAGGTCCGGGAGTTTCGCCTGTGGTCCACAGCCCGAAGCGAACTGGAGATTCGCAACAGCATGTTCATGAGCCTCGGGGGAGACGAGGCCGGCCTCTACTTCTACCGCGACCCCGAACGAGGGTTGTCGGTTACAGGAGGAGTCAGACGATATCTGGATGTGAGTGTCATCATTCCCTCCTTCAATAAATGCCCGTTGAATTATTTTTCATTGCTGAGTCTGGAGCGGCAGCACTTCCCGATGGAACGGATGGAGGTTGTTTTTCTGGACGACGCCTCCACAGACCACACGCCTACCATGTACTATTCACTGCTTCCGGAGTTCTCCTTCATCTACGTTCAGCAGCTACGTAACAAAGGGAGATCCCGGATTCGGAACATCGGCGCAAGCCTAGCTTCCGGCTATACCCTGCTGTTCGCAGACGCCGAGATGATCAGCGGACCGGACTGGGTCATGAATCATGTTCGGCATCATCAACAAGGGGAACGAAAAATCGTATCGGGAGCCATGCGCTCCAAACATCTGTATACGATGACAGATCCGGACTATTCCCCTGAACAGATAGTCGATATGGCCGAGATTTATGAGGGACATCCTACAGCAGCGCCTATTATTCACGAATTTATGCAGGGCAGCCAGCCCCCGATACAACTGCTTCCCTTTGAATGGATGTTCGACCCCGATCATCTGGATCAATGGAGCCGCCGGAACGGGTATTTTCAGCCCTTGCTCGACACCTATGGCTATCGCTTCAAGCTGTTTCATTATGCATGGCTGAATTTGATTACGAGCAATGTGTCGATCAGGAAGAACTTTTTTGATGAGCTCGGGGGCTTCGAAGAAGATTTTATCGGCTTTGGCTGGGAAGACTGGGAGCTTGGATACCGTGCAGCCATAAGTGGAGCGCTGTTCATTCACGACGACTCGTTGACCAATTATCATCAAGCTCACCCCATCTCGGACCGGAATATGCTGGACTCCCGAACGAACTATTTATTATTTTGCCAAAAACACCCCCGGAGTATGGAAGTACGACTCCTTGCCCTTACCATGCTGCCCGACTGGATCACCTTGCCCGAGCTTAACGACTATTTATCGGAATACAACAATATCCGGGCCATCTACAAGAACAGATTCACTGTTCTCGACCAATATCTGAACAAAGCCTTTGATCTTCTTCTGGACCGTCTGGGGCAACAGGAAGACATCAAACTGCCGATCGCACCGTCGGTATTGGGGGAAGGCTCAGAAGCAGCCCTTCATGAGGAAATCGCTGGAATCCAAGGGCTGGAATCCTTTCCAAATCTGTTGAAGCTGGTTGAACGAATATCCAAATATTTCTATTGAGACAGCAGGCCGAATTGAGAGCCGGGAAGGCCAGTAAGCAGATCCCGGCTTTCCGTTCGTACTTGGAAGGAAAGATTGATAATGATAGAGTGAAAGAAGAATGGCATAGGGAGGAAGATGTGCATTGAAGAATGACCGGCTGTATTTGAGGCATACGGAGCTGCTGCGGGACAAGGTTCCGGCCTTTGGCGAATATCCGTTTCATCTGCCCGCAGTGAAGACGATGAGCCGGCTGGAATTCAGCCAGCCCGTGACCTTCCTGGTGGGAGAGAACGGCAGCGGCAAGTCCACGCTTCTCGAGGGAATCGCGGCGGCATGGGGCTTTAACCCGGAAGGCGGGACGCTGAATTTCTCGTTCTCCACCCGATCCTCCCATTCGGTGCTGCATGAGTATCTGCGGATCGCCAGGGGTGTGAGACGGCCGAAGGACGGCTTCTTCCTGCGCGCAGAGAGCTATTATAATGTGGCTTCCTATATTGATGAATTGGACGAACAGCCGTCCTTCGGCCCCCCGCTCCGGGATTCCTACGGCGGCAAATCGCTGCATGAGCAGTCGCACGGCGAGTCCTTCCTCTCCGCTTTTATTCACCGCTTCGGCGGACGCGGACTGTACATACTGGACGAGCCTGAAGCCGCACTCTCGCCCCTGCGCCAGATGACGCTGCTGGTCCGGATGCATGAGCTGGTACAGGCGGATTCCCAGTTTATCATCGCCACCCATTCGCCGATTCTGATGTCCTACCCGGGAGCGTCCATCCGGCTGCTGGAGGAAGAAGGCATACGGGAAGTCCAGCTTGAGGATACCGAGCACTACGCGGTAACCAAGGCGTTCATGAACGACCGTGAAGGCATGCTGCGCGATTTGCTGGGAGACGAATAAGGATAAGCCCACGCCACCGCCTCGGTGGAGCACATGATACCCGCCGACCAGCTTATGCCCGGTTATGCGATTTTACTGTGCCGCTGCCTTGTGTTTATGCGATCCCCTGCGCGGCGACATCGTGTTTGACCAGGGAGCCTTCGGCTATGAAGAACGCCGGCCGGTGCTGCAGAATTTATCCCTGAACATCCGCGCCGGGGAGACGATCGCTTTCGTCGGTCCTTCCGGGGCGGGCAAGACAACGGTCTGCAGCCTGCTCCCCCGTTTCTATGAAGTAACCGGGGGCGGGATCGCAATTGACGGCACGGATATCCGGCGCTTCAAGCTTGAATCGCTGCGCCGGCAGATCGGGATCGTGCAGCAGGATGTCTTTCTGTTCTCCGGAACGATCCGGGAGAACATCGCCTATGGCAAGCTCGATGCCGGAATCGATGAAATCTGGGCGGCGGCCCGCAGAGTCCATCTGGAGGAACTGATCCAGAGCCTGCCGGAAGGAATGGATACTGTGATCGGCGAGCGGGGGGTCAAGCTGTCGGGAGGACAGAAGCAGCGGAAGCGCAAGGCAGCCACGATGCGTCCTGCGCGGCCCGCCGGTGCACTAATGCAAAGACCCCGCCCTTCCCTGAGTTCATCAGGGAGGCGGGGTCTTGATTCGTCAGCAGAGGGAAAGAGAAATCCCCCTCCAGTCATGCGCTCAGACCAGTGAAGCGCTCTGGACATCGTCCAGACAGCATTGCTTGAATTTCCGGCCGCTGCCGCAGGCGCAGGGGTCATTTCTGCCCGGGACCTTGCCTTTCAAATATCGGCGGACATTGGACTCGAACTGCCGCAGGCGGAGACCGCCGGCGAGAGACTTCATTCGCTCGTCGGCGTGAGCGTAGATCATTTGATAGGAAGCGCAGAAGTAGTCAGGCTCTGAGGTCTTCCGATTATCGGACCAATTCCGGTTCCGGGGGCAGCCTCCATGACACAGTGCTTTCCACTGGCAGGAGCGGCAGGGCTCGGGAAGGCGCGGCTTCAGTGCTTTGAATTCGTCATAGACGGGACTCGCCAGGATGTCGTCCAGGGAATGTACACCTACATTCCCGAGCTTCCATTCCTCGCCAATGAAGAAATCGCAGGGGAACGCATCCCCGTTCTGCTCCAGCACCAGCATGTCGGGACAAGCGGAGCGATGGATGCACAGTTCTGCTTGTCCATTCATATACACGCTCAGCATGTTGTCGAAGAAGCGGACGGACAGCTCGGGAGCGCCGCCGTTGTACCAAAGGTCGAAGGCTTCACACAGGAAGACGCCATATTCCTCCGGCGTTATTTCGTATACGCCGGGACGGTTTGTCTCCTGGGACCGGAAATCCATACAAGGAATAAACTGCACATGGTCAAACTTTTCCCGTTTATAGAAAGCAATCAGCTCCGCTGCCCGGCTCACATTTCCTTTATGAATGACTGTCAGGATGTTGAAATCCACTCCATGCCGCCGTAAATGGCCGATGCCGTTCATGACCCGGTCATGACTTCCCTGTCCCCGTGCATCCACTCTTCTGGCGTCGTGGATTTCCTTCGGACCGTCCAGACTGACTCCGACCAGGAACCGGTACTTCTTCAGAAATGCCGCCCATTTGTCGGTCAGCAGCGTGCCGTTCGTCTGAAGCGCATTGCTGATCACGGTGCGGGGCGGCGCATACTTCGCCTGCAGGGCTACCGCTTCCTCGAAAAAATCCAGCCCGGCCAGCAGAGGCTCGCCTCCCTGCCAGGCGAACGCCGCGACCCCGTCCGTATGCCGCATATAGTCCTTCATAAACGTATCCAGCAGCGCGGAATCGATGCGGTTAATCTTCCCCGGCTTGCCTCCGCATGTGCTGTAATAGCAATAATCGCAGGCCAGATTGCAGTCCTCCGAGACCGTCTTCCACATAACGCTCAAGCTTCTCCCGCCTGCTCCGGTGCACAACCCGCCCATAGCAGCTCCAGCTCCCTTCCTTGCCCGGACTCCTGTTGCCTTAGTTTCGTTATATTTCCCGCTTCGCCCGGGTTATCGGTACTGTATCGCAGGTCGCCTGATAGAAATCAAGCATGCGCTCTTTCAAAGAGGCAAGCTCCTCCGCGAGCGAGGGATCGCCGATTAGATTGACCCTCTCTCCCGGGTCGTTCTGCAAATCGTACAGCTCGTCCTGCTCGTAGAAACGGCGGACATATTTATAACGCTTCGTCCGGATCATGGTCGCCTTCGTATGCTCCGGCCCTTCGCTTCGCTGCATTTCGCCCCGGGGCCAGTACAGGCTTCGCGGGTCCTCGTTGTACGGCGTCGATTCATTGCAGTGCAGCTCCCCATGCATACGCCCGCCTTCACAGAATACGGCATCCCGATGCTCCTTAGAAGTTCCCCCTATGCAGGCTGCGAGGGAACGGCCAAACATTGTATAGTCCGGTTCAATTCCCGCATAAGCGTGGACGGTGGCGCACAGATCAACCAGCTCCACCAGCGCATCGCGGATTCCCGGACGAACAGGAAAGCCCGCCGGAGGCTTCACAATGAACGGCACCCTTGTAAGGCAATCGTCAAATGTATTCTGCGTCTTCTCCACAAGGCCGTAATCGCCCGTATAATCACCGTGATCCGAGAAGAAGAAGACCGCCGTCTCTTCGTAGATTCCGGCGTCTTTCAGCGCATCCAGCAGCAGTCCGAATTGATGGTCTACTCTAGCGCACATCCCGTAATAAGTCGCCCGAAGCTCATCCCACCGTTCCTCCGTCCAGCTTCCCATATTCAGCTTCTCCCGCAGACCGGACAGGATGGAAGGCTTGCCTTGCAGTCCCTCTTCGCTGATCCGCTTCGGCAGAAGCGAACGGTCAATAATGCTGTGCCAAGGATCTTCAACAGCGTAAGGCGGATGAGGATACAGCAGAGGAAGATAGATGCACAGCGGCTGGTCCTTAGGCGCCTGCTTAATGAATTCGATAGCCCCGAGAACATGTGCCCAATCGCTGTCACCGTAGAACGGTTCATCCTCCCAGGTCTCAATTTTGCCGGCATAGAAGGAATAGAATGTATCGTCATCCGGCTGCCCGCGCTTCAGATCGGGTCCGAACATCGGCTTGGTACTTGAAGGAACATGCTTGTGGCTGCAGTAGGCATCATAGCCGTAAGCCGGGTCCACCAGATCGTTCTTCCCTCCCCACCATACGTTGTAGCCGACATCCTTGAGCGTCTTCAGCAGCACCGGTTCTTCCGGCTTCATCATGTGATACATGGTCCGGTGTCCCCGCACATGGGGGTACAGGCCGGACATGAACGAACAGCGGCTAGGCGTGCATACGGGATTCTGGCAAAATGCGTTGCTGAACGAGACGCCTTCCTCCAGAACAAGCCGGTCCAGATTCGGTGTCTCTGTAGCGGGGTTGCCCATATGGCCGAGGACATCTCCCCTCCATTGATCGGGGTTAAACAGTATGATATGCGGTTGCTTTACGGACATGGCACTGGCCCCTCCCCCTTTATTTCAATTCATCATCGAAGTTCCTTCCATTCACTCTCCAGACCCAGACGCCGGAACTGCTCGGCTGGCGCATCATTCTCTTTCATCAGCCTCAGAAGCAGTTCGATCATCTCCTTCTCCACCGCTTCATCCGAGATATGCTCGCGCTGCAGCGGGTCGCGCTCAAGATCATACAGCAGATGACCATAATGATGGAGATGGCCATTGCCGCGGCTTGGAATCTTCAGCACCTGAACCTCTTTGGTAAAAGTAAAAGGACCCGCCAGCTCCGCGCTCTTCAGTTCGGCGGTATGGAACCTGTTCCTCATATGCGTCGGCATGAGCGTATACTCATACAGCGGCTCGTTCGCCGGCGAGGCGGCGGCCCGCATATAGACATAGCGTCCGTCGGTCACACAGACATGTCCGCCGTGAATTCCGAACAGCGCAGCCCGCCGCACCGGCCTGTCGTCCGCAATCGTCTCTCTCAGCGCAGAACCCTGCATGTCTGCCGGTTTCTCCACGCCGAAGAAGTCCAGCAGCGTCGCCGGCAGGTCGATCGTTTGGACAAGGCTGTCTCTCCATTCTCCCTGTTTTCCGCTTCGCGGGTCCCAGATGAACAAAGGAGTGTGGGCGACCTCATTATAGAAGGGCTGTACGCATTTGGCCCATTGGCCGTGCTCGCCGAGAAGAAACCCATGGTCCGTATTTACGATCAGCAGAGTGTCCTTCCACAAATCGAGCTCGTCCATAACGTCCAGCACTTTCCCCAAATAGCGGTCGCACATGCTGAGCAGGGCGGCGTACCGCAACCGCAGCTGCTCCACTTCCTCCTCCGTTTCCGTGACCGGACCGTAGGCCGGCCAGTCGCGGCCGATCGATTCATGAATCCCGGGATACAGCTTCCTGTAATCCTCCGGACTGTAGAATGGCTCATGCGGATCAAAGGTCTCCAATTGGAGGAACCAGCGATCGGCTCCGGCATTATGGCGAATAAACTCGAGCCCTTTGGCGAAGGTGCGGGCTTGCGGAAAATCATCCTCCGCCCGGATATACTTGCGATTAACGCGGTCCTGGCGCCGCATCCGGTTCACGATGTCCAGCATGGGCGCCGGAATATCCGGCCTTGTCAGGCTGTTCGGATCATGGCCCCCCTCATCCTCCACCTCGCCTTTCCAGGGATCTCCCTCCTGCCCGCGAACCAGCTCGAAGCTTCGGTAGCGCGGATGATAGGTCCCTCCCCCATCCTCCCAGTAATGCTGATGGTCGGTAACGAGATGCGTATAGACGCCGGCCTGGCCGAGCTTCTCGATCGCCGAATCGTCGAACGGCTCCAGCGGTCCCCAGCTCCGGTGCAGGAAATTATACCGCCCGGTATGCAGTTCCCTCCGGGCAGGCATGCAGGGCATGCTCCCGATGTAGCTGTTGCCGAATACGACGGAGCGCTCGGCAAGGCGCTGAAACTCGGGAGTGCGAATCCAGTCCGGCCCGCCGTAAGGAGAGAGCATATGCCGGTTAAGCGTATCGAACATGACCATGATGGCTTTCACAAATGGGTCATCCTTTCACACTTGATGAGATGGCGCTTCGGATAAACTGCTTCTGGAACAGCAGAAACATAACCAGTATCGGGACCGATACCAGCAGGGTCGCCGCCATCAGAAGATTGTACTGAACCTGGTTCTCGCCGCGAAACACCTGCAGGCCAAGCTGAATCGTCCGCATCGAAGGGCTGTTCGTGTAAATAAGCGGGTGGAAGAAGTCGTTCCATACCCCCACGAATTTGAAAATGCCCAAAGTCGCCATGAGCGGTCCGCTAAGCGGTAGATAGATGAGAACAAAGAGCCGTGCATAACCCGCTCCGTCGATATAGGCCGCTTCGTCGAGACCCCTTGGCATCTGCAAATAGAACTGCCGCGCCATGAATACCCCGAACGCTCCGGACAGCTCGGGCACAATGAGCGCATAGTAGCTGTCCAGCCAGCCGTTGCCCCCATGTCCGAACAAGTCATTGCCTCCGAACAGCGGAATGGATTTCAGCACCAGGAACTGGGGAATAACCGTGACCTGCGCCGGAATCATCAATCCGATGAGCAGCAGGAGGAACAGTACACTTCCGCCCTTAAAGCGGATTCTGGCAAAGGCGAATCCTGCCATGGCGTTAAACACCAGACTGCCGATCACCGCCGAGGCGGTAACCAGAATGGAGTTCTTGAAGAATAATCCCCATTCCGCCATCTGCAGCGCCCGCAAATAGTTGGAAGGATGCCAGGCATCCGGCAGCAGCCTGGCGGCGCCTGCCGCAAATTCTTCATCTCCCTTCATGGAGGTGAAGAACGTCATAAGCAGCGGCAGAATCGCCAGCACCGTCACGAGCAGTAGAATGAGGTACGCCGTCAGGCGTTCCGTCCTCGTCGGATTCATCTCGTTCCCTCCCCTTATTCCATTCCGGTATTTCGGCTTCCCAGCTTGTATTGAAGCAGCGTTATCGCCATGGTAGCCGCCAGCAGAACGACAGCCATTGCCGACGCATATCCCATCCGGTAGTCCTGAAAGCTGGCGCCCACAATTTGTGTAACGATCGTCGTGCTGGAATTGGCCGGTCCGCCGCCCGTCAAAATATAGACCAGGTCGAATACCTGGAATGAACGGATCGTCGATACGATGAACAGAAACAGCAGAATCGGCTGAAGCAGGGGAAGCGTAATACGCGTGAATTGGCTTATTCCCGAAGCCCCGTCGAGGGCCGCGGCCTCGTACAGGCTGTCCGGTATGCTCTGAATCCCGCCGAGCAACACAATCATCGCAAAGCCCATTCCCGTCCAGACGCCAATCACAATGACCGATCCGAGCGAGGTATCCGGGCTCTGCAGCCAGTTCTTCCCCGCGATTCCGAGCAAGGACAGCACCCGGTTGACCGGTCCCTTAAGCGGGTCCAGCAGCCAGAGCCAGGTCATGGCGACAGCAACGGAGGACAGCACTCCGGGCAGATAGATCAGAGCCCGGAAGGCGGCCAGTCCTTTGAGCCGCACCGTCAGCAGGGCGGCCAATACAAGTCCGATCACCATGGACGGAAGAACCGTACCCAGCCAGTACCACGCCGTATTCGCCACAGCTCTTCCAAAGACGGGATCATGTGCGAGCTTCATGTAGTTGGCGCCTCCCGTCCAAACGGGCGGCTGAAGCATCGTATAATCGGTAAAGCTCAGATAGATGATTCGGATGACCGGAATGAGCACGAACACCAGAAACAGGAGCATGCTCGGAGCAATCAGCAAATACGGAACAATCCGGTTCCATCCTTTATTCATATTTCTCTCCTCCTACTTGAACGAAGCGCCGCAAGGCGGGCCGCTTACTGGGCGGCCGCGATTTCATCCCTGGCGAGCTTGGCGTTCTCCTTCAGCGCATCGGCCGGAGCTTTTATCCCGTTATAAGCTTCTTCCAGGGCAAGCCTCAAGTATTTGACATCGATCGACCATTCTTTTGCAGGCGGATAGCCTTGCGCGTTCTTCATGGCCTCATAGGATATTTCATTCTCCGGGTGGGCCTTTAAATAATCGGCCTTGACCGATTGCAGAGGAGGAAGATTCCCCGTTTCGGTCGTGTACTTCAAAATGTTATCCTTGCTGAACCAGAACTTGATGAACTCCCACGCTTCCTCGGGATGCTTCGTAGCGCTCGCTGCGGTGAGGAACGTTCCCAGCATCAGCGATGTCTTGCTTCCATCCGTGCCTTCGGGCGGGAGAGACCAGCCGATCTTGTCACCGCCGACCGAAGCTGTAAGCGACGCCGTCTGTGAGGCCGAGATGAACGCCATCGCTGCCTGGCTATTCTGGAAGGGGGTTCCATTGGCCGACTGCTGATTGCTCGCCATAAACCCGCCGGACTTATACAAATCGACCAGACGCTCGACGAGTTTGATCGATACATCGGAATCAAACTGCGGGTCGCCTTTGTCATCGTAAAAGTTCTGTCCCAGCAGGAGCAGCAGCGAGAGATAGGATTGCTCGCCGTTGCTGGTTTGAATATCAAGCCCTGAACGGACCGTCTGTCCGTTCTCTGTCTTCTTGAGTTTATTGGCGTAATCGAACAGTTCATCCACCGTCTTCGGCGGTGATTCCGGATCAAGCCCGGCTTCCTTGAAGAAGTCTTTTCTCCACGCAAGCGGACGTACATCCGGCATCAGCAGCCCGTACTGCCCGCCCTTCCATTGACCGGACTTCCAAATATCGGGGAAGAAGTCGGATGCGCCTTCCCACTTATCCTTGTCGATGTATGGCTGAAGGTTGAGATATTTGCCCTGATCCACCGTGGAGATCAGTTGCCCGAAGCCAAGCCCGTGAACATCCGGCTGCGTGCCGCCGGAGTAGGCGACCGCCAGCTTTTGAAAATACTGGTCCCAGGGCACAACAGTCAGGTCTACCGAAATGCCGGAGTGCTGCGCTTCAAACGATGCAATCGTCTCTTTAATCGCTTTGGTCCCAATTTCGCCCGCATTGGGGTACCAGAACTTCAGCGTTACTTTCTCCGATCCGGCTTCATCCGTCGTCTTGCCTGCTGCCCCGGAACTTGACGTCGCCCCGCAGCCGCCGAGCACAAGGGCAAGAATAATAGTCAGCATCATGAATCCCGCAGTTAACCGATGTTTCATTGGTGATCCCCCTAATAATGAACGTTTGGTCGCTCCGCGTTTCATCCGGTTGACCGGTAAAAACACAGACATAGTATTCCTACTAATTTACTTGTGATTTGGCCGTCCAATGGTTATCATTATAGCATCGAGGGAAGCCCCCCGTATTTATCCGGGAGACCTCTTTTTGTACCAAAAATACAGATTCCCGGGTGAACTCTCAGAAATGAAAGGGGAAGAAGCAAGATGCGGACTGCATGGTCGGAGGAAGCCGGGGCGGCAAGTGAGCACGAAGCCGATCCACATGAGGACGAGAAGCGGAACCGGCTGAAGCATTGGTACCGTCAGGGACGTAGTCTCCTGGAATTTCAAAATCACAGCTCATTGGACAACCTTACTGTTAACATCCGCTGGCTGAAGGAGTGGTGTCTCCACGAAGGTCATCCCTATCAATATTTGTTCGAGCATACAGTCATCTGGCTCGTGACCGAAGGCTCCGCCATCATCACGCTGGGCCGGATTCCGTATAGAGTCAAAGCGGGCGACATCGTATGCATTCCTTCCCGAACGTATCAGACCTGGGAGGAGATCGGCCGGGATTCGCCTTTTTGCTACCTTTCCTTTGCCTGCGAAGCCAAGGTGGGCGTCTTCGATTTTATAAGGCTGTACCGTTTCCCGGTCGTAGAATCGAATGTTCAGCCTTCCCGGTTCCAGTCACTCGTTGAGTCATGGCGGAGGCTCGCTGACACCTACAAAAAATTCCTTGAGCCCTTCTCCGGCTCCATTAATACGGAAGATGAATATATGAACGGAGGGTCCCCCCTCCCCCCGGTAACGCTGGACACCGGGCAGACCCTTAACTATTTGCAGGTCAGAACGGAAGGTCTTTCCTGGATGCTGGAGCTGTTCAAAGCGCTGGCTCACCAGCTGCCGGAACGCCCGGCGGCGTATGACAACCGGGTGTTCGAATTATGCGATCTGATCGCCACCCGCCTTTCGGAGCCGCTGACGCTTGAAGAGCTGGCGGAGTCCGTATCCCTCGGCAAAGAACAGCTGCGGGCGCTCTTCAAGGCGGCGCTCGGGATGCCGCCCATGAAGTATGTTCAACGCGTCCGGATGCAGCGGGCCCAGGAGCTGCTTCTGCTAACCCCGCTGCCGATCAAGGAAATTGCCGGTATGGTCGGCTTCGAGAATCAGCATCATTTTTCCCGCGCCTTCCAGCAGTATAACCGGGTCTCCCCCCAGCAGTATCGGGGACAGCAGAAGAATAAAAGAGAAGCATAAAGCCAACCGCTCAAGAAGCCGCTATCGCCGATTATGCGGACGACAAACAGCCGTGATGCCCAGAGCATCACGGCTGTTTGGTTTGAAGCAGACCAGAATCTAATAGGAATCCCGCCGCGAAGCAGTCAGCTTCCGCACGACCCAGGCGAACATCGCCACGGCCATCATATCGAAGCTGACGTTGAACAGGAACAGATGCTTGCCGATGTCGGCGCGTCCGTCGCCCAGAATCGGAACGAGGAACGAGAAGATCCCGATCAGCCCCAGCAGCATCAGAAGCTCGCCTGCGAGGCGGGCTCTCCGGTCACGGCTGCGCACGTATTCGAAGATCGTAACGGCGTAATACACGAAATAGAAGACGGCGATGAACCACAGCTTATGCGGGAGCAGCTTGTTCTTGAACTCGCTCCAGGCGCTGTACGTATAAGCCAATGCACCACCCTGCTTCCCTTCGCTCTTCTCATAGCTTCCGAGATAGTAGGGCCGGATCGACATGCCGTTCGAAGCCGCATACTCCATATTGTCCAGCAGCCGGCCGGGATTCTTCAGATAGAAGACCAGCACATCCTTATGGGAAACCCGGTCGTAGAAATCCGGGACAAGCGAAGGATCGTCCTGCTTGATCGCCGTATCCTGCTGAAAATAGTTCGTTCCCGCCAGCACCTCAAGCCGCTCCGGCAAGCCCAGCTGGCGGAGATCGCCCCGAACATCGTCCGAGCCGTTCAGAATGCCGTAAAAGACCGTCTGATACAGGTTAATATGCTTCAGTTCCTTGGGCGCGGCGACATAGAGGACGACGGATACGACAAAGGTGGCCGCCGCGAACGAGATCGCCGCTTTCCTGAACCTTGGTCCCGCTTCAAGCGACGACAGGCGCAGAAAGATCAGGGCGAAGGCGATGCCGATCGGCGCATTCTGAATCTTCGAGCAGGTCAGGAACAGAACGGCGATGAAGAAGAACGTCAAATCCTTGACCGTGGGCGCCTCCTTCGCCAGCAGCCGAAGTCCGAGCGCGAACGCAAGCAGCATCGACACAAGGGAGACCGGCTCGCCGAACAGCGAATTGAAGTACGCCGTATACCCGATATCGTAGAACACGAACAGCAGAACGCCACCAAGCAGCAGCCCCGCTATGTAAGAACGCCCGGCATTATATTTCACAAGCAGCCAGGTAGCGGCCAGCAGCAGGATCGCATACACAGCCGCCAGAATGCGGATGTCGAACCAGTTGCCGTGGAACAGGCCGCCGAGCAGCCTTGCAGGCAGAACAAGGAAAATCTGCGAGGATGGATAGAACCCGCGAAACAGCGATTCATAGGCGAACCTGGAATGACTGTAGCTGAAGAAGCGGTCAGCGTACGTCTCCGCAGCATCGTAATAATTCAGGCCAATCGTATTCATCATGCGCAAAAAATCTCCGTTGTCGGCAACTCCGACGAACGGTCCGAGAAAGAGAAGGCCGAGCAGCAGGCCGAAGCCCGCCGCCACAGCCACAATATGCGGTTTAACCCATGATTTCATTTCCTGTTGCATCCTTCCTGTTAACGCTTCGGCAGCAGCTTGACATACTCATCGGACAGAGCCAGAAGCTTCAGCATATACTCGTAATCCCCTTCGTATTTGGCGAAATCGGAGACGGGCTTAAGACTCTTGAGCGAGACGGCCTCGCCGTCCTGAAAGCTTTTGCCGGGAACAAACATAATGTCATCGTTGAAAAAAGAGCCGGACGGCAGGTAATATCTCATCCCCGCCACGTTATGCTTGATGTTCAGCAGATCATGCCCGAACGCGATAACCCCTTCTTCTTGCAGCGATACCCCCAGCAGATTGGCGAGCGTCGGCATAATATCCGTCTGTCCGCCCGTCCGTTCGATCACCTTGCCCTGCGTGGAGCCGGGCATATGAATAATGAGCGGGATATTGAACCGGCTGACGCGGGAATCGTAGGGAATGCCCAAGGCCTGCTCCACCTGCTCCGGCGGAACATCCTGAGGCTGAAGGCCGAAATGATCCCCGTAAAATACCAGCACGGTATGATCCCACAGCCCGCTGCTCTTCAGGCCGTCAATCAGGGTGCCGATGGCATAGTCCGTGTAATTAACCGCGGTCAGATAGTCACCAAGCATCGTGTCCTTAAGGTCGTCAGGCACTGTTATTTTTCGGAAGGCCTCCGGCACTTTAAACGGGTGATGGCTGGAGGCGGTGACGAATTGGGCGTAGAACGGCGTACCCTTTTGACTAAGCTTGGAGAGCTTCTCGATCCCGGTCTTATATAACTGCTCATCCGAGGCGCCGAATGAATTGAAATGGTCGTTCTTGAAGTACGGCTTGTCGTAATAACCGTTGAAGCCGATGGCAGCGTACAGATCCTTGCGGTTCCAGAAGCCTACATTGTTGATGTGGAACGTATAGCTCTCATATCCCTTGCTCTCCAGTACTCGCGGCAGGCTCGGCAGCTTCCGGTCACCGAACCCCGTGGACATCGCGAGCGTGCCGATCGGATAAATCGACGTATTGCTCATGAATTCGGCGTCGGAGGTATTGCCCGGCCCGATCTGCTGATACACCTGCGGGAAATACAGCCCCTCGTCCGCCAGCTTGTTCAGGTTCGGCGTCAGCTCTTGCCCATTCAGCGACTGATGCAGCGGGAAGTTCTGAAAAGCCTCCATCTGTATGACAATGACATTCTTGCCCTTCATCGCTCCGTAATAATCGGCTGCCGGCGTGCCGGTAGGCTGTCCGCCGTAATTATAGGAAGCTTCCAGCGTCTCAAGCTTGCCGATCGTATCCTCTATATTCCCGGTTCCGACCAGATTGCTGTTCTGATGCTGGCGGATCGCGGCAACCACCTCATAATTCAGAAAGCCTGCGCTTTCCGCCTGTACCAGCTCATTCGTAATTCCGGTTGAGGTGTGAATCGTGTAAGCCGACCAGGAAGCGCCTGCCACAATGCAGAGAAGCGGAACGACGAAGCCTGCTCTAACCCGGAACCGCCCGGATTCTGGGGAATAGGCAGAATAGGAGCCGATAGCGGACCCGCCGCGCGGGCCATAGGAGGACCAAGGCGAATAGTCGCGACGGCGGCGGCGAAGCTTGCGCGCGATCATCCATAACCCGTACAGAAGGAAGTCCGCGAAGAACAGATAATCAACCATCTTCACGGTCGATTCCACGCTGTCCCTGACCTGGAACACCTGATCCAGCTCATACAGAGCCAGATAGGTAGGGACTGATCCGAAATGGTTGAAGTAGACGCTTGCGGCAAACAGAATCAGCGACAAAATCAGGTTGAAGCACCAGAATGCAGCCGTTCTTGCCCTGGAGGGCACCACTGCCGCCAGAATTCCCATAATCAACAGCACCGGCGCGGCATCCGCCGCCACCCATTCCCAGGCGATCCGGTCGAAGAACAAAAACCGCAGCAGCAGCAGCTTCAATAGAAGCAGACCTGTTACGGCGTAAAATGGTCCGGTGATCCTTGGTTTTTTTCCATACATGCCTATCCCTCTTACCCCTTAATTGTAATATTGTAAATAATCGCTGCGGCGAAGAGCTACGTCCGCATGACTGCAAGACTGGATTCCCGCACAATGAGCCGTGGCTCAAGCCGCACCTTCTCGTATTCACGCTCCGGACTCTCCAATATCCGTCTTAGCAGCATTTGAGTAGCCAGTCCCGCCGCCTCGCTTCCCATGATGGAGACCGAAGTGATCTGCGGCTCCGTGAGGACCGTCAGGGGATTATTGTCTATCCCGACTACGGCGATATCCCCGGGCACACGGATTCCCAATTTTTTGAAACGGTTGACGATGCCGATCGCAACCATGTCATTGACCGCATATACGGCGTCCGGCCTGCGCTCCAGATGATAGAAATAATCGGCGGCGCGCTCCCCCATCTGAGTGGATAATTCATCCCCCAGATAGACCAGACTTTCATCATAATGGGCAACGGACTCTTCATAAGCGATATACCGGTCTTCGATCAGCTTCGTGGATGTGCCGGCATAAGCGATTCTCGTCCTCCCGATCCCCTGCAAGTGCTCCATAACGAGCTTGCCCTCCAGCACCGACAAGCTGACGATATCCGCTTTAATCTCACCAACCAGCCGTTTCCCGAAATTCAAAATGGAGATGGGCACAGCGCATTTATTGATCAGCGCGGCTAATGTTTTGGGATATGCCAGCGGCATGATGATCATCCCGTCCACATGCAGCTGTTTGATGTCACGGACCGCTTCGAGTTCAGTCCTCGGATTTCCGGATGTGTTGATCTGAATGACCCGGTAGCCATATTGCTTGGCCATCTGCTCGACTGACCAGGCAATATCCGGAATGATGGCATTGCGGATGTCGGGAACGACCAGCGCAATCTGTTTGGTCTGCCGGACCTTCAGACTCTGAGCCGCCCTGTTGGGGGAGAACCCCATCTCCTCGATTATTTTAAGAATTCTGGCCCGCGTCCCTGCGCTGATTTCCCCGGAATTGTTGATGGCCCGGGATACGGTGGCGATGCTCACCGAAGCTCTTTTGGCCACATCCTCTATCGTGATCTTGCTTCTGTTGGTCATCAAATATTTCCCTTCCAACCTTAAGTCTAGCGAATTTCGATTCTCTGTATCCTAAGATATCATACCTTATCCTCCAGGAATAACAACTTTAGTAATTTCTGAAGCCATTTCCGAACAGCCTTTGGGTTTGACATCTGCTTGAGGATATGTAATCATTAATCCCGGAAACGTTTACGGTTCTGTGTTGAAAATTTCGCTTTATGGGAGATGGAACTTGATGCAGGCATTGAGATGGCATAATGTGAAAGACTTGAGAGTGGAGACAATCGATGAGCCGAAGGTCCTTCCCGGAAAGGTCAAAATCCGTGTGGAATGGTGCGGAATTTGCGGCAGCGACCTTCACGAATATGTGGCGGGTCCGATCTTTATCCCGAAGGATAAAGCCCATCCGTTGACCGGAGAAGCCGCTCCAATCGTTATGGGCCATGAATTCTCGGGTGAAATTGTCGAAGTCGGCGAAGACGTGAACCAGTTCAAGGTCGGCGACCGGGTTGTTGTTGAGCCGATCTTTGCATGCGGTACTTGCGAGGCGTGCAGACAGGGCAAATATAATCTCTGTGACAAAATGGGCTTCCTCGGACTGGCCGGAGGCGGGGGCGGTTTTTCCGAATACGTTTCCGTAAATGCTAATATGGTTTTCAAAATTCCGGATTCCTTGTCCTTCGAGCAGGGCGCTCTGGTCGAGCCGTCCGCTGTCGCGCTTCATGCCGTCCGTCAAAGCCAGCTGAAGGTCGGCGACAAAGCCGCCGTGTTCGGCGCAGGACCGATCGGGCTGCTGGTCATCGAGGCATTGAGAGCCTCGGGCGCCGCCGAGGTCTATGTTATCGAGCTGTCCGAGGAACGCAAGCAGAAGGCGATAGAACTAGGCGCCGTCGTCTTGGACCCGAGAGAATGCGATGTTGTGAAGGAGCTGCATGACCGTACTTACGGCGGTGTCGATGTCGCGTACGAGGTAACGGGCGTTCCGTCCGTGCTGTCGCAATCGATCAACTCTACCAAACTGGGCGGCCAGGTGATGATCGTCAGTATTTTTGAAAAAGACGCTCCGATCACCCCGAACAATATCGTGCTGAAGGAACGCAACATGACAGGCATTATCGGCTACCGCCACGTATTCCCTGCCGTTCTTAGCCTGATGGAACAGGGCTATTTCCCGGCGGACAAGCTTGTGACGAAGAAGATCAAGCTGGACGAAGTGATCGAGCAGGGCTTCGAGGCTCTGCTGAAAGAGAGAAATCAGGTCAAAATCCTCGTCTCGCCAAGACCTTAACGGGCTGGCTATATTGAACTGTTGAACTAATCCCCTAACATACACTTGCATTTGGCATCCGGGCCGTCCCCAATGACTTGACTGGGGGACGGCCCTTCGTTCGTCTGCCGCTATACCGGTCGCTCTGTAGTTGCTCTCTCATAGTCACTCTCTCATAGTTACACTTTCATCCATCACTCTTACCTATGCCACTATTCCCAATGCCTACTTTTCCGCCACCGCAGGGCTTATCTCAAATCTCCATACATTTCCCGAGAGATTGTAGGAGACCTCAATATCTGGCCAACCGGAGTGTGTGAATGTGGCGACTCCGGGAGCCTTCGGATTTTTCTTAAGCTGATAATCCTTTAGTTTCAGGCTGTAGGTAGAAGGCAGAAGCCCTTCCGTCGCCGAGCGTATCTGCTGTTCACTGACCGCCAGCAGCTTCTTGTCCCGCTCGGCCTGAACCTTGGCAGAGTCGGATTTTCCGTCGAACAAAGCCGTATCGGTAATCCCGCATACAACCCGGGTAAAAGCATCCATCGTAACATAAGCCTCGCCTCCGAAGCGAAGTGTCAGCAAATCTATTGTCCCATTAACGAAGCGATAGGCTCCCGTCACAGTCAGATTTGTCCGGTTCTTGTTCATGAACTTCAGCGCCTTGATCCCCTCTTCCATTATTGCAGAATCCAGGGTTCCGACATCCGGCTCGAAGCTCATCATTTCAATGTCTCCATTGATGATTTCAACCCGTGCATCGACTGCTCTGAATACAGTCCTCACCTCAATCTTCTCATCCTTGGCTGCATCGTAATCGACATTGCGCGAGGCAGAGTAAGCAAAGTCTCCTTTATAGCCTAAACTCGCCATCACCGCTCTCGCACCATCGCTCAATTTGCGGACACTCTGATCAGGTTTAAGCGAGCTTGTCACTTTCGCCTTCATCAGCTTCCCGGTATCCGTACTGATCCAGAAATACGCGGTGTTGTCCCCCTCGCGGTATGAATATCGCATCAGCTTCTCATTCTTCACACGCTCGGCGCCTTCGAATGGAAGTGAAATTCCCAGCAGATCTTGCAGCGCCTTATCCGCCGTCTTCTTCATGTCCGCTTCCTTCACCGCTCCAGAGGCTGTGGAGAACACATTGCCCGTTCCCCTGTAGCTTAAGAGCGAGCCGTCCGCCGCCGCCCAGCCGAGTCCGGCGACCGTCAGTGCAATACATGCAGCAACGGCTGTCTTCACATAAGGACTTCCAAGGCGCTCCCGCGCTCTCCGGGGCTTGCCTTCGCGGATCATCCGCAACACATTCTCCGCATGCTCCGCCGTAAATCCGCCCTTCTCAAAAGGACCTTTGGCTACCCGTTCGTACCATTCCGGTCTGCTGTCCACTATCTCATCTCCTTCAGCCTGTGTTGGACTTTGCGGCGGGCGCGGTGAAGCCTGGACTTGACCGTCCCGGGCGACCAGCCCGTAACCTCGGCGATTTCCCGGGTAGACATGCCATATTTCAAATCGAGAACAAGCACTTCCCGGAACCCGGCAGGCAGATCCATGATCATATCCCAGATTTCATTGATATGCATGCTGCTGAAATACTGCATTTCCGCCGAGGCCGCAACGACCGCCCCGCCGCCTGCGTTCACCGTGATCTTCCCGTCCGGCAGCGCAGCGGTGTCTCCCCACAGGCTTTTTCTGAAGAAGCGGGATTTGCGGTAGGAGCATACGGCATTTCGTGCGATGGAGAACAGCCATGTTTGAAAGGAGGACCTTCCCCGGTACGTCTCAATGCGGTAGTAGCATTTCACAAATACCTCCTGCGCCAGCTCATCCGCCTGCTCACGGCTCGAAGTCAAATAGTAAATGTAATTCCAGACATCGCTGCCATAGCGGTCCATCACGGCCCGAAGCATGTCCTCGTCCATCTGAACGGCATCCTTCAAATTTTCGAAATTCAATACATTCACCTCACCGGATTAGACGAAATTCAGGCCGGAACGGTTCCCGCTTCCGAAATATACATAACATTATTATTGACTTTGGCAATGAAAAAAGCATCCCATGAGTTAGGGATGCTTCATACTCCAGGCCCAACGCTTGCTGCTTGTTGATCGATGCTAGCTGCCCGCTGCTGAGTGTTCGCGGCTTGCAACTTGCTGCCCGCTGCTTCAGCGTTCGCCGCTTGCCGCTCGTCACCCTGCAGTTCGCTATTCGCCGTCCGCAGTTCAGCATTTGCCGTTTGGCGTTCACCGCCTCGTAGTTCAGCGTCGCCGCTTACTGTTCGATGCGGCTAAGCGCTTACTGCTTGCGGCGCAGCCTTTTTCGATCAGAACATACCTATTCCGCTCTCTTCACCGGCCGTAGTACGGCATAACCATAGCCCTCCGGGAAATGCCGCTGGTAGTCCTGCTTCTCCCCGGCTTCATCCCAGACATAGTCCAGCTCGCCGGGATCGAAGCTCCACGCTTTGTCCTCAACGGCCTTCATGACAGAAGCGTTATCCTTCATATAATCAAACGGAGGATAATAGAAGACCAAGTACTCGGACTCCGGGATAAGCCGGCATTCCATCCCTTCCGGAATATCACCGGTGTAATCCGCGGATACCGGAATTCCGTACAGATAACCTTTTCTCCCCTCCCGGTAAAACCAGCCGGCGGTCTGCCCCAGCTGACCGGGCAGCGTGTGATGGGACATGCTCTCCAGCAGCCCGCTCACCTCGTCACAATCATGGCCGTTCGCCCAGAAGTCGCCGTAATTATCCGATTCGACATCCCAGATTCCGATAAATTGATGGGCCGGTATTCGCTCAATTTTAACCTCTACCTCTTGAAGCTTAAGCTCCGACATGAAGACACGCTCCTTCACCGCATAGTGATAAGGAGAGAAGACTTCGGCCCGAATCGACATTGGAATCGGCCGTCTGGATTCCCGGTACGAAGCGGGCGTCATGCCGAAGGCTCTGACAAAAGACCTGGTAAACGCTTCCTGTGAGGAATAGCCATACTTCACGGCGATGTCTAGAAGCCGCAGCTCCGTGTCTCTGACTTCCAGTGCAGCATGCGTGATGCGCCGGAGCCGCACATAATCGCGCAGAGTCATCCCCGTGAGCAGGTGAAACTGCCTTGTGCAGTAGTAAGGCGAATACCCCAGCCGTTCGGACATTTCCTGCAGCGTTGCCTTCGAATCCAGATGTTCCTCCACCCAGTCTACCATCATTTGGACCATTTCGTTCCATTCGTACAAACCGAAGTCCCTCCTTTCCCCTACATTCTAAGGGTTAGTGTCACCCGATCGCCTGATTCGAGTTGCGGTCCGCGTGGCTCAGGAGATACGCCGCTATTCCCGGTATTTGCGAACAATGACCACGGCATTGTGTCCGCCGAAGCCGAAGGAATTGGACATGCCGATTTCAAGATCGGCTTCCCGCGCGGCATTCGGCACATAATCCAGATCGCATTCCGGGTCGGGATGCTCAAGATTGATCGTCGGCGGAATAAGCCCCGCTTCCAGGCTCTTGACGAGAGCGATCGCTTCGGCCCCGCCGGCGGCCCCGAGCATATGCCCGGTCATCGACTTGTTGGCCGTCACCGGGATGCGGTAGGCATCCTCGCCGAACAGCGTCTTGATCGCCTTCGTCTCGGAGCGGTCGCCAAGCTCCGTGGAGGTGGCGTGAGCGCTGATGACGTCGATCTCGCCGGGCTCGAGCCCGGCGGAATGCAGCGCCTGCTTCATAGCCCGGTAAGCGCCTTCCCCTTCCGGGTGGGTGGCAACCATATGGTAGGCGTCGGAGCCCGCCCCGTAGCCAATCACCTCGGCGTAGATTCTCGCATCCCGCCGCTTCGCGTGCGATAGCGACTCCAGCACCAGAATGCCTGCGCCTTCGCCAAGGACGAACCCGTCCCGCTTCGCGTCGAACGGCCGGCTGGCCCCTTGGATATCATCATTCCGTGCGGACAAGGCATGTGCGTTGCCGAAGCTGGCCAGGGAAATCTCGTTGACCGCCGCCTCCGCCCCGCCGGCCAGAATGACATCCGCGTCGCCGGAGCGGATAACCCGGAAGGCCTCGCCGATGGCCGTGTTCCCGATGGAGCAGGCGGTAACAGGCGACAGCGTCGGGCCCAGTGTTCCGAGGCGGATGCTGATCGTCGCGGCGGCCATGTTGGAGATCATCATCGGGACCAGCGTCGGACTGACCCGTTCCGGCCCGCGCTCCAGCAGTACCCGGTGCTGATCGAGCAGCGTGCCGATGCCTCCGGTGCCCGAGCCGACATAGACGCCGACTTGTTCCATGTCCAGCGCCTCTTGCCGCAGTCCGGCGTCAGCCCATGCCTGATCAGCCGCTGCAACAGCGAACTGTGTGAAGCGGTCCATGCGCCGCGCTTCCTTTCTTCCGAACAGGGCTTCGGCATCGAAGCCCCGGACCGTTCCGGCGAACTTGGTCTTGTAAGCCGACGTATCGAAGGCGTCGATTTCGCGGATACCCGACCGCCTATCCTTCAGCCCATTCCAGAATTCCTTCACGCCGCTTCCGAGCGGCGATACGATTCCCATGCCTGTAATGACAACTCTTTCCACGATTCAGACCTCCAGCTCATGTAATATCGCTATCATGCCATGCAGGTTATCCTATTACAAGTTGTTGTTTAAACTAGTATAATGAGTGCTAGGATAACACGTGAACGGAATCGCACTAACGATATCGCACTAAGGGAATCAAAAGAATGGAATCGAGCTTAAGGAGGAAGAATCATGAACGATCAAGCCAGACTGGAGGCGCTGTCCGCCTTCCTGAAGACCCAGCGAGCCAAAATCACGCCGGGTTCGGTCGGACTTCCCGAGGGAGGCAGGCGCAGAACGCCGGGTCTTCGAAGGGAGGAGGTCGCCCAGCTAGCGGGCGTCAGTACGACCTGGTACACCTGGCTGGAGCAGGGACGCAATATTAAGGTATCATCTTCGGTGCTGGAGAATATCGCAAGGGCGCTCCGGCTGACTGCCGATGAGAGGCGGTATCTCCAGTCGCTCGCGCTGGAATCTCATGTCAGCCCCCCGGCTCCGCCCGAGGAACAGCCCGAAATCCGGCCGGCGCTGCTCAAGATCATCCGGGAACTTAAATACTCCCCGGCCATCGTGATCGACCGCCGCTCCCGGATTGTCGGCTGGAACGACGCGGCCAGGCATGTCTTTCTCGATTTCGTGCAGGTCCCGGCGGAAGGCCGGAATCTGATCGAGCTTCTGTTCGCCCGCAAGGAGCTTCAGCGGCTGGCGGTGAACTGGGAGGATTTCGTAACCGGCTTTCTCGCGATCTTCCGGACGTATTACGGACAGTATGTGGAGGATGAATGGTATCGCGACTTCCTGCGGCATATGAGCGGACAGTATCCGGATTTCGGCCGGCTGTGGCAGAGAAGCACTGTGAACAGCGCCCCTGACGTGCTGATTGAGTTCCGGCATGCGAAGGCGGGCAAAATGCTGTTCGAGCTGACCTCCATGCAGGTGCACGGCAGCGCCGATCTGCGCTGCCTCATCTACACGCCGTCATCCGAGCGGACGGAGCTTAAGCTGATGAAGATCATCAGGCAAGCCTAAATGGAGCCCAGCGGCGAGCGGACCAGCAGCCGTTTGATCGAAGTGTCCGCTTCGCGCAGCACCGTATCCTTGTCGATTGTCTTCATCACGCCGCGCTCCATGACGACCTTGCCGTTAATGATCGTGCTCTCCACATCGGAGCGGGTTGCGGAATACACAATCCGCGAGACCGGATCAACGTCAAAGGAAGGGAACGTATGAAAGTTGTTCAGATTGAGGATCGCCAGATCCGCTTTTTTCCCGACTTCCAGACTGCCGATTTCATCCTCCAGGCCGACCGCTTTCGCTCCGCCGATCGTCGCCATCCGGAACACGGTCCGGGCATCCATCGCCGTCGGCCCGTGCTTCGGCTTCTGGATCAGAGCGGCCATCCGCATTTCTCCGAACATATCGAGGTTATTATTGCACGGCGCGCCGTCCGCGCCAAGGCTCACCGACACATGCTCGTGAATCAGTCCCGGGGTATCGGCGAAGCCGGACGCGAGCTTCATATTGGAGCCTGGACAATGGCTGACATGAACGCCGCGATCGCGCAGAATCCGCCGTTCCTCCTCATCAAGCCAGACGCAGTGAGCCAGAATGAGCCGCTCGTTCGCCAGACCGATATGATCGAGGTACACGATATTGCGCATGCCGGTCATCGCCTGCACAATCTCGATCTCACCCAGATTCTCGGACGCGTGAGTATGCACATTGACCCCATAGCGTGCCGACAGATCACGGACCTCCTTCAGCAGCGGCTCGGTGCATGAGATGACGAATCTCGGGGAAAAAGCGTACCGGATACGTCCCCCGTCATAGCCGTTCCATTTCTCCAGCAGATCCACGCTCTCCTGCAGCGAAGATGCCGTATCCTCCTGAAGCGCGGCTGGGATGTCGTCTCCTTTCTGATCCATCATCACCTTGCCGGAGAGGGCGCGAATACCGCTCTTCGCAATGGCCTGAAACGCGTAATCGGTGTGGTGCACCGTCTCCATATCGACGATCGTCGTCGTGCCGCTAGATATCAGTTCGCCGAGTCCGAGCATGGCCGAGTAATAGAGCGATTCGCCGTCATGCGCCGCTTCCAGCGGCCAGATGCGTTTGCGCAGCCAGTCCATCAGCTCCAGATCGTCCGCCTTCCCCCGGAAGAGTGTCTGGCACAGATGGATATGCGTCTGAACGAAGCCTGGAATCACCGTGCGGCCTGCGGCATCCATCACCTGCTCGCCCTGCAGCGGCGTGAGACCCGCTCCGATTTCGGCGATCCGGTCATCCTTGATACGGATATCCCCGTGTAAGATTTCCTCCCGTTGATTCATTGTGACAATCTGCGCATTTTTGATCAAAATACCGCTCATGGCGTTCTCCCCTCTCCGATTCATGCCCATATCCAAGCAAAAAGGCTACGAAAACATGCCTAGGCACATTCTCGTAGCCAGAAATTTACGGTTCCCGGTAGAAACCCTTAATCCAATCATTAAGGATATACGAAAAATTTAAAATAGGTTTAGGCTCATCATAATTCAAGGACAGGTTATTTGTCAATAAGAGTCATGTTAAATGACATCAAGAGCAGGAGAAGGTCCAAGCCAGGTTGTCCCTGTCCGGTTTAGGGTTTAGAATGGACAGAGAAAGCTTGAAGAAGGAGTGGATTCCATTGAAAAAG